>CAZLTY010000006.1:0-43939 GCA_964562575.1 uncultured Pirellulales bacterium
AATAAGGGAAGCCGAGCGGGTCCAGTACTCGGTGGAAGAGCCGGTGAAGAACACTTTTGGCAGAAAACCTGACTTTCGAGACCGAGCGAGTCCATCGCCGCGCTCGCCTGTCACCAGGTCGTGTTGCTGGACCGTGTTAAACGGGAAGAAGTCCGACGGATACAGGTTGTCCTCGTGATGGCTTCCGTGCCGGGTAGTCTGAGCCAAACGATAGTTGAATTGTCCCTTGGCGTTCCAAACGGTAATCAGTACCCTATGGCACAGCCGTCCTTGCGCGGGTCGGAGCCTGCGAAATAGCGCAGCGGATTGTCCTGGCGCCAGATACCCTGATAGCCTCCGTAAACGCCGACCTCTTTCTTGGTCCTGTGGCCCATTTCCGCAAGTTTACGCTTAGTCGATTCGCCGATATGTCGCTCGAACCGTACCGTGCCACCGCCGACCATTTTGCTGCCGGTGGGCGTTGAGCTTTCGATATGCCTGACGCGAGGCTGCTCGCCCGCCTGTTGCGGCGACATTGCGAAATCGATCATATTCATCAGCACCTGCGCGTGCCCCTGCGGCTGAAAATCACCACCCATAACTCCGAATGAAAAGACAGGCTTTCCATTTTTCGTCATGAACGCCGGGATGATGGTGTGGAAAGGTCGTTTGTGAGGCTCCAGTCTGTTGAGATCATTAGGATTGAGTGAAAACAGTTGCCCGCGGTTCTGCAGGCAGAATCCCAGCCCGTCAGGCACGAAACCCGAACCCCAAGGATAGTAAATACTCTGGATAAGCGAGACCATGTTGCCTTCATGATCGGCGGTTGTCAGATACACAGTCTCTGGCGAACCTCTGAGCCTGCCAGGCGCGACGCTTCGAGCGGCTCGCCTGGGATCGATCAGTTTGACCCGCCGGCTCGCGTACTCTTTGGAGATCAGTTCTTTCACCGGGACCTCGGCAAAATCCATGTCGGCGTAATAAACCGCGCGGTCTTCGAAGGCGAGTTTCTTTGCTTCGATGAAAAGATGAAGGTGCTCCGGCGAGTTAGGTTTCATGGAGCTGATGTCAAAGTGTTCCAGCAAGTTCAGAATCTGAAGGGCCGCAATCCCCTGGCCGTTGGGCGGAAGCTCCCAGACGTCGTATCCGCGATAGTTCGTGCTGACCGGCTCGACCCAGTCGACTCTGTGGTCTCGAAAGTCACGCGTTGAAAGCCGCCCGCCTTTAGCCTTGGAGAACTTGACGATTCTCTCGGCAATTTGACCCTTATAGAAGGCATTGGCGCCTTCGCGCGAGATGATCTCGAAAAGCTGCGCCAAGCCTGCGTTCCTGAAGATATCTCCGAAGCGTATGGACTTGCCGCCGGGCATAAATGTCTGAGCTAAACCCGGATCGTCAGTGCGGTTGAAGGACCACGAGCGAGCTATAACCGGCGAGAGAGGAAAACCTCCGCGAGCATAGGAAATGGCCGCTTGAAGAGTCTTTGCCAAGTCGAACCGCCCCAGTTTCTCCTGCAGGGCGGCCCATCCGCTGACGCAACCGGGGACACTCCAGGACAATGGGCCGTAGATGGGGATTTCTTTGAGCCCCAGGGCCTTTGCCTTGCCTATGCTCCAATCGTACGGCGCGCGACCGCTGGCGTTGAGACCCATCAGTCTTCGCTCCTTGGCGTTCCATACAATGGCAAACAGATCACCGCCGGGCCCGCACATCATCGGCTCGACCAGGCTCAACATGGCATTGGCACATATGGCCGCATCGGCCGCGTTGCCGCCGGCCTTGAGAATGTCGATACCCGCCATGCTGGCCAGAGGCTGGCTCGAACAGACAATTCCGTTTCGGCAGGCAACCGCCGAACGGTTCTGGTTTCTATTCGAGAGCAAATCGCGATCGAGGAAAACGCTGCCGTCCGACTTGCCGGCGCGCGCAGGGGCGGCAACCGACACATTGCCGCCCAGCAATGAGGATGTGTATGTACAACCGGCAAGTTTGAGAAATGAACGCCGTTCCATGGGCTCGACTCCACGTGCAGAACATGATCAATTCCGGAACATCCCCACCGTTTGGAAGCAGGTGGACGCCACTGTATGTATTGTACGTTAAGCGGCGTCGGCGTCAAGAAGTCTGTGAGTCGGTCCGGGATTTTGTTCGGGGCAAGAACCGAGGGTCGTGAAGATGTGGAAGGACAGAAAAAAAACGGAGCGTAAAGTATACGCTCCGTCATTCCACCCCAAAAGTGCTGAACGTGGCATTGTCATAGAACCTGTCACACAGAATTGCAGCAGGTTGCTCCTCGACGGCCCGAAAGGTCAGGGAGTCTTATCGCGTGCCACTTCAACTGGCAAATAAGTTACTGCTGATGTGGTGCGAAGGCTTTCCGCCTTTGGAACAGGTAGATGATGATCCCTAAAGCGATCAAACCCACCAGTCCATTTTCGCCCAAGTCCGTAATTAGCCCGGTGAGATTGGGCACCACGCTTCCAAAGAATGGCAGGGTCTCGCCGAATAGAATGTGAGCAATGATCCCGAGGGCGATCAGGAGCAAAAACACTTCGGTAATCTCACCAAGCCATTTCTTCACTTCTTCCAAATAGTGCATCTTCGACTCTCCTACTAAAGTAACAGAAAAAAGTTAAGTCACCAAACATCTAAACATCTTGTTCGGCTCGCCTTTTTTGAATACTTTAATGTTTGTGTCAAAAAATACATGGGGCATATTTCGCGCCCAAAAGCCTTCGTTTGGGCAGACTCACCCAGAGACGTGACAAAGATCCCTTATCAATACTGAAACCGTGGCTATCCGGCCGCATCGCCGGCATATTTGGCATGCAAGGCGCACATGCACAAGGCCCACCCTTTTTTTTGTTGTTTTTTGTTTTTCCAGGAAACAGTCTGCGGGGCGCCAGAAAATGGAAACGACGTGAAACTTGGCAAACTGTCCACCGGAGTGTTTGTTGTATCTTCCGGCCAACGCAGCAGTTAAGGCGGGGCATTTTTACCTTGACTTGTGCGTTAAAATAGGGTATTTTAGATCTATGCTTAGAAGTATCCTATTTTTCGCATTACGCCTGTCGCTAATCGCGACGACTTTCGCCTTCATATGGCGGTTCGTGGAGCCCAGGACACAACTCATGCGAATAATGAGGGCTGCATTGCTTGTGCTTGGCCTCTTGGCTGTTCTCGCCGCAGTGAAAGTTACCGGACCATAACCTGCCTTATAGCCTCCTCCACCCCGTTGTTGGCAGGCTCAACTCGGCCTTTGGTTGATTTTCGAGGTTATTTGTCCGCCCCAGGAGCCTGCCGGAGAACTCGATCTGGCTTCGAGCGGCTCTTTTTTCGCCTGGCCGCATCCGGCTGCATCGACGATAAAACCAATATCGCCTGCTTCGCCGTCTTTGCCAGACAAAAAAATGGCTCGCTCTCGGGCCGACGACGGGGTTCTCCGACAGACTCCTAGTAGACAATGGTAGCGGAAAAGTTCATTTTTCAAGCGAGATCAAGTCTTCGTATGCCTCTCGTCGGCTGATAACACAAAACTCCCCGGCATCAACGAGGACTTCGGCGGCCCGGGGCCGTGCATTGTAATTGCTGCTCATGGTAAACCCGTAAGCACCTGCCGTAAAAACAGCGAGCAAATCACCACGTCTTGTCGGCGGCAAGGCCCTGTCTTTTGCGAAGAAATCCGCGCCTTCGCAGATCGGGCCGACCACATCGACGATTTCTGCCCCCTCCGGCTTCAAATCTTTGGTGCGCTTATGGGCGGCGAACTTCTCATCGGCCTTGGCAGGCCAGATGAAATGGAACGCATCGTACAACGAAGGCCGGATGAGATCATTCATTCCTGCATCGGCAATAACGAATTTCTTGCTGCCTCCGTGCTTGATATAGAGCACGCGAGTGAGCATTATGCCCGCATTGGCGCAGATGCTCTTGCCGGGCTCAAGGATGAGTCTTACTTCCTTATTCTTCAAGAGCGGGACAATCCCTGATGCGTATTCGGCTGCCGAGGGCACCCTATCGGACTCATAGTCGGCGCCGTAACCGCCGCCGAGGTCGATCGCTTCGATCGTGTGGCCTTTGTCACGGAGCCGGTCTATAAGCGGCAGGATCTTTTCCACCGCTTCGACATAAGGATCGATTCTTTTGCCGCCCGAGCCCAGATGCACGTGAAGGGCGCAAAGACTCACGGCCGGGTTATCGCCGTAATCTGCGAAAACCTTCATCGCCCTCTCGATATCCACGCCGAATTTAGTTTCTTTCTTGCCCGTGGTTATAAAGGCGTGGGTCTTGTAGTCGACATCGGGATTGACGCGCAGTGCAGCTTTCGCCTGCTTGCTCCGCTGGCTCGCCAATCGGATCAGGTTCTCCAACTCCGCCTCTGATTCGATGTTAAAATAGCCAATCCCGGCGTCCAATGCTTCGACTATTTCCGTGTCGGTTTTGCCCACTCCAGCGTAGACGACTTGTGATGCATCGCCGCCAGCATGCAAAACGCGATACAACTCTCCGCCGCTGACGACATCGAATCCGCTGCCTGCATCGGCCATAAACCTGAGAATGTTCACGTTGCCGCATGCCTTGACGGAATAGCAGACCGTGGTATCGAGCCCGCTGTAGGCCTCGTTGATCTTCCGGAAATGATCCAGGAAGGTTGCTTTGCTGTAGATGTAAACCGGCGTGCCGACCTTTTCGGCGATTGCCTCAACGCTCACGTCTTCGGCAAAGAGTTCGCCGTTTTTGTAGTTGAAATAGTCCATCTTGCTGCCCTTGTTGTGAATCGCCCTGGGCTCTGTCTGAAAACTCGACCTGGCTTCGAGCGGCTTATTTTCCGCCTGACTGCATCTCCGCCGGAGGCGGACATCGACGATAAAGCCAATATCGCCTGCTTCGCCGTCTTTGCCAGGCGAAAAACCGCTCGATCTCGCACCCGACGACGGAGTTGTCAGACAGAGCCTATACAACTCCAAAAGTCTGGATTAAGCACAGGCCGGCAGTATAAGCAGTCGGAGGGCGATTTGCAAGAAGATGTCGAGTAGGCAGGATGCTCATTCTACATAGAAAAAAATGGAAGGTTCTACCCTGACGAGAGAACCTTCCATTTGTCAACTAACCGGCATCTGCCGGCAGCCCGACAGCAAGCGGGCTTTTGACTAAATTCCTGCGCTATTTTTTCTTTTTCTTCTTGGCCTTTTTCTTCTTGGCTTTTTTCTTCTTGGCTTTTTTCTTCTTGGCCTTCTTCTTTGTCACTTTTTTCTTGGCCTTCTTCTTTGTTGCTTTCTTCTTTTTGGCCTTCTTCTTTGCTGTCTTCTTCTTTGCTACTCTCTTCTTTGCCTTCTTCTTTGCTACTTTCTTCTTTGCTTTCTTCTTTGCTTTCTTCTTTGCCATTATTGTGTCACCTCCTTTAGGTTGACAAAACTCCTTTTACGTTCCTTTGTTAACATCACGATACTGATTCACATTAAAAAACTTTGTCGAACAACGACAGAAAAAAATTTAAGAATATTTTATATATTTTTTATCGTCTAAAACTTTAGTAATACTTGACAAAAATTTTTGCCATCAACCTTTTACAGAACCTCATAAATCTTCTACTATACTGCTTATTGACAATGGCTAAGATGAAACTGAAAGAGTTCTGTCGTTTGTTGACCCTGTTTGTCGATTGATGTTTTGTGATTTATTTTGTAGTGTTTCCTTAAACAACACACAGTTTAGCTGTTAGTTCTTATGGCCAAAAGAAGAATAGTCCTGTTCGGCGGCACCTTCGATCCGATCCATCTCGGTCATACTACAGTTGCCGGTGATGCAGCAAAGCATATTGGCGCAGAGAAACTCGTTTTCATTGTCGCCAAGCGCTCGCCGCTAAAAGGTTTTCTACCCAAGGCAAGTGATGACGAGAGGCTTGAGATGATTACTCTTGCAACCGCCGGCGAAAAGGATTTTGAGGTGAGTGATTTTGAATTACAAAAGCCCGCGCCGAGCTACACTTTGGAAACAGTCCAGAGGTTTCAGAAAGAGTATGAAGGTAAAGCTTCAATCTACTGGCTTCTCGGTGCCGATGGCGTCGATGACCTGGCACATTGGCATATGATTATCGAACTGATCGATGCCTGTAATTTGACCACGATGCAGAGAGCGGGTTGTGAGCCTCCGGACTTCGCGAAATTCGAAGTCATTTGGGGCCGCCGGCGCGTCGATAAACTCCAGCGAAACATCATCCAAACACCTCTTGTGGACATAAGCAGTACGGAAATACGAAAGAGGCTTACCGAAGGCCGAGATGTCTCTAGAATGCTCCATCCGGCCGTTTCAGGCTATATTCGCCAATACGGTCTCTACCAATCGCAAGGGAAATAGTATGCGTTTTACGGTTGTGGGGCGTTTTGGCGGACGGACTTGCCGAGCCAGTGATGCCAGTTAGCTAACCTATCGCCGATCCCGGCTGATATTGGGAAAATTTCGAGAGATTTATTCAGGCTGCGGGCATCGGTTTTCGCTCGTTCGGCATCGAATTCCACGTGCCCGCCGGCGGGCAGATTAATCTTGTTGAGAAGCAACACTTTTGATTCTGTAAAGATGCCTGGATATTTCGCAGGCTTGTCATCACCTTCGGCCGCTGAGAAGGACCGCGATCTTGACGCTCTGGCCAGAGGAAGAAACGGATGGACAGACTGAATTGTCTGCGTTCTCAATTAGAATCAAATCCGGATCATCGACGCCCAAGGTCTTCAGCGCTTCGCTGATCCGAGGCGCCGACAAATGGCATGCGCCTTCGGCGTTGATTTGAACAACGGGCGCTTCGGTCGCCGGTGATTCTTTCGGCATGGATGTCGTTCTGGATATCGCCGGCGATCACGCCGATTTTCATTTTGCCTCTCAACTCGTTTATCATCCCGTGAAGAATAGCTGTCTTACGCGAACCGGGAGATGAAATCATGTTCAGACACAATCTCCTCCGCTCGGTCTCAAACAACACATTCTCGAAAGCAGACTCGTCGTCTTGGCAGAAAAAAAAATTCAATATTTATTTTTTTCATGGGATTAGTCCGTTTGAAAATGTATTTCTTCAGGCACCAAAGGTGTACCTGGTAGCAACTCGAAATCCTCACCGCGGCATTGGGGACATGCCGGAAGTGAAAACTCGACATCGAACTTCAAGCCACAATTCTTACACGTTGCCCTTACGGCATCTGTAAAATTCTCTTTATGCCGGTCCGCATTACAATTTCTACAAGCAGAACATCGCGCGTTTCGACAATCTCGCCTATTATCTTCGTCACATCCTAAGGGTGTATCCGGCGGGCCGAGGAAAACATCACCGAAGGGCCAGATCGGTTCGGCAAATCCCGCATGCCACAGGAGACTGTGTTGAGAAACCTTCAAACGATGGCTGAACAACTCATGCTTGGCGAGACGTGAGCATCGAGGCTTTTTGCTGCTTGGCCGAGTGATAATCCACCATCAATCGGGTGGGACATTCGGTGTTGAATGACAATGATCTGTCTCTTGATCATCAGCGGTTCTTGAAAGGCATAATGATCTTCCGGGCGGAGAAGGACAATCCGCAGGCACATTGTCGAGCTGCAGGGGCAAAATTAGACAAAAGTGGAGAATTTGTTTGCCAATATCCTGCACTTGTGCTATCATCGACACACTTCGGGGCCTTAGCTCAGTTGGGAGAGCGCTTGCATGGCATGCAAGAGGTCGTGGGTTCGAATCCCATAGGCTCCATTCCCCTTGTGCTTTCAGAAGCGCCTTTAGGCACTCTAACAAACGCACTAGGTCCCGGCACGTCGAAAGAACGCCAAAACTGCTGAATCTTCAACGAACCCATATGTTCTTTGACCCTTTCTGGCAGGAATGTCAGCCGCGTTGACGGTCAAAGGAGTTGACATCGGACCCCATATTATGCTATTATAGACAGCGTGGCATACAGGAGCACTGTTCATAAAGTCAAATGGGAAATCCCGGTTCAAAAGGACATAGATTGCCGATAGTACCAAGAATTTGTCCAAACAGATGTCAGGATTCGCAGCCGTCAACCGTGACACTTTCAAGATGACTATCTCAGAGCCCGACATTCTGCGGACGTTGAGAAGAAAGCGTGACCGCATTGCGGCGGCTGGGTGGGTGATGCCTGTTCTGCTGGCGTCCGTCGTTATCGCCGCCGGCGGGTGTTCGCGCACAGAGCACCGACTTCAAGCGGATCGAGAGGCATACGATGCGATCGCCGAGCGAAACCATGATCCGCGATGGCACGCGGCTGACCATAGCATCGAGATTGATCCTCGCAGTCGATACTTTGATCCCTGCGATCCGGATCGCCCCCCGATGCCCCCGGACGATCCTGCCTCGCACGAGTACATGCGTCTGGTTGACGGGAAAAAAGGATGGAAGCACTGGCATGATAACGGTATTCGGGCTGAATTGGAGAATCCCGCGTGGCGCAAGGCACTCGCCGAATATGTCGAACTGGACGACGATGGCTCGATCAAACTCAACACCGACTCTGCGCTCAAACTCGCTTACGTACACTCGCCGTCCCACCAGAGCCAATTGGAGACGCTCTATCTGTCTGCATTGGACGTTACGGCAGAGCGATTCCGCCTGGATACACAGTTCTTTGGCGGATATGGCGTCAGACACGACCTGAATAATGATCAACTGACCGTGGGCAGTTCATCGGCGGGGAATCCGACGCTCCAGGGACGACGGCTATTTGCCAGCGCGGGTGAGCTTTTGGTCGGATTCGCCAACTCGTTCGTGTTCGAGTTCACCGGCAGTGACACAAACTTCGCCGCTTCGCTGGCAAATTTCTCGTTCATTCAGCCATTGTTGCGCGGGGCGGGGCGGGATATCGCATTAGAACAACTGACTATTGTCGAGCGCGCCTTGCTTGCGAACCTGCGTGCTTACCATCAATACCGCCAGGGTTTCTATACGCAAGTCGCAATTGGCGAGTTGGGTGTTGCCGGGCCGCGACGGGGCGGTGGCAGTACGGTCATCACAGGATTTTCCGGTCAGGGCTTCGTCGGCGGTTATATCGGCCTGCTGCAACAACTCCAGCGGAAGCGCAACACCGAGGACAACCTTAGCCTTCAGGAGCGGACTCTGGCACGGCTGGCAGCCTTCCAGGACATTGGCGTGATCGACCTGGTGCAAGTTGACCAGTTTCACCAGAGCATTCAAAACGAGCGAGCCGACTTACTGCAAATTCACAATAGCTTTGAGCTGACCCTCGATCGCTACAAGACCGGTACGCTCGGCTTGCCGCCGGACCTGCCCATCGAACTGGACGACAGTCTGATTCGCCAGTTTCAACTGGTCGCGCGCGAGGCAACCGCGGTCGAAGACGCGATTGTCACGTTGCAGGATCGTGCGGGCGGGTTGTCGGACGATGCGGGCGTCGAATCGGTTGCTCAGATGCTGACAGATGCCTCAACGCTTGTCGAGTCGGCTCGGCGCCAACTGAACGATGTATCCCCGGACCTGGCGCGTATGGAGGAGGCTGTGCCGGCTCGCGAACAAACGATGACCGGCGAGGAAAGGAGCCAGTTTCAAGCCGACAGAGAACGCCTGCGCGAGGGATTGGCGGACCTCAAACAGCAGTTCGGGCAAGTTCAGGCTGAACTAAAGATCCTTCGAGACGGACTCTCCGAGGATACCAAGAAGGTCACCTTTGAGAAGACCATCGTCTGGCTTACCGACCTGCTGCGCCTCGTTCAGGGCTCGATCCTGGTTCAGGCGCGTGCTCGCCTCGAAGCGGTCAGCGTTGAAACAATCGAATTGAACTCAAAGGACGCATACGGAGTCGCCCTGGCAAACCGCCTGGATTTCATGAACGGCCGGGCGGCACTGGTGGATAGTTGGCGGTCAATCCAGCTTGACGCCGACGCTCTGCAGTCGGTGCTTAATGTCACCGCGGATGGCGATATTCGAACGGCGCGGAACAACCCTGTCAGTTTTCGCGGCTCTACGGGAAATCTGCGGCTGGGATTGGAATTTGACGCACCTTTCACTCGACTGTTGGAACGGAACAACTATCGCCAGTCGCTGATCGACTATCAACAGAGTCGTCGCAACTTCATCCAGTCACATGACTCGCTCCACCTGGGGCTGCGCGGGTTGCTGCGACAGATTGAGCAATTGCGCTTGGACCTGGAGATTCAACGGCGTGCCGTCACAATTGCGATTCGGCGCGTTGATATGACGCGTGCAGCGTTTTATGCACCTGTGCGGCCTCCGCAGCCGGGACAACGACCCGCCCAATTCGGACCCACCGCGGCGACTAACCTTCTGACGGCGCTGGCTGCCCTGCGCAACACACAGAACAACTTCATGGGTGTGTGGCTCAACTACTACGCGGCACGCATGCGTTTGGCGCGCGAGCTGGGTACCATGAAGCTCGACCGGGACGGCGACTGGATAGACCATCCCGTTTCGAATTCCGACCTCACCGGCGCATCTGACAGCTATACGTCGAGCCTGCCACCCGCCCTGCCAAGCGAATGGATCGAGTTGGCGGACCGCTCACCACAGGAACCGGATGCACTGGCCTCGGCAGCGGTTGAAACATCTGACGGCCCCGTCCAGGGCCGTCCGGTCGAGGTTGACAGCCAGCATGTGGAACTCATGAAGGAGACCGATCATGTCGACTGACATGCCTCCGAAGAGACAAAATTCGCAGGCTCACAGCCGCCCTCAGAAATCTCCAGGCGCCCGACACTGGAAACGGGGTTTGCTTCTGATCGGCATGGTCGCTGTGTTGGCGTTGGCTGTCGCGCTGATCCCCGGGGCCATGTCTGACGGCGAATCCGGTCCCACGTTGACGCACACGATTGCGCGCGGCGACCTGGTTGTCTCAGTCACCGAACAGGGGACCCTAGAGAGCTCCAACAACACGGAAATCAAGTGTAAGGTGCGCGGCTACAGCACCGTTACCTGGGTGATCGCCGGCGGTACGGTTGTGCAGGCGGGCGACGAGTTGGTCAGGTTGGATACCAAGCGAATTGAGGATGCTATCAGTCTGCAAACGACGAATTTTCATACAGCGGCTGCCACCCTCGCACAGTCCAAGGCTGAGGTGGCCAAAGCCCAGATCGCCATCCCGGCGTATCTGGAGGGCAGTTATAAAGCGCAGTTGAAGTCGTTGGACAGGGGATTGACGATTGCCAGGACGAATCTTCAGACCGCTGAGAAGATGCTGGCCAATTCCAATAAGTTGTTTAAGCGTGGCTACGTTACGGAATTGGAGGTCGAGGGCAATGCCTTCACGGTCACTCAGGCCCAACTGGAACTGGAGGTCGCAGAGACCGAGATCGACGTACTAAAGAAATACACCAAGGAAATGCGGCTGGAGACACTGAACGGCAACCTGAAGGCATCCAAATCAAAGCTGCAAGCGGATGAGGCGGGGTACGCCATGGATGAGGCGCGTCTCGTTCGTGCCAAGGAGGAACTTGAGAACTGCGTCATTAAGGCCGACAGGAGCGGCTTGGTGATTTACCCCTCGGCTGCCGCGTGGAAGCAAACACCCGACATCACGGAGGGTGCGACCGTACGTAAGGATCAGGTCCTGCTGCTCATGCCCGATCTGGCGAAGATGCAGGTAAAGGTCGGAATACACGAGTCCATCGTCGACCGCGTCAAGCCGGGACAGGCGGCCCGGATTACGTTGCCGGACAGGACGCTCGACGGGGAGGTTTCCTCTGTGTCCCCGGTCACGCGACCGGCCGGTTGGTGGACCGGAAATGTGGTGAAATACGACACGATCATCGAGCTTGCCCCGGAACAGGGGCTCAAGCCAGGCATGAGCGCAGAGGTCGAAGTGATCATGGACCGGTACGAGAACGTGCTGACCATACCCGTGGCCGCAGTCGTGGAAACGACCGACGGTGACTTCTGTTGGGTCAGGACGGCCGAGGGAGCCGTACGACGTCCCCTGCAACTCGGTGACAGCAACGATTCGTTCATTGTGGTCAAGGCAGGTTTGAAGCAAGGCGAAGCAGTCGTACTCAATGCGCTGGCCCTTATTGACCAGGCACAAGATGAGGTGCTCAAACCACTCGAGGACACAAAGCCGCGCAGGCCTGTGATACCGGAGACCGATCATGTCGACTGACGCCGGTTCAGAAACGCCGCTCGCGCAGCAACGCCCTGATCCACCGGCCGCGCCCGGCCGGCGCTGGATACCTGCGCTACTGGCGATCGGCGGGGTCGGAGTGTTGGCATCGGCTGCCATGCTGATGCCACGGTCCGGTTCATCACAGCAGATCGGTCCTGAGCTGACCCACACGATCACGCGTGGCGAACTTATCATCACGGTCACCGAACAGGGAACCCTGGAGAGCGCTGACAACACGCAGGTCAAATGCAGAGTGCGCGGTCACAACACCATCATCTGGGTAATCGAGAGTGGGACCGTGGTCAAACCGGGAGATGAACTGGTGCGATTGGATACACTGGCCATCGAAGACGCCATCGCTGAACGCACGAAGTATGCTCATTTGACGAGGTCAGGAGCCGAACGAGCCAAAGCGAATGTGGCCCGAGCCCAACTCGCCATCCCGGAGTACCTGGAAGGTAGGTATCGCACCCAGTTCATGACGCTGGAGAAGGACCTGGTCATTGCCCGGTCGAACCTGCTTACTGCACAGAACATGCTTGCCCATGCCGAGAGGATGGCTGAGCGGGGCTACGTCAGTGGATTAGAAGTCGAAGAGAAGACGTTCGCAGTCACACAAGCCGAGTTGAACGTAGACGTCAAGAAGACCCAAGTCGATGTGCTGGAACAATTCAGCAAGGCCATGGAGCTGGAAACACTCAATGGCGATTTGAATGCAGCCAAAGCAAGGTTCGCCGCAGAGGGCGAACGGGCCCAAATGGATGCCGAGCGTCGCGATCTCGCGTTGGCCGAGCTCAAGCACTGCGTTGTCAAGGCCGAACGAGGTGGCCTGGTGATTTACCCCGTGGCTGAAAAGTGGAAGAGAGCGCCTAAGATTGAAGAAGGTGCGACCGTGCACCGGGATCAAACCCTGTTGCTCATGCCTGACCTGTCTCAGATGCAGGTGAAGGTCGGCATTCATGAGTCAATTGTCGAGCGTATCAAGCCGGGGCTGGCCGCCAGGGTCACGCTGCCGGACAAGACGCTGGATGGGGAGGTTGCCGGGTGGTGGACTGGAAATGTGGTGAAATACGACACGATCATTGCGCTGCCCTCGGTCCAAGGGCTCAAGCCCGGTATGAGCGCCGAGGTTGAGGTGATCGTTGATCGGCACGAGGACGTGCTGACGATTCCTGTAACCGCGGTGGTAGAAACTGCGCAGGGAGACTTCTGTTGGGTCAAGACGGTCGATGGAGCAAAACGCAGGTCGCTGCGACTCGGTGACAGCAACAACAATTTCATTGTCGTTGAGGCGGGCCTGGAGGAAGGAGAAGAGATCGTGCCCGATCCGCTTGCCTCCATTGGGCAAGCACAAGCGGAGGTACTGAAACCCCTTGACAAAGCAGCGTCGCGCGAGCCGATGAACCGGGAGACCAATCATGTCGACTGACGTGCTTGAAGGGATCCAGCGTCACTCACCAAGCCGATGGAGAAGACGTACTCTGCTTACGATTGGTGTTGTCGCTGTGGTTGCCTCGGCTGTCGCGCTGATCTCAGGTGTCGGTTCGTCGCGGCAGAACAATCCTGAGCTGACTCACACAATCACGCGTGGCGACCTGGTCGTCACAGTGACCGAACAGGGGACTCTGGAGAGCGCCGACAACACGGAGATAAAATGCAAAGTCCGAGGGCATAGCACCGTCATCTGGGTCATCGAAAGCGGAACACAAGTCAAGCCGGGTGATGAATTGGTGTGTCTGGACACGCTGGCCATCGAAGACGCCATCAACGAACGCACCAAGTATGCGCATTGGTCGAGGTCCTCGGCCGAACGATCCAAAGCGAACGTGGTCAGAGCAGAACTCGCCATCTCGGAGTACCTGGAGGGCCGATATCGCACGCAGTTGATGACCCTGGAGAAGGACCTGGCCATTGCCATGTCGAACCAGCGTACCGCGCAGAACATGCTGGCTCATGCACAGGCCATGGCCGAGCGCGGCTACGTCAGTGGATTAGACGTCGAAGACAAGACGTTCGCACGCACACGCGCTGAGTTGAACGTGAATGTCACGAACATCCAAATCGATGTCCTGCAACGATTCACCAAGGCCATGGAGCTGGAAACGCTCAAGGGCGACTTGAACGCCGCCAGAGCCAGACATGCCGCGAACCAGGAACGGGCCGAAATGGATGCGGCGCGCCGCGATCTGGCAGTGGTGGAACTCGGGTACTGCGTCATGAAGGCCGAACAAAGCGGCCTGGTGATTTACCCCTCTCTGGCAGCGTGGAAGAAGGCACCCGATATCGAAGAAGGTGCGACAGTGCACCGGAATCAAACCCTGTTGCTCATGCCCGACCTGTCCAAGATGCAGGTGAAGGTCGGCATTCACGAATCCATTATTGACCGCATCAAGCCGGGACTGGCTGCTCGGATCACGCTGACGGACAAGACGCTGGACGGCGAGGTTCTCTCGGTGGCCTCGGTCACCCGGCCGGCCGGCTGGTGGACCGGAAACGTGGTGAAATACGATACGGTCATCAAGCTGCCCCCGGTTTCAGGGCTCAAGCCCGGCATGAGCGCCGAGGTGGAGGTGATCATCGATCGGCACGAGGATGTGCTGACCATACCCGCCGATGCAGTGGTAGAGACGTGGCAGGGAACATTCTGTTGGATCAACACTGCTGCGGGCATAAAACAACGTCGGACATTGCAGCTCGGTGACACCAACGACAAGTCCATTGTGGTCAAGGCGGGTCTAGAGGAGGCCGATGAGGTCGTGCTCGATCCACTGGCCTCCATTGCCGAAGCGCGAGTTTTGGCCCTGAAACCACTCGACCAAGCCGCGCCACGCGCGCCGGTGAACTCGGAGGCCGATCATGTCGACTGACGTACATCCAAAGACCGCACCGGTGCAACGCCGCAGGGCTCGCCCGGGTTCCTCACCAGGTCGATGGCGCAAACGCACGTGGCTGGCAATCGGACTGGTTGCCGTCGCTGCGTCGGCTGCCGTACTGATCCCGGATGTTGGTTCGTCGCGACAGAGCGGTCCAAGGCTGACTCACACGGTCACTCGCGGCGATCTGATCGTAACGGTCACCGAACGGGGGACTCTGGAGAGTTCCGTCAATACGGAAATAAAGTGCAAGGTCCGAGGTGGGGAGATTCCCATAACCTGGGTAATCGAGGGCGGTACGGAGGTGAAGCCGGGAGATGAGCTGGTCAGGTTGGAGACACTGGCATTCGAAGACCGATTTAACGAAATGTCGAAGTATCATCATTTGACGAGGTCCGGAGCCGAACGCTCCAAGGCTGATGTGGCCAGAGCACAACTCGCAATCTCGGAGTACCTGGAAGGCAGGTATCGTACGCAATTGATGACCCTGGAGAAGGACCTGGCGATTGCCCAGTCGAACCAGCGCACTGCACAGAACATGCTTAGCCATGCCGAAACGATGGCTGAGCGAGGCTACATAAGTGAATTAGAAGTCCAGGACAAAACGTTCGCGGTCACACAAGCTGAGTTGAGCGTAGGAGTCAAGAAGACCGAGATCGATGTTCTGAAAGATTTCACCAAGGCAATGGAGTTGGAAACGCTAAACGGCGAATTGAACGCAGGCAAGGCAAGACACGAAGCGGACAAGGAGCGGGTCAAACTGTTAGCGGCTCAAGTCGACCTCGCGTTGGCGGATATCGAGAACTGCGCCGTGAAGGCCGAAAATAGCGGCATGGTGATCTATCCCACGGGCAAACCATGGGAGTATGTACCCGAGATCGAAGAAGGTGCGACCGTGCATATGGGTCAAACCCTGCTGCTCATGCCCGATCTGTCCAAGATGCAGGTAAAGATCAGTATTCACGAATCCTTCATCGATCGTATGAGGCCGGGGCTGGCAGCCCGAGTTGCGTTGCCGGACAGGACGCTTTGCGGTGAGGTCTCCTCCGTGGCTTCGGTCACTGAGCCGGCTGGTGAGTGGAACGGATACGTGGTGAAATACGATACGCTCATTGCGCTTCCGTCGGTTCCAGGGCTCAGACCCGGCATGAGCACAGAGGTTGAAGTGATCCTCGATAGGCACGAGAACGTGCTGACGATACCCGTCGCCGCGGTCGTAGAAACCGCGCAGGGAGACTTCTGTTGGGTCAAGGCGGCCGAGGGAGTAGAACGGCGTTCGCTACAACTCGGCGACACCAACAACGTGTTCACTGTTGTCAGGGCAGGTCTGAAAGAGGCCGACAAGGTCGTGCTCAATCCGTTCGCCTTCCAGGAAGCCCGGGCATTGGCCGCGAAACCACGTGACCAAGCAGAGCCGCGCGAGCCGAAGTCCGCAGAGGCGCCGGATTCCGGCGCCAAGCCGAAATCGCCCGGCAACGTGAACAAACAAAAGTCCAAATCGCAAGGGGTCAAGACCAGGCAAGTGGATTCGCAATCGACAAAGAAATGAAAAGCTCCTTTCTCCAAATCGTTCGACTGAGCTTGAAGAACCTTATGGTCCATAAGATGCGTGCCTCTCTGGCTGCATTGGGCATCTTCATCGGCACCAGTACGGTGATCTGGTTGGTGGCGATGGGGGAAGGCGTTAGCCACCGGGCACAGCAACAGATCAAGGAACTCGGCGCCACGAACATCATCATACGGACCAAGCAGCCGAGTTCCGCCAGTGACGAGCAGGCCGCTAACAGTCGTATCAAGATCTATGGCCTGTTGAGAGACGACTACCGTCGCATCGTCGAGAATATTCCGACCATTCGCCGCGCTATTCCCATGCGTGAGCTTCGCTTCGAATTGCGTCTGGGAAACCGGACGGCTGACGCCAAACTCGTGGGATGCGTCGAGGATTACCTGGGACTGAATCGATTGGAAATAGCGCGGGGGCGATGGCTCACGCCGCGCGACCGCGGTAAGAAGGTCGTGGTACTGGCCCACGACACGGCCAAGCGACTCTTCCCTTATGAGGACCCGATCGGCCGGACGATCTGGGTGGGAAGTGAATTTTACGTGGTGATCGGTCAAACCAAGCCGCGCACGGCTTCGGCCGCGATCGGCGGCAGCCTCGATGCCCGCGATTACAACCTGGATGCTTACATCCCGCTTAAGACCCTCCGCTATCGCGTTGGCGATCTCGTGATGAAACGCGTCGGCGGAGAATTCCAGGGAGAACGAGTCGAACTCAGCCAAATCACCGTGAGCGTCGACAGCGTGGGCGACGTTGACGAAACGGCGGCCATCATCAATACGTTACTGAAGAAATATCACGAAAAGGAAGACTACGCAGTTGTTGTGCCCAAGGAGTTACTGCAGCAGGCGGAAAGAACCCGGGCCATGTTCAATGTCCTGCTGGTGGTCATCGCCGGCATCTCGCTGCTCGTTGGCGGGATCGGCATCATGAATATCATGCTTGCCACGGTGACCGAGCGAACCCGCGAGATCGGCATTCGTCGGGCTCTCGGCGCAAAGCGCCGAGACATTATCCAACAGTTTCTCACCGAGACGGTTGTACTGACGGCCGGCGGCGGTCTGCTGGGAGTCCTGTTCGGCCTTTTGTGCGGCCCCCTGTTTCGAGGTTTGCGGTCAGGAGTGACGATTGTTTCACCGGACCTGTTGCCGCCGATTGTTTACACGCTCGAACCGCGCATCGCTGCCTGGTCGGTTATTTTGTCATTGGCCATTTCCCTAGGCGTGGGGATTGTATTCGGAGTCTATCCAGCCCGGCAGGCCGCGTACATGGACCCGATAGAAGCACTGCGTCACGAATAGTCAATCCCTTTCGCATGCCGGTCTATTGGCCGAGGACGGTTGAGGCCATCAGGAGTACGGCAGCCAAAACAAGACAGGTCGACAGGTTCGTTTTCGTTGTTCGTAAACAGGTAGGCGGCCACACCCGGTTCGGTATACTGACCCGTGTTGTAGTCACTTACCCAGAGGTTCTCACGTAGATCTTCTCTCCTCAGTTCTAACCCGCATATCTCAGCACTGCGATGAAGTGACATGCAGTACCCGCCATAACGAACAGGTGCCAAACAAAGTGCGCATACCGAATACGCTTGGCTGCGTAAAACCCCACCCCCGCTGTGTAGGCCACTCCTCCCGCCGCCAGCCAAAACAGGCCCCGCGATGGCATATTGAGCCACAACGGCTTGACGGCAATTATGATGAGCCAACCCATGGCAAGATACAAAATCGTTGAGAGCCTTTGGTACCTTACGCCCCCGATAGACTTGAGGAGGACACCCACAACAGCTATACCCCAAACGAGTCCAAACAGAGTCCAGCCCCAGGCGCCTCGAAGCACCCCAAGCGTGAACGGCGTATACGTGCCCGCGATCAGCAGGAAGACGGCGCCGTGGTCAAGAATCCGCAATACCCGTTTGGCCTTATTCCTCGCCAGTATGTGGTAGAGTGTGGATGTAAGGTACAGCAGCACCATCGTGAACGCGAAGACGCTCGCGCCCACGATTCCAGCAGAGCTGTCACGCTGAACCGCAGAGACTATAAGAACTGGCGAAACTGCGACTGCCGCCAGGAGGCCTACACCATGGCTAACGCCGTTGGCGATTTCCTCGGCGGCCGACTGCGCACGTTTTTGTGATGCGAGCGATTTGGTCATGGAAGCAAATCCTCTTCGGTCTAACGCACGCCTCAGGGGCCGGAAGGGGCGCAGCCCCTGGAGGTCCCTTGCAGGCGATTGTCCTGAATCACATTATTCAAACAAACTATATCTTCCTGGTTGCCATTGTGATGAATTCTTACGAATGGTCAATCACGTTTGACAACGAAAGGCACCTCGTAGGGGCGGGTCCCTGTGCCCGCCCGTTCTCTATGCCAAGGATGAGGGCGGCCACGGGGAGCCGGGCGACCACAGGGAGTCGCCCCTACGCGAATAACGATAATACCATACAGATGAGAAATGTGGAATCCGCCGTAGGCGGATGACTGCCCTAATTTTGCATTTTGATTTTTGCATTATCATCCCAGGCTGGTTGCTTGCGAGCACCAAAGATGGTAAAATACGGTTTCTTGACAAACAAAAAGCCCTCTGGTATCGTAGGGACCGTGGATAAAATGAAGAAGCAACGCAAATTTCAGGTGGGGCAGATAGAAATGGAAAGATCAAATATCAAGAATCAAATATCAAAACAAAGGCACAAAGTCGCAAAGGGCCAAAGGCACAGAGTTATAGAAGGCCACCCTGTGCCTTTGTGCCTATGTTCCTCTGTGCCTGTGTTCACCAATTTTGCACTTTGCATTTTGATTTTTGCATTGTCATCTCAGGCCTTGTATGCGTGTTCGACGCCGGTCTTCAGGTATGCTCTGGAGAGATGGCCCGCGGATTTCTATGACGGGGTTCTGGTCCACCGGGGCCCGATCGCCGACGACCACCCCGCCGCCAGGCTTTTCGAGGGCGAAACGGCCGAATTCCTGAATCTGCGCCTTTCCAGAATGGATCTCGATTCGGCAGCCGAAGAAGATGTCAAGAACCTGCTGGGTGATAAGGTTCCGGAAAAACTGCCGGCCCTCGTACTGTGGTACCCCTGGCATAAAGGCCGGGCGGCACCCTTCTGGTCGGGCGAGTTTACACCGGCGACGGTGGCGGTGCTGATTCAGTCCCGGACGCGCACAGAGGTGGCCAAGCGTCTGACCGAAGGGCAGACAGGAGTTTGGATTTTCGTCGAATCGGGCGACAAAGCCAAGGACAAAGCAGCGCTGGAACTGCTCCAGAAGGAACTGGAGACGGTGACCAAGGAGTTGATGGAGTTCGCGCCTCCGGTCCAGGAGATGGACATGCCGAGTGTGTCGTTCGAGTTCTCGACGGTGTCCCTTTCGCGAACAGATCCGAATGAGCGTGCTCTGCTGTCGATGATCATGCACAGCGAGCCTGACCTCGACGAGTATGTAAAAGAGCCGATGGCGGTTCCGGTCTTCGGACGAGGCCGGGCCCTCTATACGCTCATAGGCGAGGGCATCAACGCCGACAATATTCGCGAAGCGGCGGCATTCCTGAGCGGGCCATGCGGGTGCGAAATCAAAATGATGAACCCAGGCGTGGATTTGCTGATGGCGGTTAACTGGGACGGCGCTGTGATGCAATACTACGAGGAGTTCTACGCGACCGCGGAAGAGGAGGAACTGCCGGAGCTGACCAGTGTGTTCCCGGATGACCCGGAGCCGGTCCAGGTCGAACTTGACGTCACCGCTCAGGTAGCTGAAAGTGATTCGCCTGATGATCCACCTGCTGCCGTTGAAGAAACGGAAGAAGCAGAAGAAGTAGAACCTGTGACGCTCGAAGTGTCGATTACTAATCCGATCGATGTCAACGAGGTACAGGGCGAGGTAGTCGAGACACGCCAAGTGCGAGGCCTCGGAGTTATGGGAACGGCCGCCGTCTCACTGGGCGGGCTAATGCTGGTGGTGGTCTTGGGGACGCTGGCAGTGAGCAGGAAGAAAAAATAGAAAATCAAAATGTAAAGCTTGTCCCGAGCGAAGTCGAGGGATGCAAAATTGATGAACAAAGGCACAGAGGAACATAGGCACAAAGGCACAGAGCGGCCTGCCATAACTTTGTGCCTTTGGCCCTTTGCCCCTTTGTGCCTTTATGTTGATTTCTGATATTTGATTTTTTGTCGGTGCATTCATGACGATCTGGAGTTTGCTGGTACGCGAAATATTGCATCGCAAGTTTAACTTTGCCTTGGGAGTTTTCTCCGTGATGGTTGCCAGCGGCTCGCTCATCGGCGCTGTCACGTTGTTGCGAATCCATGATATCCAAACGGGGCAAATCCTCGAGGAAAAGCAGGCCGAGCTGGCCGCAAACATGGCTCAGTTGCAGGATGAAACGCGAAAGGCCATGCTCAAGCTCGGCTTCAACGTCGTCATCCTTCCCAAAGACCAGAATCTTTCGGACTGGTATTCTGATGATTATGCCTCGAAGTACATGCCCGAGGATTACGTGGAGAAGCTGGCCGATTCCGGCGTCGTCACGGTCCGGCATTTTCTTCCCAGCTTGCAGCAGAAGATCGAGTGGCCCGAACGCAAGCGCAAGATCATCCTGGTCGGCACTCGCGGCGAGGTTCCCAATTTGCACAAGAGCCTTGTCAAGCCGCTCGTACAGTCTGTGCCGCCCGGGACAATAACACTGGGACACGAGCTGCATCGAAGCATGGATATCAAAGTCGGCGACGATGTTGAGCTGATGGGAAAGTTATTCAAGGTTAATACCTGCTACAAGGAGCGCGGCAACAAGGACGACATCACAGCCTGGATCTATCTGGCCGAAGCCCAGGAACTGTTGGACAAGCCGGGGATGATCAATGCTATCCTTGCTCTCGAATGCCATTGTACCGGCGACGCGCTACCTATGATACGCAAGGAAATCGCCGCTGTTTTGCCGAACACACAGGTCATAGAGCGGGGCTCCCGCGCCATCGCACGGGCCGAGGCTCGCACGAAAGTTGCCGAGCAGGCCCGGCTGGCCGTAGAAAACGAAACGACCGCCCGGGCGATACTTCGCCAGAGCCGCGAACGCTTCGCATCCGTACTGATACCCGTGGTAGTCACGGCCTGTGCCGTCTGGGTTGCCGTGCTCGGGTTCACCAATGTCCGCACGCGGCGGGACGAGATCGGCATCCTCCGCACGCTCGGCGTTTCGGCCAAACACGTTCTGGTCATGTTTATGTCGAGACACATTCTTCTCGGCATGTCGGGCGGCGCGCTGGGGTTTGGTGCCGGCGTGCTGTCGGCGATTTATTTCACTGCCGTCCGCGAAGGCGTCGATGTGCAGATAATCGGAACGGATTTCTCGTGGGCAGGCTTGCTTCTGGCCTCCGTGGGCGGTGCCGCAGTTCTGGCGGTGATCGCAGGCTGGATCCCCGCCCTGATGGCAACCCGCCAGGACCCGGCGGTGGTTTTACGTGAAGAGTAAGAAACATGAAATCCTAAATGCTAATTTCTAAATTCTAAACAAATGCAAAATTCAAATGACCCAACTTCAAAACGACGTCCCCTGTGATCTTGTACACCCGTGTTTTGAACATTTGTATTTTGAACATTCGACATTGTTTAGGATTCAGAAATTAGAGTTTAGAGTTTCCTTAGGACTTGTATGCTTGAATTCAAGAATGTTGGCAGATGGTTTGAGGGCGACCAAGGCAAGGTTACAGCTCTGAGCGAGGTTTCATTTTCGTTGAAACCCGGGGAATTGTTGGCTGTGCGCGGTCCCAGCGGTTGCGGCAAGACAACGCTGCTGCTGATCGCCGGCGGTCTTCTTGGTCCCAGTTCGGGGCAGATGATACTGGACGGTCAGGATCCTTATGAATTGAGTCCCGAGAAGCGCAGCGGCTTGCGGGCTAAGACTATCGGATTCGTATTCCAGCAGTTCCACTTGATTCCGTACCTGACGGTCCGCCAGAACATCCAGGTAGCTTCCCTCGCCGTGCCTGCGAACGAAGCCGCTGAGAGGACGCAGGAACTGATCAGTCATTTCGGCCTGGACGATCGAGCCGGTCACGTGCCGGCCCAGCTCAGTACGGGTGAAAGGCAGCGTACGGCTTTAGCTCGCGCGCTCCTGAACCGCCCCAAAGTCATCCTGGCCGACGAACCTACGGGTAATCTCGATGAGGACAATGCCCAAACGGTTTTGGGCTACCTTGGCAAATACGTCACTGACGGCGGATGCGTCCTGCTGGTCACTCACGACGTCAGAGCCGCCGGACACGCCACCCGCACCCTCCAAATGAGCGGCGGTAGGCTGACTGCATAAGCAGGATCGGCATGGGCAACAAGTTGCCCATTCTAACTCAGGCAACGGGGGCTCTCCAACAATAAGTCCGCGCTTCGAGCCAAAGCTCAGCAAAAAGGTGAGATTGTTCTTGTGCATCACTCACATGGCGGATAGGCTGTGTGGAAGTATCGAGCTGGGATCGGCCCAAGGAGGCGGCTGTCCAGGCGTGACAGACAGTGACTATTCGAGGGCTTTGCTCAAGACCGATGCAAAACGACTCTACTATATCCCACGAGACCCTCATGGTCCAGTTTCAGACGCAGCTCGATTCGTACGCTTTCGATAGAATCGTTTCTGCCTATATGAAGCCCGCCGTGGGAGTAGCCCGGCAGATTCTCTCGGATCACGCTCTGGCCGAGGATGCCGTTCAAGAGTCGTTCCTGCGAGTGATCCGCAAGCGCGACCAGTACATCCCGCCCAGCCCCTTTTCGTGCTGGTTCTATGCAATCGTTCGAAACGTGTGTATGGATATGCTGCGCAGATGCGGCCGG
Source organism: uncultured Pirellulales bacterium (assembly GCA_964562575.1). Lineage (GTDB taxonomy): Bacteria > Planctomycetota > Phycisphaerae > Sedimentisphaerales > Anaerobacaceae > SG8-4. Next base: position 23,350 of record CAZLTY010000006.1, read on the forward strand.
GAGAAGGAAGTTCTTGAGAAAGTCACCACTTTGGGAAGACCTGATCTGCCCCGGACCGACTTGCCGGAAATCCCCGAATTGTTGACCGTCCTGGAACGCAGTGACCGAGACGTGCTCGTGTTGCGGATTATCCATGGCCTGGGATTTCGCGATGTTGCCGCGGCACTCGGCATTTCCGAAGAAGCCGCAAAGAAGCGGGCTCAGCGCGCCCTGAGGCGGCTGCGCACAAAAATCCACGATTCGAAAAGGCAACCGGGAGCCTTGCCGATCGCGCTTTAGATTCCACTGTCAGCGCGCCAGGCAATTTTTTTTCCCAGACATGTCCCGAAATCACTCCCTCAAACGTACTACACACCGACAGGAGCAAGAAATCTATGAATTGCGCCCAGGTAAATCGGAAAATCGAATTGTTCGTACTCGGCGAACTAACCGAATCGGAGCAGATCGCCGTTGCCGAGCATCTGGCGTCCTGCCCGGTCTGCAGGGTTGCCCATGACGAGTACCGCTTCCTGGTGGCTCAGATCAAAGGCTCGGCCCGATTGGATTCGCTCGGGGCTGATTTCAGTCTGGCGCGAGAAGTCCGTTCGGCGGTGAAGGTGGGGATTCGCCGAGCGAGCTATCGAGCGACAGCATGGCGTATGATTCCCATAGCGGGATCGGTTGCAGCATGTTTGCTGCTTGCCTTTGCGGGCTGGCAGATGTGGGTCTCCTCCGACAGCAGGATCGAGCCTGTGCTTGCGAAAGACCGCCGGCGACAATCTCCTGTTGAGGCTTCTGCCGCACCTTCCGTCCTGCAGGCCTGGCAGCACAAGAGCACCCCTTCGGCGCCAGGGTCGGTGGCCGATGCAGTTGCCGTTCGCGGAGACAGCATGTACCTGCTTCAGAGACGCGACCGGCAGAACTCTGTGGCGGCGCTTGATACGCGGACAGGCGAGCGGAGATGGCTCTCGGACATCCGAAGTTGCGGCTACCTTCTGGCGGATGACTCCCGAGTTTATTGCCTGGCGCCGAGCGAGGTCGGGAAGTTCGATCTTGTCGCACTTGATGCAACCGACGGCGCACTTCTGTGGAAGCGCCAACAGGAACACACGGACAAATTGCAGAGCCCATGCCGGGCGAGCCTGCTGGGCGGAGATCGGATCTGCTGGACCGCCGACAGAGCAGTTCACATGCTCAGTCGTGCCGATGGCAATCCAATCTGGACACGTTCTATTCCTGACGAGGGTATGCTCTCGGCGCCCGTGGCGGTGAACAACGACCTTTACGTCGCCAGTGCTGTCGGGCTCTATTGCCTCGACGCGGCAACAGGTGATGAGTCGTGGCGGCTGGCCTGTGGCGATGTCACTTCCAGTCGAGCCCGGCCGATGTTAGCCGCGGCAGACGGAGAAATCTACGCGTCAATGAGTCTCGGTCTTCGCAGCAGCCGCCTGTTTTGCATGAATGTAGCGCAGCGCAAGATACTCTGGTCCAGGGTTGTGGACTGTGCCGCCCGTCTGGACGCGATTGGCGACGTGCTCTATGTGCGCGATCAGAACATCCAGGCGCTGGAGGCAGCCACGGGACGGCTGCTATGGGCCTGCCCGGCTGAAGGATGTAACCCCGTGACATACGCAGGAGACCTGGCCTATTTCGTCGATTCGAGCGATCAGGGCTGCCTTGTGGCTCTGGATCGGTACACCGGCGCCCGAGTCTGGGAACTGGCCGGCATAAAATCCTGTGACGCGTTCATCAGAGTTGACGGCACGGGTTTTCTAAAGACTCCCGACGGTGTCGTACACGCCTTTATGTTCAAAGGATAAGACGACATTTCAAGTGAAGTTCGCAGTAGGTAACCTTGCAGCTATGCAATCATGAAATGTGGCAGCCTATGAGGAAAGTGAGTTTGTATTGGAGAATAGCTCGATGAGGGTATTAACACGACATTTTCTATTGTTAGCTCTGACAGTCTTGGTGTCGGCAGCAGGTTGTTCAGCCGGCAGACTGTCACGATCTTCTTCAGACACCAAGCGTTCCGACCAAAATGCCGGCGGCATCATGGCTGCCAGCCGAAGTACGCTGGCGCCCGTGTACGCTCCTCTTGCCGAGCAGCTTGCGTCCTATTTCAACCTGCGTGAGAAAGAAGGTATCGGGATTGACCTCGGAAGCGGTCCGGGGACGCTCATTCTTGAACTCTGCCGGCGCACCCATATGCATTGGATCAATGCCGATATTAATCCCGACTGCTTCCCATCTTTCTTCAGGCGGGCGAGTGAACTCGGTCTCGGCGGACGGGTGAGCGCCGTCTTCGCTGATGCACATGCCCTTCCCTTTCACGAGAACTACGCCGATATAGTCGTATCTAGGGGTTCGTTCCATTTCTGGGAGGACAAGGCCAGGGGATTCCGTGAGATATATCGCGTTCTCAAGCCCGGAGCTGCGGCTTACATTGGACGAGGTTTCTCGAAAAACCTGCCGGTTGAGACGGCCAAAGCAATACGCGCCAAACAGGGTAAGAAAATGAAATACGATCCTGCTGAAACGACCGAAGAGCTGCGCCGCATCATGGCCCTTCTGGAAATCGAGACATTCACGATTCATAGGCCCAGTCCCCCGGGAAGCGAAGGTGTCAACTACGGTGTCTGGATCGAGTTTTACAAGCCGTCGAGCTAAAAAGAAGAGAACCAGATTTAAGAGGATAGACAAAAATGCGCAAACACGACAGATCAAGAACCGGTTTCACGCTGATAGAGCTTCTTGTTGTTATTGCCATTATCGCGGTGCTGATGGCGGTGCTGCTGCCCGCCCTCGGCGGGGCTCGCAAGCTTGCTCGAAGGACAGTGTGCATGGCGAACGTAAGGCGCCTGGCCGTTTCGATAAGACTTTACGCAGACAACAATGACGGCAAATTGCCGCCGGACAGACTCAGAAAAGCAACCGAATACATGCAGGTCGGTCCGTACAAACGCTATAGACCTAGGTGGATTTGGTTCCTGAACGAAGGCATGGGCTACGTCATAAATCCCAAGAAATACGAAACCGAAGAGGCGTTCAATTTAGCCCTGGAGATGGATAACGACTACTATATGTGCCCGTCATTGAAGAACTACGCGTACGCGCGCAGCATTCGCAACGGTGCCTACGGCTACAATTTTCAATACCTCGGCAACACACGGGCCAATCCGGCGGGGACTGATTACGCCAACTACCCGGTTCGGCTTTCACAGATCAGGGCCCCGGCCCAGACAGTTGTGTTCTGCGACAGTCGCGGTTCGGACATTCCACACGGCCAGCACGCATATTTGGTCGATCCCCCAAGGATGGCAGTCAGCAAGGGAGCCATGCACTTTTCCCCGAAGAGCGCTTCGGTGGGTCCTCTCAAGTACTCTCCGGCGGATGCCAGGCACTTCGGCGTGGCTAATATTGCGTTTCTTGACGGTCATGCCGAAGCCATGGACTATGAAGATCTGGGATATGAGGTTGACCCGGCGACAAGACGTCCTGTTGAAAAAGCCCTCAGCGATTTGGCAGGCCCGGGCAACAATCGGCTTTGGACCGGGACGGGACGGGATGAGCCTTAGGATGAGAAGTTCCACCTTATGGACCTCTTGACAATTTCAGACTTTTCGGTACTGTGTTGATTATCTGAAGAATGGAGATTATTGGAATGAGAATCTACAGAATTGCAGTTGTGTCGATGATTGTTGCCGCATGTGGGTTGTTGAGCGGTTGCGGCAAGAAAGAGACGCAGAGTGAATCCACGGAACTGGTGGTTCTTTGCGGCAGCTCTTTTGTTCCGCCGACCGAGCAGTTGTACGCGGAGTTCAGCGCCAAGACAGGTATCAAAGTTGTCAGCACTACCGCTGGCAGTGAGGATTTCCTGCCTTTGGTCAAGACCGGCCAAAAGGGGGATATTCTCGTAACCCACGATCCGTATCTTGATTATGTCCGCGATGCCAACGCCCTGGCCGACCATGTCCAGGTGGGCTTTGTAGCGCCCGTGCTGGTCGTACAGAAGGGCAATCCCAAAGGCATAAAGAGCATAGAAGACCTAACCAGGCCTGGCTTGAAAGTCGCTCTTAGTGACCCCCAGTATTCTACGTGCGGTGAGATGGTCTTTGCGCTTTTGGGCAAGAAAGGCATCAAAGATGATGTTCTCAAGAACGTTGAAAACCGCCTGACCAAAGGACACAGTAACATTGGGAACTTCCTCAAGACTCAGGCTGTTGACGCAGGCATTATGTGGAACGGCGTGGCCCACACGTTCAGAGACAGCCTGGACGTTGTTCCCGCACCTTATGAATACGACGAGGAAATTCGCGTGCACATCATTGGTCTGAACTATACCAGGCAAGCCGAATCGCTCAAACAATTCATTGAGTTCGTCCGAGACAGAGGCCCTGAGGTTTTCGCCGAGCACGGCTACGTGAAATGACTTGCTCGATAAGGATGTCGCCGGAGAACAAAATGCAAAAAGTCACGACAATTCTAATTGTTGCCGTCGGCGTATTGCTTTGCGGCTGCAAAGCCGAGAAATCTGAAGAATCTGATTCCGAGCCGAAGGAACTTCTGCTTTACTGTGGCGCCGGCATACGCCCCCCGGTCGAGCAGATGGTTGAAGCCTTCGGGCGCGAGCACGGTGCGAAAATTGTTACAGACTACGCCGGCAGCGAAGTGCTCATATCGAAGATAAAGCTGGCTCGCAAGGGAGACCTCTACATGCCGGGCGACAAACACTATGTCGAGCAGGCCGCTCAGGAGGGCATGATCCTCTCGCAGAAGTCGGTTTGTTACTTTTTGCCGACGATCCTGGTGCAAAAAGGCAACCCAAAAGATATCCGCGGATTGCAGGATCTGCTCAAAGCCGGTTTGAAACTGGGGCTTGGAGACGCCAAGGCCTGTGCCATAGGCAGAAAAACAAGAGAAATATTCGCCAAGAATGACATCGCCTGGGAGAACATCGAGAAGAACCTGGTCTTTCAGTCGTTGACCGTCAACGAGTTAGGGATGCAGATTCAGGCGGGCTCACTCGATGCCGTGATTGTCTGGGATGCAATCGCCGGCTACTATAACGAGCACGGAACGGAGGTACCCATACCACCGGAGAAAAATGTGATCTCCACGGTGAACATCGGCGTGCTCAGCTTTACCGAGAACCGCTCATTGGCTGAGAAGTTTGTCGAATTCGCAGTTTCCGCTGCCGGACAGGCTATTCTTGCCGAGCACAACTACCGCACCGAGCCGGTAGAATAGGATGGCATCCTAAGTCAGACGCTGCGCGGGATCGGAGTTTCTGCGCGAGGCCGCAGGTATTTTCCTTGTGAATGATTCCTCCGTTCTTATAATACTCCGTTTGCGTCGAAAGACGTAGGGTGGTCGGCGTGGCCACCTCTTGAGCTGGGCAACCGTGCAGGTTCGCCCTCATGGGGTTTATTTGGAGTTTTCGTATGTTAGGTCAGTTGCCCAGCCACTGGTGGGCCTTTGTCCTGTTGGGAATTTTCGCCGGTATCACAAGCGGCACTCTGGGACTGGGAAGCGGGGCCGTAGTTGTGCCTGCGCTTGTGCTTTTGCCCTTCTTTGCGTTCGAGCAAAAGGCCGCCCAGGGAACGGCCCTTGCTCTGATGGTGCCCATGGCGCTTCTCGGGGCGTTTAGGTACTGGAAGAATCCGGCGATCGAGATCAGTCCGGTGTTGATCGCGGTTATTGTGGTGGGCGCCTTGCCTGGTGTTCTTGTCGGGACCGAGTTGGCCGCCCGTCTGCCAAGTCATGTGTTGCGGAAGATATTTGCAGTTTTTCTTGCGATAGTTGCCGTAAAGATGTTTACTGCCTCGCCGAAAAAGGCCCCCAAAGCCTCCGGCGAGAGTCTGGTAAATCAGAACAATGTAAATGTAGTTGAACCTGGAGGTCAAAGTAATGAGTCAAGAGAGCAATAATGGGCTCGTCCGTATTTTCAGCGCTAGAGCCTGTGCAGAACCTTTGGAAAAAGCCGCCAAGCTGTTTGAAGAGAAGACGGGGATCCACGTGGCTATCGACGTATGCAACCGGCATTGTGCCGAGCCGGTCGCCGAGGAAGCCACCGGCGAAACCGGCGGTGACGATTTTCTGCTGGAAATTTCCGATGCAGGCATCCACGACCTCGCGATAGGTGGGGCCGAGTATCTGCTCGATGACGGCCAGGTCAGAGGAATTGTGCGAAAAGGCGAGCGGCGGACCATTGCCAGCCGTGCTTCAGCTATAATCGTGCCCGCGGGCAATCCCAAGAACATACAGACCGTCGCAGACATGGCCCAGCCGGGCGTGCGCGTGGGTGTGTCGGTTCTGGATTGTCTCAAGGGTTTGTGGGAGGACATCAGCGGCCGATTGGGTCTTGTGAGCAAGATCCGAAATAACATCACGTATTACGCCAACGGATGCATCGCTATCGTCGAGGCCGCCGCGACAGGCGAATTCGATGCGGGGTTCGGCTGGGCGGCGTTTCACCATTTGGAGCCGGGAAGAATCGAAGTTATTGAGCTGCCCAAAGAACAACAGGTGCTCAGAGGCACAGGCGTAGGCATGTTGTCCTTTGCCAAGAATATCGAGCCCGCAAGAAAGTTCATGGACTTCCTGACGACGCCCGAATCGCGTGCGTTCTATCAGGAATTTGGCTGGGTAGTTGAAGACGATTGACCCGGAGGCAATGAAAACGGCTATGAACACTTCCTTCGGCTGCGCTCTGGACAGGCCTGTAAGAGGTTGGCGCGATCGCGTTTTCTCTGCCACGGCGTTTTTCTTCGTGTCTGTTTTCATGCTCTTTGTCCTTGTGTTGATCGTCACCGACGTCTTTTACGTCGATAAGAAGGCCGTCATGACAGTTCTAACGTCCAAGTTCATCCGCCATGCGCTTTGGATGAGCATGTGGACCAGCTTCACCACGACTTTCATCGCCCTGCTCTTCGCGGTGCCTATGGGGTATGCTCTGAGCCGCTTTAGATTCCCCGGGCAATTTCTGGCTGAGGCCCTTGTGGATTTACCCATAGTGTTTCCTCCACTGGTTGCCGGTCTCACGTTGCTGGTGTTCTTTTCGCAGACGACGGCAGGCCGATGGATACAAAACGACCTCGGGATAGAATTTGTCTTCCAGCCCAAGGGAATCGTGCTGTGTCAGTTCGTAGCCGCGGCCAGTTTTGCCATCCGCTCGGCCAAGAGCGCCTTCGACGACGTTAACCAGCGATACGAAAATGTTGCCCTGACCCTGGGCTGCACCCAATGGGGCAGTTTCTACCGCGTCTCGCTGCCGCTGGCCCGCAACGGCATCATCGCAGGCGGCATCCTGACCTGGGCCCGCGCGTTCGGGCTCTTCGGACCCTTGATGATCTTCGTCGGCTCCTTCCGCGGGCGGACCGAAGTTTTGAGCACCACCATCTTTCTGGAACAATCGGTGGGCAATCTCGAAGTCTCCCTGGCAATCGCCCTGCTGCTGATATTCGTGGCCCTGATTGCAGTGACAGGCATTCGCCTCGTCGGCGGTTCGGCCCTGGTAAAGCTTTGAAAGAAAATCAAAATTCAAAAATCAAATTGCAAAATTACGGAGCCGCTTCGCGGGTTGTTTTAAAGAGCCTCGCCGCAGGCGATTCCACAATTTTGATGTTTACATTTTGATATTTAATATCTTTTTTTATGATTCGCACACGAGAAATTGTCTTTCATGTCGGTCAGTTCGAGTTGAAGCGATTGAGTATCGAGATCGCCGCCGGAGAGTATTTCATTCTGCTAGGCCCGCCGGGCTCGGGCAAGACTGTTTTCCTGGAGTGTCTTTGCGGCCTAAAGAGGCTCAAGTCTGGCAGGATATACATCGACGGGCGCGATGTAACTCACCTGGAACCTCGCCTGCGAAACATCGGGTACGTACCCCAGGATTACGCGCTTTTTCCGCACCTTTCCGTCGAACAGAACATCTCCTTTGGCCTGCGCGTTCGCGGCCGCAGTCAAGAGAAAGTCGCTGAGACGGCAGATATGCTCGGTATCAGGCAGCTATTGTCACGCTCAATAGCCGGTCTCAGCGGTGGTGAGAAACAGCGAGTCGCTCTTGCCCGTGCACTGGTCTTGCAGCCGAAGATTCTACTGCTCGATGAGCCCGTCTGTGCCCTGGACGAAGTCACCCGACAGGAGGTCTGCTCGCAACTGTTGGCCATCCAGCGAAAGCTCGGTCTGACCACTATCCACGTGAGCCACAATCTGGAAGAAGCATTTTCCGTTGCGGACCGGGCCGCTATATTGCATAAAGGGGTTTTGCTGCAGGTTGGTCCAATGGACGAACTGTTGTGCGAGCCAAATAGTGACTTTGTTTCCCATTTCATGCGGTGCGAGAAACGTCTTTCGTCGCGAGATGACAAGTCATAATGTCCAGCGTTCTATCGCGCGAGCAGATTCACAGCACGAACCGTTCGGGTCCGATGTTCGATCTCCGGCGGCAGAGAACCCTTGAACCATGCCTTGGCGCGGTATCTGAATTCGTCGCCCTTTGGCAGAAAGTCGACCGGACCCAGACGCATCGCCATCGGTCCCGGCTCGCCTGGATTCGGTGGGGCGGTATTCGGGATCTCGTGACATCCCACGCAGGACTTGGTCTCGTCGGCCCTCGTGTACATCCACGTCAACTGATTGCCCAGCACCCGCCGGTTGCTGTCGAGCACCTGGAATTGAAGCAACCGGTCGGCGGGCACTTCGATGAAAAACGAGCCGTCCGGAGCAAGCGGCGCCGTGCCGAGCACGCGGGCGAATGTCCCGCCGTGATTTTTCCAGACCTCGTGCTCATTGGTTTGCGTGCTGTGACGGGCAAAAACCGGAACGCCTTCTATCAATCGTATGTACCGGCCTCGCGCCGCAACGAGCTTTTCCTGAGACGTGAAGACCGAGGCACAGGCGAAGTGCCCGCTGTATCCCTGATGCCGCTGCTTGCTCGTTAGGATCGGGGGGGGGCTGCGCGCAAATATGGGCCGAGCCTCGAAGTCGGCTGCTGAGGGATCGTTGTAGAGCAGCTCCAGCTTCTTGGCTTTTGGATCGAACACGTACAGCCCGAGGTCGACCCTGCTGCGGTCCGGTGTCTTGAGCGTAGAGGCGCACATTATCCGCCCGTCGGGCAGAGGAAACGGCGTCGTGTACGAGCGCGTCTTGTAGTCGGGCGTCACGATCTGTTCTGTGTAGCGGCTCGGACCCACGAGCGCCAATCCAGCCTGTGTCACGACAACGATGTTCTGGCCGTCCGGCATCGGCTGCGGTTGGGTCATGCGCAGCACTCGATGTGTCAGCGGCGCCTCCTGTCCATCGGCCGGAGTCCGAGGGCCGTGGTCGAAGTCGCGCCAGAACACGCGTCGCTCGGGACCGTACAGGACCATGTCACGCGTGCCGTCGGGATTGGCCGCGTGCAGAGTAAGTTCGGTCTTGTTGCGCGAATAGAATACTTCCAGCCGGCTAAATACAATGCGCCCGTCGAGCAGGACCGCCGGTTCGGTATCGCGGCCGATGTTCGTGGCGATCGCGTGAAGGTTCGTGCCGTCGGGATTCATCACGTGCAGGGACGTGCACGGGTAGCCATGATACTCGTCGCGGATGCCGGCGCGACTCGATGCAAAGACGATCCGGCCATCCGGTAGATAGGCCGCGCCAACGCCGTGATAGGGGCCGTGCGTGAGCTGCTCGAGCCCCGAGCCGTCGACGTTGATGCGATAGAGGTGCCACCAGGGATTGTCCTGACCTCGGTACGAAAAGACCACCTTACTGCCGTCCCAGGATAGCTCAGGCTCGGCGACGTACCCATCTTCAAAGCGAGTAAGCGGTCTGGCCACTGCGTCGGGTCTTGCCGGGCGCAGGATGTAGAGGTTTCGCCCGGGCCGATAGGCCGGCCCCGAATCGGTCACTACGTACGTCTGCCGCCAGCGGTCCGCTTGTTCGACGGTGCCGATTGTGTTGGGGATGTTGTTATCGCCTTTGATAAAGACAACGGCCTCGAATCCCCAATCACCGGACGTGCTCGCAGGCATCAGGGTCCGTTCATCGTATGGCCCCGTCTTACCCGGTGATCTTCCAAGAATGCTCAGGGCGTCTCGCGCAAAAACACGCGTGCTGTGAAAAGGATGATCTCGGGCCGCTCGCTCGAGGGCGCGCTGCGCAGTGGGATTACCCAGATCAGCAAGCGCCTCGGCAGCGGCGTGGCGGACTTCCATCACCGAACCTTCGTCCTCGAGTATCCGGACGATCAGGTCCGTGTGCTCATGGGCGCCGAGCAGTCCCAGGGCACGCGAAAGCCCCTGTCGCCAGCGCGGGGCCGGATCGGCGTAATCCTCGTCCGTGAACGTGCCGCTGTAGCCGTACTCGGCTTCGGACTTTGCCTGCGCCAGGATATTCGCGACACGCTCAATAGCGTGTTTGTCACCAAGCCACGCGAGCGTCTTGGCGGCGTTCAGCCGGACCCAGCCGTCCTCGTGGTCGAGCAGAGCGATCAGCCGGGGCAGGTCCTGGCTCTCAGTGCAGACGGCGGGCAGCCACGTCGCCATCCGGCCGGCGTAGAATTCGGGCCATTTCCGAGGTTGCTTTGGTTCCGAGGTCCGTCGAGGTTGGCCCAGCAGCTCGAAGGCAAGTTCGCACGCCTGCTGGCACTGGCCCGATAGTTCCATCAGATGCCGCGTCAGCAGGTGCGCAACCTCGGGCTCGTAGAGCAGAAACGTATCGTGGTCGCCCGGCAGGTTCGCCATAATCAAAGGGGCTATCTCTTGCACGGCGGCCCGGTCCGACCGAGAATCCGAAAACAGACGGCACAGGGTGAAGGCTATGTGGTACGCCGTCTCGAGCATTCGGTCTTCGGAGGGAAAAGTCATCTTGTCGTCTCGCGGCAGATCGGCCGGATCGCTGCCGTCCAACTTTTTGGCGTACTTACGATAGGCCCTGATCAACGCCGGGATGGCGCGGCGATCGGCGAAATCCCCGAGCGCATCGGCTGCGTAGCGCGCCCAATAGGTGTTATCGAGCAGCTCCAGCAGATATGAGAACCCGGCTTCGTCCTGCAGGCGTCCCAACGAACGAATGCCGGCGCGAACCATCGGAAGATACTCCGTGGCCGCCGGTGGAGTCGGTCCCATGCATTGAATGATTGCCTCGGTCGCGCCGGCCCCGCCCAATGCGCCGAGGGCGCGGAGCCCTCGTTCGCATCGCCAGGTAACAAACTCGTCGGAAGTAGCCTCTGCGTCGGTGCCACCGTCGATCTGGATTTCGAAAAGCGTGGTCGGATAAGTCGAATTCGCCGAGGCGTAACTGGTGAGGCGAACGTACCGGGCCAGGCGCGGTCGCAAGCTGCTTACCAGCATGACCGGGGTCCTTCCCTTCTTTCTCTCGATTGTCTCGAACGTCTTGTTGTCCAGGCTGGTGGCGAGTTTATAGTCGGTCAGCGCAAACCTCGCGGCGTACTGGTGGATGGTGACTTTGGAGATCATCTGTGCCCTGCCCAGGTCGACCGTACACCATTGCGGGAAGGGAACATTCTTGGTCTGCCAGTACCCGGGTCCGATTAGACCGTCGGTCAGGACGTCCGCCGGTCCTCTATATGTCGAGGACGCGGTTACCGATTCGCCGAGCGGGCGGTGTTTGAAGCCTTCGAGGAGTTGGAGGACTTCTTCAGGCGGCCGACCAGGCCGAACCGTGGCCCACCAGTCGCGCCACGCTTTGATCTGAACGGTACGCTGCGATCCCGGTGCCATCGAGTCGAACGGCAGCTCCATGCCTGTAAGGTTGGTCAGGGCAATATGCGCCGCCTGCCGAGTAATCGCGTCGGCGTCGTCGAGCCCATCGAGCAGCGGACAGATCGAATCGCGACTGCCGCACCACCCCAGCGCCATCGCCACCTGCCGACGAACGGCGGCGGAACTGTCACCCAAACGCTGGATCAGCGATTCTTCAGCGGAGTAGGCCCTTAGAAAACCGAGTGCCTCAGCGGCACTGGCGCGAGCGTGTTCGGGGGTCGAGTTCAGCGCAGCTATCTGCTCGGCAATCTGCCGGGCGTAAGGGCCGATTGTCTGGCCGGCAACGATGTCAGAGCCGCATGAAACGATGCATACGAGCAACAGGAGTTTCCGCAAATACGACATGGGGATAATTCTATCAATCATGCATTGATGCTGCAAGTGGCGGAAAGGACAACAATCCTTGCATCAGCAGGGGGCGCCGGTACAATTGGGCAAGAGCATCGTCTGGGTATGAACATGAGCACCTAGAAAGGAGATGAGAGACAATGACGCTAAAAAAGCAGATTGTTCTGTCGGCTGTCCTTCTGGCGACACTGCTTGGCGCCGCCAGTATGGCCGAACAGTCAGATCAGAGAAGAAAGACCGGAATTGTGCGCAAGGGCCTCGTTCTGGATCTGGATGCTGATCGAGGTGTCAAGGTCGTCGACGGGCGCGTCTCGTCCTGGCACAACCAGGCGGACTCGAAGGCCAAAGAGTTCGTCGCGACCAGAGATGCCAGCCACAAAAAGGGCACCGGGCACCCCGTGCTGAAAGAGAGGGTTTCCGCCATTGGAGGTCACAATGCCGTGGCGTTCAAACGACAGGAGTTGATCAACAGCGACGAAGACGTCTTCGATCATTTGATGACCGGCAGCGGCTATACGTGGTTTGCCGTTATGTGCGTTTACCCCCAGGTATCCGGGCTCAAAGATGTCAATTCGTTCTTCGGCAATTTGAAAAACGGCGGAAATTACGAAGGTTTCTGGGCCGGGCTCAAAGACGACAACACGCTCTGGATGGGTTCTCGAAACGGCATTACTTTCGGCCGGTGGGACGACAACAATCCTCAGGTTCTCGGTCCCAAATTTGAAGTGAATCGCTACTACGTGATCGCCGGTCGCATGGGCGCCGGAACCGGGAGGGTCTCCATCGAGCTGTTCGTCGATGGGACCAAGCCCGTAGCCTCAAGTCCTGTCCCAGTCAATCCGAAGGGCAATCCATCCAAGATGGCGATTGGACAGGAACGCGACGCAACAAACCATCCGGGCCATGAATCCTTCGACGGCGAGCTGGCCCGCCTGCTCATATGGGATCGTCCGCTGACCGACCGGGAGTTCTCGAAAACCTTGTCTTCTTTGAAGAGTTTCTACGCCTTGTCGGCCCGGTGAAACCATGGATGTCACCCGGGATTACATTGACGTCAGGATGACTCGGGAGAATCTCGACGATGTTCCCGACTGCCCTTTGCCCGCCGGATATTCGATCCGATGGTATCAACCGGGTGATGAGGTTCTCTGGCTGAGAATCCAATCGCTTGCCGACAAGTACAACAAGGTCACTCCGGATCTGTTTCAAGAGGAATTCGGAACCGACACACGAGTTCTTTCCGAACGTCAATGCTTTCTCTATGACGGCGACAACAATGCCATCGGTACAGCGTCAGCATGGTTCGACGACCAGGAAGGCGAGTCCCTCGGCCGGGTGCACTGGGTGGCGATAATACCGCAATACCAAGGCAAAGGTCTTGCCAAGCCGCTTCTTGCAGCGGTGTGCAACAGGCTCAAGAGCCTCGGACACAACAAGACATACCTTACCACTCAGACGTGCAGGCTGCCGGCGATCAATCTCTACGCCAAATTCGGATTCGCGCCGGTGATCGACTCCGACAGGAGCCAGAAGATTTGGCAAAAGCTTGCCGCACACGTCAGGTATCTGTGACGGGCTCAGAGAGAAACTCTCAGTTCGAGCGGGAAAGAAAACCATTCGGGACGGTTGTGGGCTCTGCGCGTGTAGACGGCCTGGAAGCACTGAGTGGTCCGCAATGTGTTGTCAGCAACTTTGTAGAAGAATCCGGTTATCGCGTAGGCGTCCACGCCGGGAGACACGGCATAGATCTCTTCGAGAAATACTTCGGCTGCCGTGATCCAGATCAGTTTGCCTTTGCCGACGAACAGGCCAACATGCGGGCGCCGTTTTGTTGGCTTCTCGAGATCGCCATCTTCCACATGGACGACGTAGCCGAGCAGGAAGTCGCCTGATTGCGAATCAGGATCCTCGGCGGTCGCGATCATGTTCAGGCCGTAACCGTCGCCGACCCAGCAGTATTGGTAGCTGCGAATCCACACCGGCTCGTAACCTGCAATCTCCACGCGCTGTGGCTTGTCGGGCTCGACAATTCCGCCCCAATGGTGATCGACACTCATCCGGTCCCACAGGCCGTACCATTTGCCTTTGAATCCGCCGTATGCGCGATCGCTTGAGATACGTTCGGTGCCGGCGATAACCTTGACGATCGTTTCCTTTGACAACTCGAAACTGTCGATGTCTTTGTGCCCGTCCAAATGAAATGGCGCCTGTTCTCGAAACTTCAAGATCGCTTTCGCGAGCAAGTCTGAGCTGACAAAATCGAGATCGTCCGCGGCGAGTAATCGGCGGCGAAATAACTCGCTTTCGACGGTTGCTTCCACAACAAATGCGTCAAAGTCGCGGCCCGCGCGTCCCTGCATGAGATGTGCCACGCCCGGCGGCAGTTGGTCTTCCGGCAAACCGCAACCGGCCAGTACGATTATCACAATCGCGCATCCGATGTGCGTTTTTGTCCACCGCATCAACATAAGAATCCTTGTTCAAATCTCTACACTATCATACGATACTGATTGTACTCGATTGTCGACAGTGTGCAAACCTGTCAAGGCGCGACACTAATCCGAGGAGTTCGAGAATGTGCTATGCAATGAGAGTAAAACTGATACCTATAACCGGTTCTTGGCTGTTACTTGCTTGTTCTTTTCCTCTTATAGTGTCTGAAAGCACGGGCCAGGCGATGGGCGCTGAGATGAAGACGGTCCGAGTTTCTGCTGACGGGGACAGGTTTGTTCTCGGCGGGATCGATCCCGGCGCGCCGGGATTCACGCCCTGGGGATTCAACTACGACCACGATGAGCAGGGTCGTCTGCTGGAGGACTACTGGGACGCCGAATGGCCCAAGGTAGAGGATGATTTTCGGGAGATGAAGGAACTCGGCGCCAACGTTGTCCGCATCCACCTGCAGACGGCCAAGTTCATGCCCGAACCCGACAGACCGAGTGGCGCCGCCCTGAGCCAACTGGCCCGGCTGCTGGCCTTGGCTGAGCAATGTCAATTGTACCTCGACCTTACGGGCCTCGGATGTTATCACAAGAAGGACGTTCCAATGTGGTACGATGCGATGAATGAAACCGAACGCTGGGATGTACACGCACATTTTTGGGAGGCAATCGCAAAGACTTGCGCCGGCAGTCCCGCGGTCTTTTGTTACGATCTGATGAACGAGCCAATCCTTGCCGGGGCGAAAAAGAAGGAGACCGAATGGCTGGCCGGTGAATTTGCGGGCAAGCATTTTGTGCAGAGAATCACCCTCGATCTTGCAGGCCGCACAAGAGAGCAAGTCGCCAAAGCCTGGGTTGACAAGCTTGTCGCCGCGATCCGAAAGCACGACGAGCACCACATGATAACGGTTGGCGTCATACCCTGGGCCCACACTTGGCCGAAAGCCAGGCCGCTCTTCTATTCGAAGCAGGTTAGCGAGAACCTGGATTTTGCCAGCGTCCACTTCTATCCCAACAAAGGCGAAGTCGACAAGGCACTGACGGCGCTGGCTGTTTACGATATCGGCAAGCCCCTTATCATAGAGGAGATGTTCCCATTGAAATGCAGCTTGGAGGAGCTGGATGCCTTCATCGATTCGTCACGCGCCAATGCCGACGGATGGATCGGTTTCTACTGGGGCAAGACACCCGAAGAGTCTCGCCGGCCGGCAACGCTAAGTGACGCCGTGACAGCAGCGTGGCTGGAGTTCTTCAAGAATAAGGCCGACTCAATCAAGGGCAGGTAACTTGGGTCAGCCGGCGCCTTGATCGAAATCCGCTGCGAGTCTGCTCAGACGCCTGACTATCTCCGAGTGCTCGGACGCCACATTCTTTTGTTCTCCGATATCTGCACGCAGGTCATTGAGTACGGGCTTTTTTCCCAGGTGCAGTTTCCACTTGCCTGCTCGAACCGCCTTGAGTCGCCCCCTGCCATCGTGAAAGAAGAATGCCTCGTGAGGCGATTTTGCACCAGATTGAGCTGTCATCAGGGGATAGATATCCTTGCCGTCGATCACTTGATCTGAGGTAAGTCTCGCCCCGGCTAGTCTCACAAAAGTCGGATAGAAATCCATGCTGGTCGCCACTTCGCTGCAAACCTTACCGGCTGGTATCCTGCCGGGCCCCCACATCACGCAGGGCACGCGCATTCCCCCTTCGAACGTGGTGTGTTTGCGGCCGCGAAGAGGTAGTGCCGAGCCGGTCGCTCGCGGGGATGGACCGTTGTCTGACGTGTAAACCACGATCGTGTTGGAATCCAGACCGAGCTTGCGCAGAGTATCGAGAATCTGCCCGGTGCTCCAGTCGAGACACTCGATGACATCTCCGTATAGTCCTCCGGTGGATTTGCCCGCAAATTTCTTCGATACGCCCAACGGCACATGTGGCATCGTGTGCGCCAGATAGAGAAAGAACGGCTTGTCTCTATTTCGGCTGATAAATCCAATCGCCTCCTGCGTGTACAATTCGGTGAGCACTTCCGGACTCGCCGGTCGCAGCGCCACCTCACCGTTTCGAATCATGGGGACACCGCCGACATCGTCGAAATGCTCGGCTTCCGGTTCGTCGAGATTGTGATAAAGCCCGTAGTAATAATCGAATCCCTGGTGTCTCGGCCGGTAGGGCCCGACGAATCCCAGATGCCACTTGCCCACACAGCACGTGGCATAACCACGAGTTTTCAACAACTCGGCAATGGTTGTCTCTTTGGGATCGATTCCTCTCTTCGAATCGGGGCGCAGCACCCCTTTGGCCAACCCTACACAGCGCGGGTAGCGCCCGGTCAAAAGCGCGGCTCTCGACGGTGTGCACAATGGCGCAGCCACGTAGAAGTCGGTGAACTTTGTCCCCTGGGCTGCCATTTGGTCGATGTTGGGCGTCTTGATATTGGGCGATCCAAAACACCCCAGGTCCCTGTACCCCTGGTCGTCGGCGAAGATGATGATGAAGTTGGGCCGATTCCCGCCATGCCGGACGCCGAGTGCACCGGGGCAGGCAAGGCCAAAACCAACAACACTCGCCGTTAGTCTTCGCAGAAATCCACGCCGGGTAAGCCTCTTGCCGTCTGACCTCAGATATTCCTGGTCACCCATAGGCTGTGGTTCTCCATAGCAAAACTCTATGTGTGTCACTGCGCCGGTGGTTTTGGCTATTATACCAACACGTCGTCTGCATTGCACCTGCAGAGCCTTGAAATCATGGTATTGAGCATGAATTGAAAAAGGGGCCCATACCCAGTAGTCTGGACATAGGCCCCGAGATCGTTCACACCTGCCGTATCGGCAGCACAATAACGTGCCGCCCAAATCATCTGCCGGCAAACCTACCGAACCAGCCGGATGTCGTCGAAGTACATCCGACCTGAACCGCCGGCGGCCGGGCTGTCCTTGGTTCCAAAGCCAATGGTAATCGTATCAACATTGGCAAGGTCCGCGCCCTGGTCTACAAATCCGCCTGTGGCGGACAAGTCAATGACCCATGCTGTCCATCCGGTTGCCTGCGCCGCGTTCTGATCGTCATGATATACAACTGCATTGCCGCCGATTGCAACGAACATACGCTCGGGGGCATTAGCCGAACCGCCGCGGAACCACAGGATGAGTTTCGTAACTCCTTCTTCGGTCCAGTCACGCGCCGAAACCAGCGTTAGGGTTGCCTCAGAGGTCTTCAGATTGTTGTCATATGCATACGGCATGGACTGGCCGCCGCCGTGAACAACATTCTGTTCGGCATAAGGAGGCAAGTCATTGCCAACCAGAGCACCGTTATCGGTGGTTCCAAAGCCGTCGATCCACTTGTCGAATATGCGATTGCTCGCAGGATCAGGAGGGTCGATGTCGTTGTAGGATTCGAAATCGTCCACGCTAATGAAATCGGCTGTCGCAAAGCTCCAGACGAGACCCTTGACTGTTTCGGCCGGATAGACCTCATCCACGCGCCAGTAGTAGGCGGAATCCCAGGCGAGTTTGCCGGGATCGTAGCTCTCAGAGCCGAGCGCTCGTGCGCCGACGTACTCAGGCGAGGTTGCGGTGGCGCTGTTCACGGCGTCTTTGTCGGTTCCGAAGTAGAGCTCATGCGAAGCGGCATTGTCAGCCGCAGTCCAGTTTAGCTTCGCATTCATCTGCACGTCCGTCGCGCCATTAGACGGCTGCGGATTGCCTACGGCGCCCGGAGTCGCAAAGCCCCACACGTCGCCTTTGTGCGTGGTCACCGCATCAAACTCATCGACCCGCCAGTAATATATCTTTTCCGGTTCGAGTTGGCCGGGGCTGTAAGTTGCAGCGCCCTGCGGGAATCCGACGCTAGCGCTGTCTACATCGTCAAAATTGTCGCCGAAATACACAGTGTGCAATTTAGAGCCGAAACCTTGTGTCCAACTAAGCTCTGCGTTCAGATCGACAGATTCAGCGGCATCAGCGGGATCGGGATTATAAGCGGTCTTGGGCGGGATGGAGAAGCTCCAGACGTCGCCCCTCCATGGACTGTTCGGCTCTGTATCATTGACCTCGTCAATTCGCCAATAGTAGGTTGTACCCGGAACCAGACCATCCGGAATGGGGAATCCGGGAAAGCCGGCAACAAAATACGTCGCTACTTGATTGCCTCGAAACGTCTCGCCCGCGCCTTCGTTGACATCGTCGAAATTGTCACCCAAGTACACATCGTGCGAGACTGCAAAATCTCCCGGCCGCCAGCTAACAGTGATCCATGTGTCCTCATGCAGGGCACCATCAGCGGGGTCGGGTCCTCGGGCCGATCCTAAGCTGCCCATACCCGTCATGATACTCGGGATTTCATCGGCGCCGAGGGCTCGATTGAAGATCATAACTTCATCGATCATTCCATTGAAGAAACGCCCACCTGTGCTTCTCCTTCCGATCATAACCGCAAGGTCGTTCTGCGGTATCGTTCCGACGTACTCCCACTCATCGGCCAGTTCACCATCGATGTAACATTTGAAGACGATCCCGTCGTAAGTGGCGGCAATATGGTGCCACTCTTCCACCGGCGGCGAATCTGGAGCACAGTCATCTCTGCCCGCGTCATCGTAGAATTGCCAGTAAATAATACTTCCGGCTTCCTCCGACAATTCATAAGGCATGTTTGCCTGCCACCCTCCCTTGCTCACTATGAGCATTTCCCCGCTGGCGCCCGTTCTCATATTGGTCCAGGCCGCAATTGTGATCTGTTCCATCTTTGAGAGACTGTCGCTATGGGGAATTTCCACGAATACCCCACTGCCGTCAAAATCCAGAGCGCCGCCCAACTGCCCTTCGATCCACTTGGCGTCGCCGTTCACCGTACCGTCGTTGCCATAGGCGCTGGAATCGGCCGCTACGGTCCCGGAACCCTCATCGAACCTCCACCAGCCCACGAGTTCCGCCTTCACTCCACCGGTCAAGACCAGGCTCAACACCAGAGCAAGAGGAGCCGAACAAATCAGTCTTCTGCACATAATAGTCCTCCTAAAAATAGATCTGTATACCCTTTTCTGTCTTCTGCGATCATTGATTAAAGGGGCCCATGTCGAATCGACCGCCATAGGCCCCGAAACAACTCACACTCATCGTATCAGCAGCGCAGTTACGCGCCGGCTTCTACAGATCCTATCGAACGAGCCGAATGTCGTCCAAGTACACCTTGCCTGAGCCGCCGGCCGCCGGGCTGTTTTTGGTTCCAAAGCCAATTGTAATCGTATTGACATTGGTAAGGTCAACGCCCTGGTCAGCGAACGCCTGCAGCTCTATAATCCATTCGTTCCATCCGCCCAACTGCGCTGCAGCGGGATCGTCATGGTAGACCACCGCATTTCCGTTGAGAGCAACGAACATACGCTCGGCGGCATTGACCGAACTACCGCGGAACCACAGCGACAACTTCGTGACGCCTTCGGCCGTCCAGTCACGCGGAGAAACCAGCGTCAAGGTCGCCTCAGAGGTCTTCAGATTGTTGTCGTAGAGATATGGCATCGACTGGTCGCCGCCGTGAACAATGCTTTGCTCTGCATAGGGAGGCAAGTCATTGCCGACAAGAGCACCGTTATCGGTGGTTCCGAACCCGTCAATCCAGTTGTCGAATATCCTGTTGCTCGCCGGATCAGGAGGATCGATGTCATTGTAGGACTCGAAATCGTCCACGACAATGAAATCGGCTGTCGTGAAACTCCAGACAAGACCTTTCACCGTTTCGGCCGGATAGACCTCATCCACGCGCCAGTGGTAGCCGCTGTGCCAGGCAAGTTTGCCGGGATCGTGGCTCTCGGAACCAAGCGCCTTGGCGCCCGCATACTCGGGCGAAGCCGTGGTGGCATCGTTGACGGCATCTCTGTCAGTACCGAAGTAAAGCTCGTGTGAGGCGGCATTGTCCGCCGCTGTCCAGTTGAGCATTGAGGTCATTGACACATCCACGGCGCCGTTCGCCGGTTGCGGGTCGCCCACGGCCCCCGGAGTCGTGAAGGCCCAGACGTCGCCTTTGTACGTCTCGAAGGCGTCAAACTCATCGACGCGCCAGTAA
>CAZLTY010000007.1:0-43294 GCA_964562575.1 uncultured Pirellulales bacterium
TTGTCTCAAAATTTATTCTATTTTTCTATTGATTTATTCCTGGTACTCTGGCCCAAGTTTGCAAGCCACCTGTGGATGCGCGCCGGCGATGGTCTGGCCGCTGTCGCATATGCACCCAGCTCGGCCCGATTCGAAACGCACGGAGTCCCGGTTTGTGTGACGGCCGATACCGACTATCCCTTCCGTGAAACTATCAAGCTGGCTGTGACAGTCGACAAACCTGTTCGCTTCCCGCTTTTACTTCGCATCCCAGCCTGGGCGCAAGGCGCCACGATCAGAGTTCAGGGCCAATCGCAGAAAGGCCTGAAACCAGGTACGTTCCATCGTATTGAGCGCCAATGGAAAGGCACAGTCAGTGCGGAACTGCGCTTGCCGATGAAGGCCAAGATATCACAGCGATACAACGGTGCTATCGCCCTCGAGCGAGGGCCCCTGGTCTATTCGCTAAAGATTGGCGAAAACTGGACAAGGGTAAATGCCGACAAGCCTCATCGCGAACTGCCTCACGGCGATTTTGAGGTCCGCCCGACAACACCGTGGAATTATGGCCTGTTGCTCGACGAGAAAAACCTTGATACAGACGTCACATTCGAGGAGTTGCCGGTTGGCGAAAAACCTTTCTCGCCCGAAGGTGCCGGGGTAGCTGCAAAGGTCAAAGGCCGCCGCCTGCCGAGATGGAAAATGGCTCATGGTTGGGCCGCTGAGGTCCCACCCGATCCCCAGGATTCCAGAGAGCCACTGGAGCAGTTGACGCTTATCCCCTACGGATGTACCAACATCAGGGTGACAGAGTTCCCGCGGGTTCGGCGTTGGCAGTCAAAGAGAGCGGGGCCTATGCCTCAAGCCAATCGGCATGGCTACCCCAAGGGCTGACCAATGCCAGAACGGCAACAGGCTCACGTACTTCAGGCAACGTTGACTGTTCCCCGTTCTCGGAGCGTGAACGGGATGTCAGGGGCAAATGAACCTGTCGAGAATTCTTTGTTCCACCCAACAACGCCGCATGCATGTGTCTGCTGTATCCCGTATCCTGAACCTTCCATCCGATTTACATCTAACTCAGGGTCTTTTTATAAGTCCTTTACAGTCGCATCCGAAGCTTGGCGCATCCTGGGAAGGATTTGCCTTAGAAACAGTTGCCCAGGCCCTCAACAAGCGGGCCGACGAACTCTTTTTTTGGCGTACCCACACAGGCAATGAGATTGACTTGTTTTGGCAAGCCCATGGAAAAAACTGGGCGGTTAAATTTAAGTATGCCGATGCCCCTCGCTTGAGTAAAGCCATGAAGATTGCCGCCAATGACTTAAACCTCTCTCACCTTTGGATTGTTTATCCGGGTCAAGAGGCCTATGCTCTGTCCGACGCCATCTCCGTCTTGCCCTTGACTCACATTGTCGACAACTGGTCGTACTGATGCATGGTACAGGCATCAGGATTCGGGATCCAAGATACAGGATGCAAGATTGAGGATACGAGATCGGGGGCGCTCAGGGGCTGAAATAGTCCTTGATTTCTCAGCGGGCTGAGACGTGTTGTGTTTCTACGGATTTGCCCTGCCTCCCCTTGAACACAACGGAACCCGACAAACACTCGCACAGCCGCCGAAATTGCAGGTGAAAGGTGTAGGGGGATACTGTCAACTTTGGCTGACATTGAACGCCATCAGGACCTCACCGTGGCGGATGTAGAGGATTCCGTCGGATATGACCGGATACGCCCAGTGCGAGCCGGAGCCTCGCGTGATCTGGAATGAACTGACCAGTTTCAGGCCATCGCGGCTTGGCTTGACAAGTCCGAGCATCCCCTTCTCGCTATAGCAATACAGCATCTGATCCGCACAGGTGATCGAGCCCTTGGCGTCCAGCAGTTTCTCGCTGGATATGACCTCGCCAGTGGCGATATTCTGGGATACCCAGTTGCCCTTGCTGTCGGAGCCGCAGAGTCCGACTCCGCCGGCGGTAAGAATAACCCCACCGTGGAGACAGTCCATCGCCGGACTGGACCAGAGCACCTCGGGATCAGCGTCGTCCTGATTGAATCTGACCATGCTGCCGCCGATTCGGTGGCTGGTGAAGAACACGCGCCCCTGGCGGCATCTGACGGGAGTTACGGCCGCTATATCGTTGCGCGTCTCATGCGGAATAGTCCACATCACCTCGCCGTTGGCACTGTCTACGCAGATGATCAGTTTTTGCACCATCGTTAGCAGCAGGCGTTTCTTCGGCGTCTCGCAGAGTATTGGCGAACAGTAAGCCGACAGATTGCTCAGGCCCCTGGTCGTCCAGATGGTCTCGCCCGTGCGTTTGTTCAGCGCTACCATAGTCGCGTCCTTGCCGCCCGGCGTGCAGAACACCTTCTCGCCGTCGATCAAGACTGACTCGGCAATACCCCATTTGATATTCTCGCCGCCGAACTTCTCCAGCGTATCGAGCTTCCAGATCAGATCGCCGTCGGCTCGGTTGAAACAAGCGATCCTGCCTCGGCCGCTCATGATGTAGAGTCGATCTCCATCGACTGTGGGCGTAGTACGCGTGCCTGGGTGCGGGCCCGTCCATTCGGGGCCGTAGGCCTTCCTGTACCTTTCCTTGCCGTCGGTGCCTATGGCGAAGAGGTACCCGGTCCCCCCGATCATTCCGGTCGTGTAGATCGTCTGCTCGGCCACCGAAAGTGATGCAAAACCGGTGCCCAGCCCTTCAGCCGACCACACCATCTCGGGCCCGCCCTCAGGCCAGCTACTGAGAAGGCCCGTTTCGCTCGATATTCCGTCACGGTTGGGACCGCGAAACCCAGGCCAGTCCGCACCGATACACACCGAGCCGCTGAACATGACAACCGCCAATATGATGAGTATCTCTGCTGCTCTCATTGCATACTCCCTTGAAGAATGGGTCAATACTGTTTCTGGTCCAATTACCTTATTGTACTCGAAATCCACTGCGGAACCCACCCCCAACAACCACCGCTCCCCCACTCGTGACCTCCGAGAGGCGCTTCGTTGGAGAGACCCGAGGCGCTTGCTCTGGCACCCAACGATGGAGTTTTCAGAAAGAGCCCAGAAAGACGAAGAAATACCTCGGCATTATTCCTCCACAACGACCAGGCCATAGGCGTCAAGTCTTGGAATGGTTGCCTCAGTATACCCTGATCGAGAATGGCTTTCCAGCAGATCCGACTCATTCCCAGGTGCATACCATTTGACCCGTCTTCCGTGCGGTCCTTTTAGACGGATGCGAATTGGACCTACCGGGACTACGCGATCCAGGGGCGTTTCGCCGGTTCCGTTCACCAGATGTACCGTAATTCCGGACTTTATCCTATAGGCAGTGACATTCACCGTAACAGGCGCGTCGGTCGTCAACGGCCGCCATTCGGATGAATCCGGATAGATCATCTTTTCGAGGATCGCACTGTAGTCGGGAAGATCGTTCTTCCACATCATCGTCCCGAGGCCGCCGGCAAAATAGACCACTTCGCCTTCTTCTATCTTTGTAGAATACACTATAGCACGGTTGCCTTCTTCCAAGACGGGGAACAACTCCGGAATGTGGCTGCCTCCCGGCGTGGGGCTGGAATAGTACCAGATGCGGGCGTTCGTGGGAGGAACTACCTGGCGGATTCTCCCAGACAACATGATGGGACCCGGAAGCCCGGATTGTGATGATGGTTGTGGAATCGCATAAGCGGTTCCAGCAGACTTCTCCTGCCTCCGACCTCCAAGCAAACGGGCAAACGCGGTAGGCATCGGCTTGTCAGCAGCGGCATCGATAAGGACCAGGCGACCGCCACTCTTGACGAACTCAATCAGCGATGTGACATGCGATGCGTCAAGAACTCTCGCCGAAGCAAGTACGACAGTGTCATATCGCCGCTCGAGGTTCTCGGCAATGCGATGGGACAAAACGATTTCGAATAGAATGTGCCGGGAAACCATGGCTCGGTACAGCCCCAACATTTCATCTCTCCACGATCCTCCATCGCCAGTGGCATCCTCTCCTGCCGGCCAAATCAGCGCAACAGGCGCAACCGGTTCGGCGGATGTCAGATAGGGCTCACATCGCTCCATAAATCGAAAAGCTTCGGCGATCATGGAAGACGTACGTGGATCGGGCATGTTGCCAAGCAGACCATACGTGGGTGCCTTGATGCCGGCGTTGTGGGCCAGCGCCTGGTAGCAATAAAACGCATGCTCCTCGACGGGTTTCAGGGACAGTTTTCCCTTGTGATGACCGACCTTGAGGTTGACGAGCGGTAGACCCGAACTCTCCGATTTCGAGGCGTGGCTCCAATCTGCAGTCAGTCCCACCCACCAGCGCAATCGGTAGAGGTCCTCATCGTCCGGCCTTCCAGCGGTCGAGAGCAGATTGGTATATCCCTCAGCCAGGAGTTCATGGTTGAAGCCGCGGCTCATCCCCCATCCCGGGCTTTCCGGACTGTTGATCTCGGCCATGAAGAGAGCCTCAGGATTGTCCCGCTGGATGATCTGCCTGTATTTCTTCATCTGGCCGGCTAATCTCTCCTCACGCCAGCGACGTTGGGCATCTTTGGCGGTCGGTATGCTGTATCTGAGAATTGTCGCTTCGTCAAAGACCGTTGTCCCAAAACCGGGGGCGTTGAGATGAAAGCCATCGACCTCATAGCCGCTCAGAATTTCGCGAAGCGCCGGCATCGCAAACTCCTCGTTCTGATAACCGCCGAGCATCGTTGTTTGATACAAACCACCTCGCCGCTGCTGCGGTTTTCCGTCAATCCCCGAACAGAACCATTCAGGATGGTGCTCAAATAGATCCGGGCGGGCTTTACTGAAATCGAACCGGGCAATGACCCTGATTCCATTGGCTCTGGCTTCTTCGATCACTTCTTTCAAAAGATCCCTGTCCTTCATATGAGGACTTTTCACGTGATGCGGAACTTGCGTCTGGTAGAACGCATATATCCCGCCAGTGCTAAAGACAATGGCTTCAGCGTGGAGAGATTTGCAGTCGGCTACAAAACGCTTGACATCAAAGTTGTCGGCTTCTATCTCTCTCATGTTGGGATGGTATATCCTCAACGGCCGATTCTTCCACCATGCCGAGGCGCGCGCTTCAGTGCAAAAGCCGAAGGCCAAAAGAAGGCCACAAGTGAGTAGAGACCGTGTTAGAGATCGACATCTGGGATGAGGCTCCATGATTCTATCCTCTTCTCAATCTTGGTTACTGTTCAATGTCCGGTCTATGCCGGGCGAATCACCGCAGAAGCAGGCTCCATATGCTTTGGTCCGGGGTGGGCAAACGGACTACGTTTCGGTAGATTCACCCAGCCAGTCACGTCAACTCAGGCCATGAAGCCTTCGGCCGACAGGGCCGTCGAAGTTCGGCGGAGTCTTGAACGGTTCGAATCTTCCTGTTGACGCTACCTCTTTTGTTTTGCCCAGCACTTTGGCTTGTTCTGTCTGACTAATGGGCCTAAAGGCCTGTGCCAGTGACGCGTTGACTTCCAGGAATTGCTCTGTGTCAATTCCGGATACGATAGTCGAAACCGGCTGGCTCCACACATAACCCAACGCCTGTTTCGGTGTGACAACATTGGCTCGGAGCACATGTCCGCTGGCAAGTGTTTTCATGGCGATTACACCTATGTTTCGCCTGACAAGTATGGGCAAAACATTCTTCTGAAAGCTCTTGAAATGAGCATCGAAGACATTCATCGGCATCTGAACCGCATCCCACGGGTAGCCGTATGCAAGCATCTTGAGGTGGATGACCGGGTCCCTGTGCCCCGTGAATCCTATGAAGCGGACCTTGCCCTGCTTTTTTGCCAGTTCGGCAGCTTCAATGCCGCCGCCTGGGGCAAAAATCATCTCCGGGTCCTTGTCGTACACCACTTCATGGAACTGCCACAAATCTATCACGTCAGTTCGTAGCCGTTTCAGGTTGTCTTCCAAATGCTCCATGGCCGTCTTCTTGTCGCGACCGTGATGCTTAGTCATTAGAAAAGCCTTGTCTCGATAACCACCGGAAAGGGCTCTTCCCATGAGTTCTTCTGATCGTCCATTGTGATACTCCCATGCGTTGTCCAGGAACGTCACACCCCGGTCGATCGCTTTTCGGATCAGGCGAATGGACTGGTTGTCATCCCTGATCGTGCCGATGTGATATCCTCCCAATCCAAGAATCGACACATTGACTCCTGTGCCGCCCAGCGGACGGGTAGGAATTTCTGCCGGATCGGATGCAGCCAGCACACGGCCTGCTGTATTGAATGCACAGAGTCCATATGCTGCTTTCTTGATGAGACCCCTGCGGGTCGATAACTGTTTTCCCATCGCTCTATCCCTTTCATTACGTATAGGTAGATGATTGACAATGGCGTTGTCCAAACGGTGCAGAGTATACAACTACCTCTTGCCAATATGACCCAACGCAACTTCTTTATCGCTAAAGTCGAATTTTTGGGTTCCGATGATCTGATATGTCTCGTGGCCCTTGCCGGCTATGAGGACGATATCGTTTTTGTCAGCCGCTTCTATAGCCAACTCGATGGCTCTCTTTCGGTCAGGCTCGACGGTTATTGCCTCTGAGTCGCCGTTTTCAAAGCCCGCGACCACGTCCCTTATGATCTCAGCAGGCTCTTCGGTTCGCGGATTGTCACTGGTGACGATTACGAAATCGGCTAATTGCTCGGCGACCCGGGCCATGCGGGGGCGCTTGGTCTTGTCCCTGTCGCCGCCGCAGCCGAAAACGACCCTGAGGTTGCCTCTGCACAGAGGCTTGAGCGTCGCCAGGACATT
Organism: uncultured Pirellulales bacterium; assembly: GCA_964562575.1. GTDB lineage: Bacteria > Planctomycetota > Phycisphaerae > Sedimentisphaerales > Anaerobacaceae > SG8-4. The sequence continues at coordinate 6,770 of CAZLTY010000007.1, forward strand.
CTTGAGAGCGTCGTCGGTGTGAGCGTAGTCGATAATTACGGAAAAATCGCCGCCCTCAACCTTTTCCAATCGGCCCGGTATCGCTTCTAGGGCCGAGAGACCCGCGGCAACCGTATCCAGATCGAAACCAACCGCACGGCACAGCCCGGCTGCCGCTAGACAATTGCTGACATTGTAAAGACCCAGCAGGGGAGTTCTAACGGTTGACGATTGGCCGCAATATTCTATCGCAAAGACTGTTCCGTCCGTATCCATCGACTCGATGTGCGCGGTCAGGTCGGCTTTCTCATCGATGCTGTACCACAAGACCGCGGCGCTGGTCTGGCCGCCGATGAATTCGGCTCCTCGAGCCTGTCTGTTCAGCACTGCTGTGGCGTCCGGCCCAAGCGCCGAGAAGAGTCTGGTCTTGGCTGCCAGGTAATCTTGTTCGGTTTTGTGATAGTCCAGATGGTCACCGGCAAGGTTGGTGAAGGCGGCTGCTCGAAAGTTGATCCGGGACAAACGGTTTTGAGATAGTGCATGGCTGCTGGCCTCGATGACCATGTACTTTGCGCCGTTTCTCACCATTTCGGCTCCCCTGGCGGCGATCTCCAGACAATCGGGTGTTGTCAGCGTCGCTTCGTAACTGTTACCCGAGCACGTATCGTACACGACGGTGCCGATTAGACCGCACTTGTGACCAGCGCCGCTGATAATCGAACGCACGAGAAAAGCCACGGTTGTCTTTCCGTTCGTTCCGGTCACGGCCAGATTGGTCAATTTCGCGGCCGGGTTGCCGTTTGCCGCCTGTGCCAGGATCGCCGGGACCTGCGCAGTATCGTCAACGACTATTGACTCGTATTTCGTCCCTTCGACTTCGCTCAGGAAAGGATTGCGCATTGCGTATTGCGTTTCTTGCTGGCAGACGATGTATCTCGCGCCGTTGGCGACGGCCTGGGCGATGAAATCGTGGCCGTCGCTGGCAGTGCCCTTGACGGCTACGAAGATGTCACCGTTGGTGACATCACGCGAATCGACGCAAATGCTCGGGCCGTTGCCTGAGCAAACCAGTTTCAAGAGTTCATCAAAATTCATATGGTTACGCAGAACAGAATTTCTGTCCATTTTAGCCGAAAGCCCGCGCAGTTCAACCGTGGTGTGCCTGGCGGCGCCGAATTATTGTATTGCCGATTGAAAATTCACGCTTTTGCGCGGGTAGGTAGCTTTAAGATAGCAGTTTATGATCTTGCTCGCGGGAGTTTACTACCCTGAAGGGTATATTTTCGGCCGGGTCGGAATTGTTCTGGTTAGAGACTGCCCTTTAGGTTTATAATCCGGGCGTACAAGGATCTGCATACGAATTTGAAAAAAGGAACTTGATCATGAAAACGAGATGCTTTCTTGGGATTTGTTTTGTATTGGCGGCGATTACTACGGCCGGCTGCGGCAAGAAATCGGACTCACCCCCGGCCGAATCCGTGGTGCAGATAAAGGATTCGCAGCAGCCTCAGAGCAAGCAAGCTGCGCCGGATAGATCCGCACAGTCGACAGCAGAGTCTGCATCAGTCAAGACCATGGCCGAGAAGGACCAGCAGGGTGAGACCGACTACTTCGCCGTATTCATAGAGGGCAAGAAGGCAGGCCACGCCCGACAGGACCGAGTGGTCAGCGACGGTAAGGTTACATCTTCTGAGCAGGTCAGCCTGACGATAAGTAGAGCCGGTGTTTCTCTGACTGCGACCATGAGCGTAAAGACGGTCGAGACTGCCGACGGCAAGCCGCTTAGCTTTGAGAGCATCCAGGATTTAGGCATGATGAAGATGGAAATCTCCGGCACGCTGCAAGGCGACGGCAAACTTGCTCTGGTCAACCGTTCCGCAGGATCCGAGCAAAAGAGCGTTGTCGATTGGCCCAGCGGCGCCCTGATGGCCGAAGGATTGCGTTTGTTAGTGGAGGCCAAAGGACTGCAGGAAGGAACCGAGTATTCGTGCCGTATATTTGAACCCTCGATGGTGGGCGGTCTTGATGCAAAGACTACCGTTGGGACCAAGGAGCAAGTAGATCTGTTAGGCAGGGTCGTGACTCTGACGGAGGTAAAGACTGTTCTGAGCATGCCGGGGATGGGTGAGCTTGTCAGCACGAGTTATTACGATGACGATTTCAACCTGCAAAAGAGCATCACTCCGACTATGGGGATGGCGATGGAAATGGTGGCATGCCCGAAGGAATTCGCACTGGGCAAGAATGACGTGGTGGAGTTAGTGGACAAGATGTTCATCGACAGCCCGACGCCGCTTGACAATCTCGACTCGGCCGAGTCGGTGACGTACCATCTGGATCCGATCGCCGGCGCGAAGCTGACAATACCGCCGAACGACAATCAGCAGGTGCAAAAGTCAGGCGACGGCACAGTAATCATGACGGTCAAGCCCGTTGCCGCGCCTTCGGGCGTGGCGTTTCCTTACAAAGGCGATGAGAGGCAAGCCCTGGAGCACCTTGAGCCGACGCAGTTTGTCCAGAGCGATCATAAGAAAATAGTCGAGCTGGCTCGTCGAGCTGTAGGCCGTACGAAGGATGCCGGCGAGGCCGTCGAGAGAATCGAAGCTTTTGTGGCGGACTATGTCGAGGACAAGAACCTTTCAGTCGGATATGCCTCGGCAGTCGAGGTCGCTCAGAGTAAGCAGGGCGACTGTACCGAGCACGCGGTGCTGGCCGCGGCGTTGTGCAGGGCCGTCGGGATCCCCGCCCAAGTGGTGACGGGGCTCAGCTACGTAGGCGAGTGGCGAGGCGTGGCCAGCGGCTTTGGCGGTCACGCCTGGACGCAGGCGTATGTCGGGGGCAAATGGATCGGACTGGACGCGGCCTTCAGGGGCTCTGGCTGGGGGGGCTACGATGCGGGCCATATCGCGCTGGCTGCCGGCAAGGGCGACCCCGGTGACTTCTTCAGCTTGGTGACCACTATGGGGCAATTTGAGATCGGCAAAGCGATAGTCAAACGCAAGTGATCTCTGGCTTTGGACGCTTAGGACCATGCACGAAATAACTTCCCGTTTTGTCGCCCAATTGCACGGCATCTTTGGCTGCTCCTCATTCGTGGAATCCTCAACGTAGAACAGCTACGCTTCCGGTTCCACTCAATCGTCACAACCAAATCTACCATACACTTGGCCCCCAAATTCGGGAATCTATTTCGTGCAGGGTCCTTATTCGAACTGAATGTCGGCGATTGTGAATTCGACGTTGCTGTTGCCGTTGTAGTTATTGATCTGCGGCTGATATGCCACGTTGAAGAATTCTTGCTCCAGGAGTTTCTTTTCCAGCTTTCCGAACCTGAAGCCGATGCAACGGATCGTCGTTGTGTTGTCGGTTATTACAAGCTGAAGATGGTCGCGTCCTGCGCCAACTCTTCTAGGGGGCGACGCCAGACGCACGCCTTTTGTCGCAAAGACAGGCTCGGGATTGCCCTGGCCGAATGGGCCGAGCAATTGCAGTTCGGTAACCGTTTCTCGCTTGAACTGATCTAGCGAAGCTACCGCGTCAATGTTAAGTTTGGCGAGTGTCTGCTCTTGATTGAGGTTCTCTTGGGCATAGGCCTCGAACTCGGCTGCAAACTGCTCTATCTTGTCGCTTTCGATGGTTATACCGCAGGCCATCGTGTGCCCGCCGAAGTTGATCAGATTCTGTGAGCATGCTTTGACTGCGCTGAGCAGACAGAACCCCGGGACCGAGCGCCCCGAACCCTGCGCGACGCCGTTGTCCGCATCTCCGGCGTTGATCATAATCGTCGGACGATAGAACTTGTCCACCACTTTCGATGCGACGATGCCGATCACCCCGGTGTGCCAGTTTTCGCTCGAAAGAACGATGCTCTTGCGGTCGGGGTGGTTCAGGCCTCGCTCGACTATCATTGCAGAGGCCTGCTTGAAGATCTTGCGGTCGCACTGCTGACGCTGGCTGTTCTGCTCTTTGAGATATTCGGCTATCTGCGTCGAGCGCACTGGCGAATCCGATGTCAGCAACTCGACGGCTAATCGCGCGTGTCCCATCCGGCCGGCTGCATTGAGCATCGGGGCCAGGCGAAAGCCGATGTGGAAACTATCGAGCGTCTGGCCGGTCAGCCCGGCCGTCTCGATCAGGGCCTGTATCCCGGAGAGCTTTGAGTCCGGCAGTGCTCTTAAACCGTAGCTTGTCAGGACCCTGTTTTCGCCTCGCAGATCCACGATGTCGGCGACAGTTCCCATCGCCGCCAGGCTCGTGGCAGTGAGCATATATTCGCGCAATCTCGGTTCGAGTCTTCGTCCCGAATTGAATTCGTTTGCGACGGCCCACGCCAATTTGAAGGCCACCATAGCCCCGGCTGAATCCTGATTCGGGTAGGATTCTTCCAGCGCAGGGTGCACAATCGCGGCCGCTTCGGGCAAGTCGCGATCGGGCTGATGATGATCGGTGATTATCACATCGAGGCCCAAACGCCCTGCAAGCTCGACCGTGTCGAAAGCCGTAATGCCGCAGTCGACGGTTACCAAAAGTCTGGTGCCCGATTTTGTCAGCGTCTCGATAGCTTCGGCGTTCAGGCCGTAGCCTTCGTCGAGGCGATGAGGAATATAGTAATCTACGTCAGCGCCGAGCAGCTTTAGGACTTGCCAGAGAATTGTGACGCCTGTAATGCCGTCCACGTCATAGTCGCCGTAGATGGTGATTCTTTGCTTGCCTGCGATCGCCTGTTTTAATCTTTGTACCGCCGGGGCGATCCCGGGCATCTCTGCCGGATCGATCAGGTCGGTAAGTTTGGGTCTGAGGAAACGCGCGCCGGTCTGGGCATCGGTTATCTGACGATTAATCAGGACCTGGGCCACGAGAGGTGAAACCTTGAGCGATTTGGCGAGCTCGGCACAGCGATCGTCCGGGGTCCGAACCGCCCAATGTTTTTGCTGCATCTGTGCTGACAGTAGCATTTAAGGATCCGTCCTATTACCCTTGAAGGGTAGTAAATTCCCGCGGGCAAAACCATACCCTGTTATTATGAAGGCACTTATCCACGCAAAAACGGGCATTTTCAATCGGAAGCACCATATTACGTTCGCCAGGTGAGTCTCTGCACGCTGCCGTCATTGTCAGTGTTTCCTGCCAGAGCGTGCAGCGTGAATTTGCCGCCCTTGGCGGTCATGTCAGCTTCCACCCAGCCGACGGGTTGAGTATCACTGAAATTGTATCCCACCGCCGGAAGGTTAATCAGGTGGATTCCTCTGAATTTGGAAAATCCATAGACGTGAGAGTGACCGTAAAGAATCGCCTTTATCTTCCGGATGGGTTTGACAAGACTGAACAAACGCGGCACATCCAACAGGTCCCCGTCGCCGTCTTTCATGGTATGGTGGAAGCAGAGGATCGTCGGCGTATCGTCGCATTTGTTCAGATAGTCATCCAGCCACTGCCTCTGCGCCTTTCCCAACAGTCCCGGCGTTTTGTTGGCGTACAAAAGCGAATCCAGAGTGATCATGCGAATGGGGCCGTCCTTGACGACAATAACGTGTTTGCCTTTAACGGGTTGTTTTTCCCCGGGGTTTTCAGTGAAGACCTTGCTGAAGTTCTGCCTGTTATCGTGGTTGCCCAGCGCCAAGAAGACGGGCGTCTTTTCCGCAACCGGACTCAGCAATTCCTTGAGGTTGGTGTAATCACCCGGTTGTCCCGATAGACGGGCCAGATCTCCCGTGATTGCCACTGCGTCGGGCGAAGCCGAGGTGATTTCCGCAGCGACCTTCCGCAAATTCTGATAGGGATAGAACCCTCGATAGTTGTTCTCGATGTCCGCTGGTATGTGCGTGTCGGACAACAGGGCCCACCGGGTCACCACTTTGTCATTCTTGTCGGCCCCACGGCCGCCGCCCGTGCCAATAGTGACCATTGCTCCCATCGCGGCTAAGCTGGTCTTTATGAAGCTTCTTCTGTTGATCGGATTGTGGAAGATCTCTGCCATCGTGTGTTACTTTCTCCAAATACTCAAATTGTTGCATCACCGGCAGACCTTTATACCAGATGGAACCCGTTTTCGGCAAGGGCTGTTTCGCAGATCCCCACAAAAGTGCAGCATCGGCGGCAATGATCGGGGTTCTCAGTCGACCAAATCGCGCTGAATATCCGCCAGCGATTTGCCCTTGGTCTCGGGAAGCTTCCTGGGGGTAACGGCCAAGCCGATCACGCAGAGGACGCCGATCACCACTCAGTCATAGCCTAATAACAATCCCCCATCGCCGCAACCAGACAAACCAGCCAAATGAAGGTGATGTTGTAGTTGACCTGATAGTTTGCCGGATTTCTCTCTCGCACTTTCATGGCCGTTTGTCGCCGACCAGGTGTGAAGAGACCTTGTGAACAAGTCAGAGCTGTTCGTCTATCGCGGCAGCAAGGTCCTTCTTGCTTGTCAGGCCGACCCATTTTTTCTGGACCTGACCGTCCTTGAACAAGATGAGCGTGGGGATCGCACTTATACCGAACTCCATAGCGCTGTCGCGAGCGTCATCGGTATTGAGCTTGCAGACTTTGGCTTTGTCCGCATATTCGTCGGCAATTTCTTCGACGATGGGAGTGATCATCTTGCACGGTCCGCACCATGGCGCCCAGAAATCAACGAGCACGGGCACATCGGAGTCGTGAACAGTTTTATCAAAAGTGGCGTCGGTTAACTCAATTACACTGCCAGCCATCACTATGTCCTTTCAAGCGAGATTTCGCTGCAAATCACCGCTCGGCCACCTCACCGAGCCATCTGGCCGCCATAATACTCAGGCCACACGATCCCGTCAAGGAATTAGTATGATCAGTGAACTGGTGAATTAGTGAGTTAGAGATTACGACCGGCAACGGTCTAATCAACCAGTCCACTAATGGCTGATTCCCTGCTGCCGTGGGCAGCTACTAGCGTCCGCCCGGCGGAAGAACATCGCTGACCGGTTCATTCCACCAATTCGGATCCCTGAAGTATTGTTTGAGCATCATGGCAGCTACGACGCCGTCGCCCGCGGCCGTGGCTAATTGCATCGCCGCTCCGATTCTGCAATCGCCCGCCACAAAGACTCCGGGGATGCTGGTCCGAAGATACGCACATTCGCACTTGATAAATCCGCTGTCGGTCAAATCCACAAAACCCTTCAAGAAGCCGGTATTCGGCACCATTCCGACGAAGATGAACACGCCGTCACACGGATAATCTTCTTGCTGGCCGGTCTTGACGTTCTTGAGCGTTGCCGACTCGACCTTGTTGCGGCCGTTAATGGCGGTCGCAACGGTGCTGTACTTGACAGTCAAATTCGAGTTCGGCTCGTTGGCTTTTGCCAGAAGCTCCTCGACCAGGACTTCGGCCGCCCTAAATTCGTCCCGGCGATGTATCATCGTTACCTTTTCAGCGAATTTGGCCAGGTGCAGGGTCTCTTCCAGCGCCGTATTGCCTCCGCCGACAGAGACGACGTGCTTGCCCCTGAAGAACGGCGCATCGCACGTCCCGCAATAGCTGACGCCCGACCCGCGAAACTGCTCTTCGCCCGGTATGCCGAGATTGCGGTAGTCGCTGCCCGGGGCCAGAATTACAGATCGGGCGACGTATTTGTCGTCGTCGCAGATCACGGCGATCTTGCCGTCCGGCAGTTTCTCCAGAGAGGTAACTTCGGCCCCGTTTTTTATCTCGGTGCCGAAGCTCTCGGCCTGCTTTTGCATCTGCGCCACCAGGCCGGGCCCGTCTATGCGTTCGATGCCGGGATAGTTCTCTATCCTTTCGGTCAGGTTGATCTGTCCGCCCGGCATGAATTTCTCGAGTATCACCGTCTTGAACCGGTCGCGAGATGCATAAAGAGCCGCCGCCAAACCGGCCGGTCCGCCCCCAACTATAATGCAATCGTAATTCTCAGACATAAAAAGTATCCTTTATCAAATTGTTGATTTGCAGAGGTCGATGGTGTTGGCTTGCCTTACGATGTTGCGTCTGTCCCCATGTTCGTGTCGCCTGGATCTTCCGTGGGCTCCAGTGCCTGAATTATCCTTGTGGTTTTTTCTATCGGCTGCAAAATGTCAATTTCATCTCCGGATGCCGAGCCTAACTCTCGAAACTTGCGTGCGGTGACCAAAACCCGGCTTTCCAGCGAACCGACTGCCTTGTTATAGGCCTCAGCGGCTCGGTCTATATTTCTCCCAACGGTGCTGAAATGCTCGGTTAGAGTGGAGATTCTCGCGTACAATTCCCTGCCTATGTCGCTGATCTCCTGAGCATTCTTGGCAATCTGCTCCTGCTGCCAGCCGTAGGCCACGGCGTGCAAGAGCGCTATCAAAGTCGTCGGAGTCGCCAGTATTACTCTGTTGTCCACACCGAGTTCAATTAAGCCGGGATCCTGTTCGAGAGCAGCGCTGAAGAACATCTCGCCGGGCAGGAACATGACAACGAATTCCGGAGTCGGCTGGAACTGTGCCCAGTAGCTCTTGGCCGCCAGGTTTCGAATGTGCGTACGAACCAGGCCGGCATGTCTTCGCAGTCTCTCAATCCGCATCTGCTCATCCGGTGTCTCCAGAGATTCCAGATAACTCTCCAGAGGCGCCTTTGAATCGACGACCACGGTTCTATCGCTTGGTAATCTTATGATCATGTCCGGCCGGGTGCGTCCGGCATCCGAATCGGTACTCTGCTGCTCGAAGAAGTCGCAGTGCTTGACCATGCCGGCGATTTCAACTACACGCCGCAATTGCATTTCGCCCCACCGGCCCCGCACTGTAGGCTTTTTCAGGGCGGTCACCAGGTTGGCGGTTTCCCTTTTCAGTTGGGCCTCCGATGTGAGAAGCGATTCGATCTTCTCCCTAACGCCGGAGTGGTCTTTTCCGATTTGCTTAAGGGCACCGTCAACATTCTTGAGAGATTCTTTCAGAGGCTTGATCAGTTCATCCACAGCCTGCTTGCGTTTGTCGAGGTCTCCTCTTGCTGATTCCTGGAATTTCTCCAGGTTCGTCTTGGCCAGTTCCAGGAATTGCGTATTATTACTTTTCAACGCATTCGCGGACAACGCCTTGAATTCGTTAGACAGTTTCTCTTTGGCTTCGTTCCACAAAGCTATTTTCTCTTCGGCGGTTTTCTGCTGCTCACCGAGCTTGGCGAGATCGACCGTCAATTTTGTACATTCGGCCTGGAATTGAGAAATTTGCTCATCTTTTTGGCGCGTGGCTGATTCGAGCCGTCTGATCTCCCTTTGCCTTAGAAGGAAGACAAGACCGCAACCACATATCAAGCCAATTGCAGCGGCTAAGACAAGTTCCATAATTCGACCTCAAGGATTCGCGTTTCAAAGGATTCGCGTTTCAGAAGAATCGCTTCGATTATAGACTGCGATTGGTGGTTCGTCAAAGGCCAAAGGCTCCGGCCAGCGCAGGCAGAAAGGTGTTGATATGTTAGCTGAACCTCTGTATTGTCCCTTCGATGGGCTCAGAACTTGCCCCGAACGCAGTTGAAGGGGCAAGCTCTAAGAGGGTGTTTCAAAAGTTGATCGTCGGCCCGAGCCCGAGCGAAAAGCCCCAGGGCACGAAGGCCGAAGCAGGCGATGTTGGTTCTATCGTCGATGCAGGCCGACAAAGCCATGGGGCTTTGCAGCCGGGCGAAGCCAGAGCAACTTTTGAAACACCCTCTAAGGGGAAATAATGACCGTTGGTTGTTTTCGGGCTTCTTTGCGATGGCGACAATAGAATCTGTCATACTAGATTGGGGGGGCGTGCTTATTGACGACCCCAGGCCGGGGCTTTTGCGGTATTGCGCCGACGCCTTCGGTGTTTCGCAAGATGATTACACACCAGCACATGATTCACTCCTGGGTGAGTTCCACACAGGAGCGATCAGCGAGCAGATGTTCTGGCGCCGGATAAGCGCCGAACTCGGCAAGCCTGCACCGGAAACATGTTCGTTGTGGTATGAGGCCTTCAAGGCTGCGTACGTGCCCAAGCCGGAGGTGTTCTCCCTGGCGACTTCGCTTCACGACAAAGGTCACAAAACGGCACTGGTGTCCAATACCGAGCTTCCGGCGGTCGGATTCTTCCACGAACAGAACTACAACATGCTTGACGTGCTCGTATTTTCATGTGTTGAGGGAATTGCAAAACCTGATAAGAAGATCTATGAGATTACGGTTGAAAGGCTCGGTTCGAAGGCTGAGCAAACAGTTTTCATCGATGACAAGCCGGGTTTCATACAGGGGGCAAGAGAAGTCGGACTAAGTGCAATTCTCTTTGAAAACACAGACCAGCTTAAGAGTGAGTTAACGCGACTTGGAGTGGGATAGCTGCGAAAGTGCTTTTTCCATATTTTTGTGGAAATTTCTCGCCAGCCGCAATAGAGTTCTCTATTGAACTCGTCCATATCCTGGGCATATCCGCCCGGGGCGGGCGGTAAACGACGGCAATTTCAAAAAGGGAGTGGCAAATGTCAGGCAAGACCATATTGGCTGTAACAGCGGTGGTCATGTTGGCAAGTGTTGGCAGCTTGATAGCACGAAAGAGCGATGACGCGCCCAGTGTGACGCTGACGCAGAGCCACCACCTTTCTTCGGTTGGGCAAGAGAAGAGAATCCTTAATGTCCTCGAGCAGATGCTCGTCGGTGAGCACAGCGACATTCTGAGTGTGCCGCCCGAAGACGGCAGGGTGCTGAGGTTGCTCGCCGAAGTAGCCGGCGCCAAACACATCGTCGAGATCGGTACGTCGAACGGTTACGCCGCCATGTGGTTCTGCCTGGCCCTGCGGACGACCGCAGGCAGGCTGACGACATTCGAGATCGACCGCGAGCGGGCCGCTCTGGCCCGGGACAATTTCAAACGGGCCGGCGTTGACAAGCTTGTCACCCTCATCGAGGGAGATGCTCACAAGCAAGTCACAAGGCTCGACGGGCCAATAGATATCGTCTTCATAGACGCCGACAAGGGGGGCTACCTCGACTACCTCAATAAGCTGCTGCCTTTGGTGCGTCCGGGCGGACTGATCCTGGCTCACGACACGAGCGATATGGCGTCGCGGATGCGGGGCTATCTCGACGCCGTCACCAACGATCCGGCCTTGGAAACAATCTTCCTGCACAAGCGGGGCCCCGGTATCGGCGTGACACTCAAGAAACGTCAGACGAACGACTGAACCAATGCTAACCTCAGAAGGAGAATACAAAGTATGCTCTCAGATCGAAAGAAAACCTCACGCCGCCAGTTCCTGGCCCGCGGCCTCTACGCTACCGCCGGTGCCGTTGCGACCACCGCTCTGGTCTCGTGCGATTCTCTGCCAATCGCAGGCCCGTCAAAAAGCGATGCAAAGACGCGTTTCGGATTCACTACTTACCAGTGGGGCAAAGACTGGGACATCCCGGCTCTGATTGAAAACTGTTCCAAGGCCGAGGCCTATGGCGTCGAGCTGCGGACCAGCCAGTCTTACGCTCACGGAGTTGAGCTGGAGCTCAATGTCCAGCAGCGCGGCGAGGTCAAGAAGCGTTTTGCGGACAGTCCTGTTGCTCTGGTGGGCGTTGCCACGAGTGAACGGTTCGATTCGCCGGAGCCGGCCAAGCTCAAGGCGGCGATTGAAAACTCCAAGGCCTATCTGATGCTGAGCCGTGACATAGGCGGAAGCGGCGTAAGAGTTTTCCCAAACAGTTTTCATGACGGTATTCCGCGAGAGCAGACCATTGACCAGATCGCCGATTCGGTCAACATTGTAGGTGCTTTCGCCGCCGATTGCGGCCAGCAAGTCCGCCTCGAAGCGCACGGTAATGTGGGCGAGTTGCCGACGCTTAGAGCAATCATGGATCAGGTTGACCAGCCCAGCGTCAGGTTGAAACTCAACAGCTCCATGAAGGACACAGAGGGAGAAGGATTCGAGCACAATTTCAACCTGGTCAAGGATCTGCTGGGCGATACGCTCCATCTGCACAATCTCAAGGACGCCCAGTTCCCGTACCAGCTCCAGATGGATCTGCTGGTGAAGACGGGCTGGACAGGCTGGCAGTTGCTGGAAGCAAGTGACAAGGTGCCGGATCGTCTCGAAGCATTGATCGAACAGCGCCAGATTTGGGACCAGATGCTGGCGAATTCTCTGAACGCATAAAGACCACTTGCCTACCGATAGTGGCAAAACGGAGGCACTGGATTTGGCCAAACAAGCTCCGGGCGCAGCGCCCAAAGAAGAACTGCGACGAGGATTCGGTCTGTCGACTGCGACCTACGTGGTAATTGCCAGCATGGTGGGCACCGGGATTCTCGTCTCGCCCGGATTTATGATGGCCTCGCTCAAGAACTACCCGCTCATATTCGGGCTCTGGGCCCTTGGCGGATTACTTGCCCTTTGCGGTGCTCTTTGCGTGGCGGAGCTGGCGGCGGCGTTGCCCCGGGCAGGCGGCGAATACGTTTACCTTCGCGAAGCATACGGACCTATGCCGGCTTTTCTTTCCGGTTGGACGTCGTTTTTTGTCGGCTTTTCGGCGCCATTGGCTGTGGCCGGCTACATTGCGGCTGAGTACCTGTTGACGCCGTTCGGATTGGCCGAGGCGGGATCTGGATTCGCGATCAAAGCCGTCGCCGCGATCATAATTGTCGCAATCACACTGCCCAATCTCGTCGGCCACCGTCAGTCCGCGTGGACGCAAAACCTCACCACCACTCTCAAGTTTGGCCTGTTCGTCGTTCTTGTAGTATTGGCGTTTCTGTTCGGCAAGGGACAACTGTCAAACATCGGCCAGGGTCAGCCGATAGGAAGTATAAAGCTCGGCGACGCAGCCACGCAGTTGTTCTACGTCATGTTTGCCTACAGCGGCTGGAACGCCGCCAGCTATCTGGCCGGCGAGGTCAAGAACCCGGGCAGGATTCTCCCGCGCTCGCTGCTGCTGGGCGCCGGGCTGGTCATAGTATTGTATCTGGCTCTCAACCTGGTTTTCGCCTACGCCGTAGATCTGTCCGATGTAGTATTCTACATCGATGCAAGTACCGACAGTGAGGCAATCCTTGCGACACAAGTCCCCTCAACTGCAGTTGAGAATCTGTTCGGATCCAGAGTTTCCAGTGTCTTCTCGGTCCTGGTCGGATTGACATTCCTGGCTACTGTCAGCGCTTTCATAATAACGGGCCCGCGCGTCTACTACGCCATGGCAAAGGACGGGCTGTTCCCCGCAGTAGCGGGGCGCATCAGCCCGAAAGGGGGCATTCCTGTGTACGCGATGATCGCACAGAGCCTGTGTGCAATCATCATTCTGTTCGCGATGAAGAATTTCAGGGACCTGTACCAGTATGCCGCTGTGGGATTGTCAATCTTCGCATTGTTGTTCATCGTGGCGGTATACGTCCTTCGATGGCGCCGGCCTCAGATGGAAAGACCGTTTCGCGTGCCAGGATATCCGGTTGTGCCGGCGATCTTCATAGCCGTGATCCTCTTCATGACCGTTTTTGCGTTCAAGCAGTGGCCGAAACCCTCGATGTACAGCATCGGCAGCATTATAGCGGGCATCCCCGTTTATTACGTTTGGTCGTTTGTCTGGGGCAAGAAAGGCTGAAGTGTCCATGACTCGGGATCACAACTTGGGCGTGGCGTTTCAAAATCACAGGAGCTCTTGCGGGCGAGGTGCTAGCTTACGGCAATTCAGCTCCAGTTACTTGGCAAGCCAATAGACTGGCGGCTGATGGAAAACTTCTTGCACAAGGCTTCGACCAGAACCTGCAACCTCTTCATCTGGTTATCGGTCACACGGGAGGTCTTGCTGTCGGCGACAATGCAGATGCGGATAGTCTGGCCGCTGCCGTACCAGCCACCGCCGGGGATGGCCGACCGTTGCTTTTGCCATTTCTCCGTGGGCTGTATCTGGCCGTCCAGGTCGCCTGAGCCGTTACACAAACAGAAGTGAAAATTGGCATCTCGGGGACTTGGCAGGCCTCTCAACGAGGCTAAGCGTCGAATGTTGCCGTCTCTCGTGCCACTGCAGTAAACCTCGATTCGGTTCCACCGGTTTGGTGATTGTGCTTCTTGTGTGGAAATAACCGCCTTGACAGGGTCCAGAGAGCAGTAGGTCCAGAGAGAGAACGGGCCGGCGGACGGAGGATTGTGGCCCAACGCCAATAAGACTATCGCCCCGGTTGTCATCGAGGCCAGCAATATTGCCAATACTTTTGCTACTCGTGCCTGGTCTGGCATTGCTCTGTCCCTATAGAGCACATGTTTCATTGCCTTGATGCAAAATCCATCCTTGAACCCTGAAGCCCTATAGGTGACACAAACCGCACCGCGCACCTAATTAAGTTCAAGTTCATGGTATATTAAACATCGGCATGATCCAACCTGCTACTCCAGATTTTGTCGAGAATTCTGGTTCGTCTGTGACACAAAGACCTGTGTAGTTATGTCTGGTCACTCTGCGATGCTGCAAGTGGGTTTTGACCGGGCTCCAGTTCGGACGTTCTTTCTTGCTCGAGCAACTTAACAGTTGGGGTGTTACAAATTTGTTGATTTGTGAAGTCACAGCCTGTATTATTCACCCGGTCCGATTCAGGGCGAACTAGCCGCGGCCAAATCAAAGGCCGAGCACTAGGGTTTTCCGCCGCTCTTAAAGACCGCGAGCAAGTTGAGAGACTTGGAAGAAAGAGACATGACTTCAGAATCTATTACATGCCTGCAGAAACACCGTCCAATATCAGCCCGGCAAATCACTCAGTTAATCGACCAGGGATGTACCTGCGATGACTGGTCGAAGGTACTGGTGGCCGCCGGCTTTAGCGCAGAGACCGTTAAGTCGACGCGGTTCTCAGGTGAGGTGAAGCTGGGTGTCTTCGAAAAGCAGGTGTCATTCTTTGGCGGCGTTACCGCGCCGACTGGAATCAGCAACGCGACAATTCACAACTGTACCGTTGGCGATAACGTGTATATCAGTAGAGTCAGGAACCATCTCGCCAACTATGTCATCGAAGACGATGCCGTCATAGACAATATTGATTTGCTTGCGGTGGAAGGCGAGAGCAGTTTTGGCAATGGGTTGGAAGTTGCGGTCGTCAACGAAGCGGGCGGCAGAGAAATACCGATTTACGACCGTCTTTCTGCTCAAACGGCCTACATACTTGCGTTTTATCGTCACCGACCGAGAGTTATCGAGAAGCTGCGAAAAATGATAGCGGACTATGCAGTCTCGGTGAGGTGTTCGGCGGGCCTTGTCGGCAAAGGCGCAAAGATTATCAACTGCCGAATCATAAAGAACGTCAGAGTGGGCCCGGCAGCGGTCGTAGAGGGAGTCAACAAGTTAGATGACGGTTCGATCAATAGCTGCCCGGAAGATCCGGTCTATATCGGACCCGGGGTCTTTGCGGAGCATTTTATAGCCTGCAGCGGCTCGAAGATCACAGATGGGACAATAATATACAAGTGTTTCATAGGTCAGGGCACCGTATTGTCCAGGCAGTATTCGGCGGAGAACTCGGTATTTTTCGCAAACTGCGGCGGTTTTCACGGTGAGGCGTGTGCGGTATTTGCCGGTCCATACACCGTCACGCATCACAAATCCACGTTGCTGATTTCCGGTCTGTTTTCTTTTCTCAACGCCGGAAGCGGAACCAATCAGAGCAACCACATGTACAAGTTCGGACCGGTCCACCAAGGTGTTGTCGAGCGCGGCTCCAAGACCGCCAGCGATTCGTATGTACTCTGGCCCGCAAAGGTCGGGGCCTTCACCGTCGTGATGGGCCGCCACTACAGAAACTCCGATACATCCGACTTGCCTTTCTCATACCTAATTGAACACGAGGACGAGAGCATTCTTGTTCCCGGTGTAAACCTAAGGAGTGTGGGAACCATCCGCGATGTTCGCAAGTGGCCCAGACGCGACAGGAGAAAGGCGCCTCAAAAGCTGGACTGCATCAATTTCAGACTCTTGAGTCCGTACACGGTTCAAAAGATGCTCAACGGTTCGGAGCTGCTTGCGAAACTAAGGACCACCTCCGGCGAAACGTCCGAATACTTCACTTACCACAGCGTCAAGATCAAGGGCTCGTCGCTGGTCAAGGGTATTGAACTCTACAGGCTTGGTATTGACAAGTTCCTAGGCAACTGCCTGATCAAGCGATTGGAAAACCGGCAACTGAACGATGTTGATGACCTTCGAGAGGCGCTGAAGCCCCAGACTGATGTGGGACCCGGCAAGTGGGTGGATCTGGCCGGAATGTTCACTCCCGAAAAAGCCGTGGGGAATATGCTCGGAGATATCGAGCGCGGGGCGATTGAAATGCTGGAGGAGGTGACAGAGGCTTTTGAGTCGATGCACCGGGATTACCCCGCGTATGAATGGGCGTGGGCGGCGAATGTTTTGCAGCAGCGATTGGGCAAAACGCTGAGCCGTATGACGGCCGACGATATCATAGAACTGGCCACGGACTGGAAAACGGCAGTCGCCGCGCTTGACCGCATGCTATATGCCGATGCGAGGAAGGAATTCGCCCCCACCGCCCAGATTGGATACGGGCTGGACGGTGATCAACAGACCAGGCAAGCGGATTTCGAGCAGGTCAGAGGGACGTTCGACGAAAACAGCTTTGTCCTGGAGATCGATAAGCATATGGTCAGCAAGACGGCGCTTGGCGATAAACTTATCGGTCGAATGGAGAAGCTGCGCGATATCAGCAACTAAGGGTAGGGCAAACGCTCGGTCTTAGGAGCCTGTCGGAGAACCCGATCTGGCTTCGAGCGGCTTGTTTTGCGACTGGTTGTCCCGGCGCGCCGGGAGCTGCATCGACGATATACAGCGATATCGCCTGCTTCGCCGTCCTTGCCAGTCGCAAAACCGCTCGATCTCGCACCCAACGACGAGGCTCTCCGACAGACTCCTAGAAAAAGTTTGCAGGATACATATCGGCCGGGTAAGATCAGTGCTCGTGTTGTAGGCTCTGTCTGACGACTCGATCTGGCTTCGAGCGGCTTATTTTCCGCCTAGCTGTCCCGGCGTGCCGGGAGCGGCATCGACGATAAAGCCAATATTGCTTGCTTCAGTTCCCTCGGCGTTGCTCGGGGCAAGCTTTGCCAGGCGAAGAACCGCTCGATCTCGCACCCGACGACGGAGCCCTCAGGCAGAACCTGGCAAGAATTAACGGATTTTGGAGAAAAGAACCAATGAGAGTGATAATTGAACCGGATTATGATCTGGCCGCCCAATGGTGTGCCAATTACGTGGCCAAGAGCGTCAACGATTTCGGTCCGACCAAGGCCAAACCTTTTGTCCTGGGTCTTCCAACGGGCTCCTCGCCATTAGGCGTATATCAGGAGTTGATAAAGCTCAACAAGGCCGGAACGCTTTCGTTTGAGAATGTCGTCACTTTCAATATGGACGAATACGTGGACCTTCCGGAGGATCACCCTGAGAGTTACCATTCGTTTATGTGGACCTATCTGTTCGGCCACGTTGATGTCAAGAAAGAGAATGTCAATATTCTCAACGGTAACGCCCCGGATCCCGAAGCCGAGTGTGTGCGCTACGAAGAGAAGATCAAGGAATTGGGCGGTGTGAGGCTTTTTGTAGGAGGTATAGGCCCGGACGGTCATATCGCGTTTAATGAGCCTGGCTCGTCACTGACATCCAGAACACGCGTAAAGACCCTCACATACGACACGCTCGTGGCCAATTCACGATTCTTCGACGACGATATCAACAAGGTCCCGAAGACGGCTCTGACTGTAGGCGTTGGCACTGTCATGGATGCTGAGGAAGTGCTCATCATTGTCAACGGCCATAACAAGGCTAATGCATTGAAGCACGCCATCGAGGGCAGTGTCAATCACATGTGGACGATCAGCGCCCTGCAAATGCATGAAAAGGGCATCATCGCTTGTGATGAGGAGGCCACGATAGAGCTGAAGGTCGGCACTGCACAGTACTTCAAGGGCATAGAGTCGGCCAACCTTGACCCGGCTACGCTTCTCAAGTAGCTGCCGGCGAGGAAGATCGAGATACAGGCTCTGTCTGAAGTAATTCAAGACTCCACAATTTGAGATTCCAAATTGTGGAGTCTTGATATATAGGAGCCTGTCGGAGAACCCGATCTGGCTTCGAGCGGCTTGTTTTGCGACTGGTCGGCGTCCGGCTGCATCGACGATATACAGCGATATCGCCTGCTTCGCCGTCCTTGCCAGTCACAAAACCGCTCGCTCTCGGGCCAACGACGGAGTGCTCCGACAGACTCCTAGAGAATTGTACCTCCGGCGATGATATTGTCGTCGCCGTTGTACAATACCAGCCTCTGGCCCGGACATGGGGCGAATCGAGGTTCGTCAAATTCAACGGTAAGAGTAGTTTTCCCAGTTTCAGTAATTCTGCATGGTGCCGGATCACCGTAAGAACGAATCTTGCCGCAGGCGCGCTGCCCAGCGACAAGCTCTTGGGGTATTAGCACGTTGATCCGGTCTGCCCTGACGGTGCTGAGGCTAATCTCTTCTCTGGCGCCCAACGCTATTGTGTTTGTTTGTGCATCTATCCTGCCTACATAAAGCGGCTTGCCGCCGGCAAAACCAATACCCTTTCTTTGGCCGAGCGTGTAATTGGCGATCCCCTTGTGTGTGCCTATCTTGTTGCCCAGCATGTCCGTGATGTCGCCGTCGCGGTTGGCCTCGGAGCCGATCAGGGCGGACCTGTAATCTCCTTCGCCAGCAAAGCACAATTCCATACTCTCGGCCTTTTCCGCCACGGTCAGATTCAACTGCCGCGCGATTGAGCGGACCTGTTCTTTTGTTAATTCTCCCAGCGGCAAAACAAATCTGTCAAGTTTGTCTGAGGCAATACCATATAGAAAATAGCTCTGGTCTTTCGTCCTGTCTTTTGCTCTCGCGAGATACGATCGCTCGCCAGTTCTGGAAACGCGCGCGTAGTGACCCGTGGCAAGATACGAGATTGCGAAAGTCTCCGCCAGGAAGTCCCATAACAGCGAAAACTTCAGAAGTGTGTTACAGTCGACACAAGGGTTGGGGGTCTCGCCCCTGGCGTAGGATTGCCGGAATCGTCTGATTATAAGCTCCTCGAAATCCCTGGTGACATCGACAAAGTAATGCGGGATACTCAATTCGTTACAGACAAGAGCGGCGTCCGCTCCACAGCATCCTCTGACGTTCGTCTCACATGAGACGGGGATCTTCATTGTAACACCCAGCACATCCCAGCCCTGCTCTCTGAGAAGATGAGCCGTCACGCTGCTGTCAACCCCGCCGCTCATTAACACGGCTATCTGTTGCGAGCGATCCTTCTCGGGCTCCCAGGGTGCAAAGCTCGGTTCCATTAACTTCATGTTCGGGTTTTCTGCTTTCATGAACGATCAATTCTTATTCGAACAGTCCACAGCAACAATAGCGTCTGTTGCCGACTTATCAAGAGTTTTAGGCGCCGGATCTTCTCCCTGACACACTCAGGCCGGAGCCCGCGGCCTCGCAGGCTAACGAAAACTATGCAAATGGGCCGATAAATAGTAATGAACTGACGGCAGGGTATCGCCAATCAAGTGAATAGAGATCAAGGAGTCGAATAATGGATTGCCTTACTATCCTCGCACAGGCAACTGCAAATGCAAACCCGGAGGCGACCGAACAGGCAGTAGTGCCTATCGCCCGGTTTTGGCAGCAAATCACTTCGCTGGGGATGCTCGAAGCGGCGACCTTTATATCCTTCGGGGTGGTCTGCCTTGTTTACGGCTGGCGCGTCTTTAAAATATTGGTGGTCATCAATTTCGGGCTCCTGGGCCTTGTCATGGGAATGGCGATGGTTGAAAAGATTAACGGCTTGAACAACCAGCTTATGGGGGGACTGGTCGGCATGGGGGTACTGGCGGTCCTATCGGTGCCTCTGATGCGCTGGGCAGTCAGTATATTAGGTGCAATCGCGGGCGGGATACTCACCGGAGGGATATGGTACGCCTGCGGTTTGCCCGAGCAGTATATCTGGGCCGGTGGCCTTATCGGGGTGGTTGCCGGCGGTATGATATCCTTTATCATTTTCAAAGTCGCTGTCATACTCTTTTCGAGCATGTGGGGCAGCGGCTTGGTTGTGGTGGGATCCCTGGCGGTCCTGCACAACTATTCGAAAACGGCAGCACTCGTCCAGAGGCTGGTTTTCAATGTGAAATGGTTCTTGCCCACAGTTCTTATAGTGACGATGGTGATAGGCTTCATCCTGCAGCACAAGTTTTTGAAAAGCTCGAAAGACTGGGACCTGTGACGAGCCAGTCCGATCCTCTGGTTCGGGGATTCTACTGAGCCCTGCTCGAGAGGCTTCTGGTAATCTCGGCTTTGCTTTCCCATTTGTGTGAGTCGATGCCGTCCGAGAGCGTTCCCTTCGAACCGCAGAGATCAAGAAACACCTTGCACAAGAACCGTAGAATAATCATGTCGCAGCTCCGAATCTTTCTCTTCTTGTAGGCCTCGCTGTGCGCGAGATAAAGGGCTGCGAGCATGATACCCGCAGCCCTGACAGTACGAGTAATTAGTTAGCGGGTTGGTGGCGTTTTGCGCTTTCTCCACAGGGCCAGCGAACCAAACGTCAGCAGGGCAATCGTTGTCGGCTCTGGAATGGTCATGGCGCCGCTGAAGCCGTTGCCACCGGTAAAGCCACCGGCGAGCATCTCACTGAGGCTGCGATAGTTCGTTCCGCTTCCGCCCTGCAGCGAGAGTTCGAAATCGAGCGTTGTCAAGCCCGAATTGGCGATTGCGGTCAGCACGGCCGAGCCGAGAGCTTTGCCTTCGTCGGTTACCAGCACATCTGTCAAATCTGATGTGAAGCTGGTGTAGAGACCGCCCACCGTTCCGATCGGGACCAAGTCGCCCGGATTGAGGGTGGCCTTGAGGTAGATCGTCGAGTAGTCCTCGCTTCTGACGGTGAGCACAGAACTACCCAGCGGTTTGACCTCGAAGGTGCCGATCGGACCTTCGCCCACTGTCAGGGTGGGAACAAAGACCGACGCGCCAACCAAGGCATCGGCGTTGCTGGCTAGCCCAGAATCGACCGCTATATACTGGTCGAAACTGAGCGTTCCGACACCGTCGTAGTTCCAGCCACCCGAAGTGCTGCCGCCGGGGCTGAACTCAATGCTCGGTGTCGCAAACGCCGGGGTACCCGCACAAAGCGCAGATGCAAGAATGATCATTGCTAATTTCTTCATTATTCCTCTCCATGTTCATGCCGCATTTCCGACCTTTGGCCGCCATTGGCTTTGAGCCGCAGACCATCTGCGGCAACTCTGACGGTTTTGGCGATTCGTCGGATCATAGCTGTTGGACTTATTCAGTAATGATGTTGCTTGACCAAAGTACCCCCCTTTCTGCCGATCGACGATTCGATCGGCCTGGCGTTGTCGATCAATTTCCTAATGAACGATGATTATCCTTCTTCCCTTCCGAAGAGTTCCCAGTTTTCGAACAAAGACGGCTAGCCGGACTTGCGCCTCCGGCGCCGGCTCTGTCTTCTCCCTCTCGCTAAAATTGCTTAAGCAGCGTTTCTTTTTCTGCCGAACAGACCGAACGCACCGCCGAGGCCGAGCAAGACTATGGTTGCCGGCTCCGGAACTTGTGCAATATAATCCTGGCTTCCGTTGAAAGAAAAGACTCGCAGATCCGCCTTAGGACCCGTACCATCCAGTTTGTGCAGCCAGCCGTTGGCGAGGTCCGCATCCACCCACTTGCTGGCAAAGCCGCCACTGCCCGCCGTGCCGTCGACCGTGACATCCCACTTGGCCGAGATTGCGGGAAGATCCTCGTAGACTATCTCCCATATCGCACTGGCAAAGGCCGATGCCTGACTGTCCTGCTTCCACGTGAACGGGCCTTCTGACGCCCAGCTCGAGTCATAGAACCGCCCCCACAGCTCGCTGATGTAGTCGGCTTTGGCTTTGCCCATCGGTCCGCCGAGAAAGCTCGTCGGCACGGGGCCGCCTTCCAGTTCAATGACGCTGTACTTCGATGTGATCGTAGGAACGGTCTCGCTAAGCTCGGTGCAGAATCCGGTGACAAGGCCGTTGTCCCAGAGTTTTCCTTCACCTGTACCGGCGGTCTTGTCGAACGTATAGACACCAGCATAGACATCGACGCCTTTGAGGCCGCCGCCCCAGACGGTGATTGTCTCGCTTGCGGCATTGCCGGTGTTTACAATTTCCACAGTGCTGACAGGATAAGCTTGCACAGCACAAGGCAGACATAGGAGCAGCGCCACAATAAAGAGGGTCGTGGAAGTATTTTTCAACCTCATCATTTCCTCACTCCGCAAATGTAATGGAAAATGCTATCTCGCTTACTGTCTGTGGACCACCCACAGCAGATGGTTCGTTGCCAGGCAACCAACCGTGCTAAATCCGGGTGCTCAATAGAGGAAAACTTGAGAACCCCCCAGTTCAAATTAACCGCCCCAAAACTTACATATTACACATAAGTTTACCGCATTCGTCCGCAAAAGTCAAGAGTTTTTCGCAGCAACATTGGAGTGTGAGCGAAGTTCTTGTGATATGTGTCACTATGCTGTCGATAACAGAATTGTTTTGGGACGTGAACGCCTGATAGAGCGAAAGCAAACCGGAGTTCTTGGCCAAAGATGGTGAGTCTTCGACCCTTTTAAGAACGGCCTCTTGCGCAAAACACGATTGGGCGATTATGCAGAAGTCCAGCTAGAAATGCCGGACCTGGATTGATGAGCTGATATGACCGCGCATAAAAACTGAGGGCTGACCCTGGTGACCAGCCCCCCATTTGAAGAAAGGAGTATTATGATGCCAAGCGGCGCCTGAACTTCTGTCAGATTTCCAGCCCCTTGACTCCCTCGTACTTTTCGCTTTCTCTCACTAAAGCATACGCGATATTTTGCTCAATGCCAAATGGGTTTCTTGCCTTTTGCGCAGACGGCGAGGACATTAAGAAATCAAAATGTAAAGCATGTCCCGTTCGGCAGGCTCAGGGCAGGCTCTGAGTGTAGTCGAAGGATGCAAAATTGCCGAACACAGGCACAGAGGAACATAGGCACAAAGGCACAGAGCGGCCTGCTATAACTTTGTGCCTTTGGCCCTTTGCCCCTTTTGCCTTTATCTGGCCAATTCAATACCACTTAACCACGGCACTGACCGAATCGACCAGCGTTTTGTTGTTTGCGGTGTCGTCATTCTTGATCTGCAAACAAAGCGAGTTTGCCTTTTGGGGTGTATCGGCGGAGCTTGTGACGTCCCATGCGTCCTTCGCCTCATTATTCTGGCCCCGCCGCACGAGAGCTTCTGTTGAGGCCCAGACCACAGGTTTGTCGGGCCAGCCGGTCCCGATGCTCCAATGCAGCTTCCCATCGCGAAACGACTGTTCTTCGAAGTGCTCGACATAGACAATGATCGAGATTATCGAAGCACCTGTCGGGATGGAAGCATTGCCGAACTTATAGCACGTGTACGAGCGAGGCTCGATTTGGATCCTGCTGTCGTCGCTGGCTTCGACTACAGTGATCTTGTCTTTTGCCGAAAATGTCTCCGAGCCTTTTTGACTGAAACAGTCTGCTACGGTCAAGGTATTCGTCAAAGGTGAAGTAAGAGACGTTACCGTTGTGGTGAACGTCTGAGTGTCCCAGGCCCGCGTGCTGTTGCTGTCAAAGACTCTAACCGATATCTCAAAATCGCCCGATTGGGCGCTTGTAGGTTTCCACTCGATCAATCCCGTGTCTCGGTCTATTGTCATGCCTTTGGGTTTCTTGGTCAGCGAATAGATTAGCGAATCTCCAGGATCAGGGTCTTTGGCCTCAACATCGTAAGCGTATGATGCCCATACCCTGGTTGTCTCCGAGGGCTTCGATGTTATCGAAGGTGCATCATTGACCGGATCGATTGTGACATTCACGCTTGCCCTGTCGGTTCCACCGCTGCCGTCACTGAGCTGGTAGGTGAAGGTATCGGTCCCGCTGAAGTTTCTGTCGGGCGTGTAAGCCAGCGTGCTGTCGGTGCCGATGGTGACCGAGCCGTTGGTCCCTTGGGTGGCATTGATCACCATCAGTTTGTCACCATCTGGGTCGGTGTCGTTTGCCAGCACTTTGACGGTTGCTATCGGCGCATCTTCCTGTGCCTTCACATCGTCATCGTTGGCCTTCGGCGAATCGTTGACGGGTGAAACCGTGATCGAGACGGCGGCGACTTCGCTGTCGGCCTTGCCGTCATTGACCTTGAAGGAAAAACTGTCCGAGCCGTTAAAGTTGGCTTCCGGGCTGTAGGTCAACTCCGGCGCCGTCCCGCTCAGCCGCCCGTGCCAGGGACCTGTTTCTACGCTGAAGGTCAGTTGGTCGGCGTCCTCATCGCTGCCCGCTATCACGATTGACGCAGGCGTATCTTCCTGTGTCGTTACCTCGCCCGATTCGGCGATCGGCGGCTCGTTGGCTGCAATCGCCAGCAACACAAAGACCGCTGTGACGGCGAGAACCGCCAGCACCGCAAAGACGATGATTTTGCCTTTCATAGTGCTCCTCCGTGAAAAGCTCAAAGAACTTCTTCTTATGGAACTCCGTTGTTTCCAAAGATATCCGGATGGCATCCAAAATCCCTACAGGGGTCACGAACCACCGCAGGCCTGAGCCTTACATAGGATACACCCGCCCCGGGGAATTCGCAAGCATATTCTTCGACAGGTGGCCAGCAGAGCCACACGCTGCCACTGGCGCCAAGAGTCGTCCCTTCCAACATCATGCGACGGGCAAGCTTAGGACCGTGCATGAAATAACTTCCCGTTTTGGCTGCCCAATTGCACCGCATCTTCGGCTGCTCCTCAATCGTGGAGTCCTCACTGTAGAATAGCTACAGTTCCGGCTCCACTCAATCGTTCGCAGCCAAATCTGCGGCACACTTGGCCCCCAAACTCGAGAATCTATTTCATGCACAGTCCTTATCACAATTGCTCTGCTGAAAATACGCACAATCGCGAGCGGATCTCCTTTGACTTATCGTCCGAAATGGGTATAATATCTGGATATTGTCTACACGCAGATTTTTACAGGAAAGGCGGTGTGAGGCCATGCACGAGCGGCGAGGATTTACGCTAATCGAGTTGTTGGTGGTGATTGCTGTCATAGCGCTATTGATGGCGATACTCATGCCCGCACTGCAGAAGGCCAAGGAGCAGGGCAAGAAAGTCGTCTGCAAGAACAACCTCAAGCAGGTCGGCATCAGCTTGAACATGTATGGCTCCGAGAACGACGCCAAACTGCCGCTGAACGCAGCGGGAAACTGGATGTGGGATGTCTCCTACGCTACGACTGACTATATAATCGCAACCGGTGGCGACCGGCGCACGTTCTATTGCCCCACAGACCCGACCAAGACGCCGGAGATGGCAAATCTGTGGCAGTTCAGCCAGAACGCTCCGATTACGGCCAATCCTGATACGTTCGAAGAACCCAAGACCGGCCGGGAAAACCAGTTCCGAGTCACCGGCTATTTCTGGATGATGGATACCCGCAACGGCAGGAATTATCATCCCGAGGGCACACCCGAAAAAGAGTGGGTCACTACGCTCAACTGCAAACAGCCCGCGTCGACTGAGCTTGTTGTCGACGCGACCCTCAGCACAAGCGCCAACGCCGAGACCGCCAGTTTCACCGAGGTCCAGGGCGGAACGTACGGGCGATGGCAGATATTCGACCGCACCAACCATCTCAGGCACGGCAGACCCGAAGGCGGCAACATCCTCTACGTCGATGGAAACCTCGACTGGCGCCCATTCACCGAGATGGCTGTCCGCGTTTCGCCACCATTTCATTGGTGGTAGCCTCCAGTTTCGCTTTGTTTTGCACGATTCCCTCACGGCCACAAAGGCACCAAGCATGCCCTGAGCGTAGTCGATGGGACGCTAAGTTACACTTCGACATTGGATATTCCTTGTTCGATATTGGATATTCCAATGCTCTTTGCCGCCTGATTCCCTGCTGTCCTGATACCCACCCCCTGTTATCCTGCTTTTCTGTTCACCTGTCTTGCCTTCTCCCTTCATTCAAGCCTTCCGGCAAGTTCACGATGCAGCCTCATATCCTCGGATTTGGACGATTTTGCTCTTGCAGAATGGTCTTGGGGGCCTTATACTTCCGGGTTTATCTGAATGACTGGGCTCTAATGCCCAGGAATCGAGAATCGAGCCATGTTTGAGTCGTTGACGGAAAAATTTAACTCGGTCTTCAAGTCGCTTTCCGGCCGGGGGCGGATTACCGAGGCGAATATCTCGGATGCCATGCGCGAGGTGCGCAAGGCCCTGCTGGAAGCCGACGTTAACTACAACGTCGTCAAGAAGTTCTGCAAGGACGTTTCGCAGGCGGCCCTCGGCGCCGAGGTCATAAAGAGCCTCCATCCGGGCCAGGTCATGGTCAAGATCGTCAGCGACGAGCTGACCAAACTGATGGGGCCCGTCGATACGCAGATTTATTTTGTCTCGCCCGGGCCTACTGTGATTATGTTAGCCGGCCTGCAGGGTGGCGGCAAGACCACGACGGCCGCCAAACTTGGCAAATACCTGGTCTCGAAAGGCAAAAAGCCGCTCCTGGTCGCCGACGACCTGCAAAGACCGGCCGCTATCGACCAGTTGATCGTCCTGGGCCAGCAGTTGGAAATCGACGTTTACAGTGAGCAGAGCAAGAACCCCGTAAAGGTTGCCAAGCACGGCGTCAAGCACGCCAAGGAAAACGGCCACGACGTGGTCGTGCTCGATACCGCCGGCCGGCTGCACATCGACACCGACATGATGGACGAGGTAGCCAACGTGGCCAAAGCGGTGACCCCGCAGCAGATATACCTGGTCTGCGATGCGATGACCGGTCAGGACGCAGTTAACTCGGCCAAGGAGTTCAACGAGCGTCTCGAGCTTGACGGCGTCATCCTCACCAAGCTCGACGGCGACGCCCGAGGCGGAGCGGCGCTGAGCGTCAAGGCGGTTACGGGAAAGCCCATCAAGTTCATCGGCGTCGGCGAAAAACTCGACAAGCTCGAAGAATTTCACCCCGACCGGATGGCCGGTCGAATTTTGGGTATGGGCGACGTCGTGTCGCTGGTCGAAAAGGCCCAGGAGCACTTCGACGCCGCCGAATCAGTCAAGCTGCAGAAGAAGATGGCCAAGGGCAGCTTTGGCTTCGACGACTTCCTCAAGCAGATGCAGGCCGTCAAGAAAATGGGCGGCATCAAGGACATGATGAAGATGATGCCGGGCATGGGCGGCCAGCTCGACGATCTGGACCTCGACGGAAGTGAAATCGGGCAGATGGAAGCGATCGTTCGCTCGATGACGCTGAAGGAAAGGCGCGACCCGGAGTTGATAGATTTGTCGAGACGAAGGCGAATCGCCGCCGGGGCCGGCGTTCAGGTTCACGATGTTTCCGGTTTGGTCAAGACGTTCAAACGCAGCAGAGACATGCTCAAGAAACTCAGCGGCGGCGCCCTCGGTGGGCTCGGGAATTTGCTCAAGGGCGGCCTGAACATGGGGGCGCTCAGCCAGATGATGTCATCGGGCAGGAAGATCAAGCAGCGATCGAAACGAAAGAGAGTCATAAAGCGAAGAGGAAAGATAAGAAAACGATGAACTAATGCAAATGGCTCCTCAATTCATCAGGGGACCAGAATGATATGACAGTAACAAGAAAGATGACAATCGAGCAATACCTTGAAAAAGTCGCCCGCTTTTCGGATGATGAGTACGGCAGGCTCGTGCGAAATCAGTTCAAGGATATCGAAGGCGCCAGCGAGTTGGCGATGCTCGCCGCCCCGAGCGCAGAAGAGTTGGAACAATTGGCCAAGGCAGTAGCGATAATGACACCGGCTGAGAAGCTGAACGCCGACAGGCTGACTGATGAGCAGGTGCAGAAGCTCGCCGCCGATGCTCAGATCGACCAGGCTAACCTGGCGATTTTCTTCAACGGTTACGCCCTGAATTGCAAACGTGTTTCGTGACCGCAATGTAGAGGTCACGGGAATTGATGATAGAATAGAGAAAGGAACAGAACATGGCAGTAAAATTGAGAATGACGAGGATGGGCCGACGGCATCGACCATTCTACAGGATCAATGCGATCGAGAGCCGCACGCCGCGCGACGGCAGGGTGCTCGAGAAGCTGGGTCATTATGACCCGATCGCAAAGGACCCGACAAAGCAGATCGTGCTCAACCACGAACGCACAAAGTATTGGCTCGAGCAGGGGGCGATCCCGTCCGACACAGTTGCACAGATCCTGCTCCGCGAGGGTATTAAGAGCAAGCACGCCGAGCAAAAGGACGCCCGCAGGGCCAAGGCCAAGGCTATCGCCCGGGCCAAAGGCAAGCCTTTCGACAATACTGAAAGAATAGCGGCTAAGAAAGCCGCCGAGGCCGTCGAGGAAAAGGCCAAAGCCGAGGCCGATGCCAAGGCCGCCAAAGAAAAGGCCGACGCCGAAGCAAAGGAAGCCGCCGAGAAAGCCAAGGCCGACGCCGAGGCCAAAGCCGACGCCGAAGCGATAGCCAGAGCCGACGCCGACGCCAAGGCCAAGAAGGAAGCCGAAGAAAAGGCCAAAGCCGAGGCGGAAGAGAAGGCCAAGGTTGAGGCGGAAGCTGCGGAGAAGGCTAAGGCCGAAGCCGAAGAGAAGGCCGAGCCCGAAGCGACCGAGGACAAGCCTGAGGCCGAGGCAGCCGAGGAAAAAACCGAGGACGAGACCAAAGAGTAATAACCACAGCCGTAGGATGGGCAACTCGTTTGCCCATGCAGTTAATGGCGTAAGCCGAACCGCATGGGCAGGAAACCTGCCCATCCTACCTGTTGATTGATGAGAGTGATGCGGGTAGATATTCTTACGCTTTTTCCGCAGGTTTTCGAATCGCCTTTGAGCTGCTCGATAGTCAAGAGGGCTCAGGACAATGGGCTTCTTGAAATCGCTCTCACCGACATAAGAGACTTTTCGACGGACAACTACAGAAAGGTCGACGACAAGCCTTACGGCGGCGGGCCGGGCATGGTAATGATGCCCGGTCCCGTCTTTGACTGCTTCGAGCACGTGCAAAACCTGTCATCCGAAGCGGCTCGCGTCATCCTGCTCACACCGCAGGGCCGGCCGTTCAACCAGGCGAAAGCCCTCGAACTAAGCGCCGAAAAACGCCTGATCTTAATCGCCGGCAAGTACGAAGGGTTCGACGAGCGAATCCGCTCTGGGCTAGGCGCTGAGCAAATCTCGATAGGCGACTACGTCCTGAGCGGCGGAGAATTGGCTGCGATGGTAATCGTCGATGCAGTGGTCAGACTTCTTGAAGGCGCTCTGGGCGATGAAGACTCAGCCAAGGACGATTCATTCAGCGCTGGCCTTCTCGAATACCCCCACTATACGAGACCGGAAGTCTTTCGTGACATGAAGGTCCCCGAAATCCTCCTGAGCGGCGACCACGCCAAAATCGCCGAATGGCGCCGGCAGCAATCTCTCGAAAGAACAAAGAAATGGCGTCCGGATTTGCTCAAGGGCAGCGACAATACTTGAGTGAATGGCCATTGCTTCCTCCTGTCATTCCGCACTTGATGTGGAATCCACAAATGCTCGTACTTGTTGCACTTCGCCGAGCAGACCCGGCTTTCTTTCTTGATATCTCGTGCCCTTGTCCTTATATCTATAGTAGAGCAAAAGGATGTTTGGACGTCAATGTCCTGAACATGTACTAACAGCGAGGTCAAAATGAAGAAAGTGAATCGACGTGAATTTTTGTCTCTGACGACCGGCAGCGCCGCGGCCGCGATGCTGTCCGCGGGCGGGTGTGAGAGTGAGTTTTCCGGGGGCAAAGATTCGCCGGAAAGGCCCAACATCATCTTCATCATGGCCGACGACATGGGCTACGGCGATCTGGGCTGTTACGGGCAGAGGGAGATAAGGACGCCCAATATCGACAAGCTCGCCGAAGAGGGTACAAGCTTTACCGATTGCTACGCCGGCTCGACCGTCTGCGCGCCATCGCGAAGCGTCCTTATGACCGGCCTGCATACGGGCCATACCCGCGTGCGGGGCAACAAGGCTGATGTCGGAGGTGTCGGCCCGCAGAAACGCGTGCCGCTCGAAGTCCGCGATGTCACCGTCGCCGAGGTGCTCAAGCAGGTAGGCTACGTCACCGGCATAACCGGCAAGTGGGGGCTCGGCGAGCCTGAGACGACGGGTGTGCCCAACCGGCAGGGATTCGACGAATGGTTTGGATATCTGAATCAGCAGGCCGCCCACAGCTACTATCCGCCCTACCTTTGGCGCGACGAAGAAAAGCAGATGCTCGAAGGAAACGCCAACGGCAGGCGACAGCAGTATACGCACGATATGTTCACGGATTTTGCGCTGGATTTCCTCCGTCGGCACAGAAGTCAGCCGTTCTTTCTCTATCTGCCCTACACGGTCCCGCACGCGAAATACGAAATACCCAGCACCGAACCCTACGCGGACAAACCGTGGTCTGCCGATGCCAAAGTGCACGCGGCGATGATTACGCGACTGGATGGCGACGTCGGCAGGATTATGGCGCTGCTCGAAGAGCTCCGAATCGACGAGCGAACCCTCGTGTTCTTCTGCTCGGACAACGGCGCGGCGAGACGCTGGGAGAGAGTTTTCGACAGTTCCGGACCGCTGCGCGGCCGCAAGCGCGACATGTATGAAGGCGGCATCCGAACACCGATGATCGTCCGCTGGCCCGGCGAAGTCGGCGCGGGCAAGACCAGTGATGCGGTCTGGTACTTCGCTGACCTGCTGCCTACACTGGCCGAATTGACCGGCGCGACCCGGCCTTCAGACATTGACGGCATCAGCGTCCTGCCGGCGCTGCTCGGCGCCAAACAGAAGACCGACGACAGATTCCTGTACTGGGAATTCTTCGAGAGTAATTTCCAACAGGCGGCGCGCTGGCGCAGCTACAAAGCCGTTCGTTTGGCGCCGGGCAAGCCGCTGGAGCTTTACGATCTCGCCGAAGATATCGCAGAAGAGCATGACATATCTGCCGAGCGTCCCGACGTGGTGGCTAAGTTCGAGGCCTACCTGAAGACCGCCCGAACGGAATCGGTCAACTGGCCCGTTGAAAAGGAGAAGCAATAGGCCATTTCAATGCATTTAAGGGCCTCACAGGACCGCAAATGGGCTTGGGGCGGCAATTTTTGAGAATTTGCTTGTGTTTTGACCACGAGATAGTTAATATTCAGGTTTTTGTATCTTGTCAAAGGTGCTTCGCGAGAGCCGGTTACTCGCGGCGAGGCCGGGTAGCTTGGTTTTCTATTCGTTAGAGATTGTTCTTTAACGACTATGCAGAATAGGAGAAAGACCAGTGAAAACTGAAATACTGGATGCAGTTGAAAGCAAGAGTCTCAAGGAGAAGGTTCCTTACTTCGAGATAGGCGATGTCGTTGACGTTCGCTGCCGAATCAGAGAGGGCGAAAAGGAACGCACGCAGATATTCACCGGCACGGTGATCGCCCGCAAGGGCCGGGGTGTTAATGAAACCTTTACGGTCCGGCGCATCGTCAACAACGAGGGCGTAGAGCGGATTTTCCCGATCAATTCTCCCAACGTGCTCGATGTCCGGGCGATCCGAAGTGGCAAGACCCGACGCGCCAAGCTTTACTACCTGCGAGGCCGGACGGGCAAGGCCGTCAAGCTGGCCCAGCGGCACAGCACGCACACCGTCTCCAAGTGACGAGAGAAGGAGTTTTGAGTTTGCGGATGGGCGAGTTCAATACTCAACACTCAAAACTCAGAACTCAGAACTCAGAACTCAAAACTGATTTAACGAGGTGCGAGATGCTGAACCTGTTGCCAAACAGAGACAGGTTGCTATCGGACAGGAAGCTGCTCGGCCAATGGGGGGAAAGACGCAGCGAGAAGTTCCTCAAACGCAAGGGCCTCAAGACCCTCACCCACAATTTTACCTGCAAAACCGGCGAAATAGATCTTGTCATGGTCGATAGCGACCGGACTATCGTCTTCGTTGAAGTAAAGACTCGAGCGGACGAAAGCTTCAGCGCCTCCGAGTCGGCGATTACCGCTGGCAAGAAGGCCAAAATGGTCCGCGCCGCACGCTACTTCCTTGCCACCGAGGGAATTGAAGACCGCCCCCTGCGTTTCGACGTAGTGACAGTAGTATTAGGCCAAAAGGGCCCCGTGCAGATCAGGCATTACGAAAGTGCTTTTGTGCCCTAGAGATCATGGAACTGATTGATACGCATTGTCATTTGACGTTTGAGCAGTTGGCCTGCCAGATCGACGCGGTTGTCCAGCGCAGCATCACCGCGGGGGTGGTCGGGTGGATAACTGTAGGGACCGATTCGCCGGAGAGCCGAAAGGCGGTCGAGCTGGCTGGGCGGTTCGATAATATGTACGCTGCCGTCGGGGTTCATCCGCATGAGGCCAAGGATTTTGCGGGCGAGACGATCACCGAGTTGAAGGAACTCGCCGCCAGTGAGAAGGTCGTCGCCATCGGCGAGACGGGGCTGGACTTTCATTACAACTTCTCAGATCAATCCGACCAGAGGCGAGCCTTCGCCGCGCAGTTGAAAATTGCCCGCGAACTGCGCCTGCCTGTGATTATTCACTGCCGGGAGGCATTCGAAGATACGATGGACATCCTGGAGCAGTTCATCGGCTTCGAAGGCAGGCTCAGGGCAGTCGTCTTTCACTGCTTTAGCGGCACGGCCGAGCAGGCGAGAATCATCCTCGATCACGGTTTCTACATCTCTCTTACCGGGGTGGTGACTTTCAAGAACGCCGACGAAATCCGCCGGGCGGCCGAGATTGTGCCGACCGACAGACTGATGCTCGAGACCGATTGCCCGTACATGTCGCCGGAGCCGATGCGAAAGCAAAAGATAAACGAACCAGCCCTGATGACCCACACGGCCCGGCGTTTGGCCGAACTAGAAGGAATGGACCCAGCCGATTTCGCCGAGGCAGTAACCGCGACCAGCAAGAGCTTCTTCGATTTGGGCTGATCCTGGCATCTATTGTGTTTGCAGGTTTCCGCGTCTTCTGCCCCGCTGTTCTTTAGAGCATCCGGTGTACGTAGAGTTCCAAAACGAAGTCTTGGGCCATCCTTTGGCCCGGTCGCCAAAGTGACGATTTATAAAGGCCTCGGTCTCGCTCTTGGCTCTGCGACCTATATTGATTATGTCTTGTGTATCCATAGCAGTCATCTTTCGCCGTTGATCTCACATAAATACCGAATATCGTTTCTTTCATTATGTATAGACGCCCGTCCGAGGTTTTTATTGACCTGTTTTTCGAAAATTTCCAAATTTTCCTGTAAGACGAATTGATTGAATGTGATTACGGTACTGATATTCTTCTGTCTCCGGATTTCCCAAGTGAGAAAGCAAAAAGACAAAGGGAAAAAGAACCACGAAGGAAGACAATAATCAATAATCGATTACAAGGGCCGATTACCACGCTGCATCACGTGGTGTGGCACACCCGAAACCACAACTCTTGCTAACCGTGCCATGCCTCAAACGCTCTATCTCCTCAAGCCAGGCGTCCGATTTAGATTTGCTGTGGCCCAAAAAGGCAGAGTCCTTGTCGTGATTTTCAAACGCCTTGCGGGCCTGGCGCTTATTCATATTTGCGTAGCAGTAAACGCAGCCGTGGGGGCATGTGTCGTAGGCGCCTATGTCGGAGCTTTCCGTGCAGCCGCATTCTTGTCTCGTGGGCTTTTCTTTGTACTTGAGGCCGCCCGGCAAGAATAGGCTTTCAATTAGACGCCCGTCGATGCAGTGGGCCTTTTCGATGCTGCCTTCGTTTGTCAAATAGTCGCCGCAACATGAGAACATCCGGATTCCGTGGCGTTTTGCGATAGCCGCCAACTCATTCGCCAAATCAATTTTGAAATCTTTATTGCAGTCGGTAATCTTTACACCTGTCGTTCGCTCAAGCTCCTCGAAATTGCGTTTGACCTTGCTGTAATTTGTAACGAAGCTGATATAGCATCGTTCGACCAGGCCCTCCAATTCACACGCAAGCTCCTCAAAAGTTCTGATGTAGAAGTCACGGTCACAGATGTTGGAAATAATGATAGGATCGAAGCGCCAGTTTATGTGCCGCCGAGAATATGTCTTGCTCAGTTCTTTCAAGCCCTCAGCCGCTGCCTGCTTGTCTACGTTATTCTCAAAGACCTCCGGCAAAGATGTTACGGTATAGTTGAAATAGAATTTGTAGCCCAGACTGTCGATTACCTGCAGTTTCTCGATAAAGGGAGCAAAGTTCTTAGACCAGAACACAAAACAGACAACATCTTCCGGCCTGAGCGATACGATGTATTTGCGCCCTCCGAAAGGATTGACCACGCCGGCGAAGCCTTCTTCGAGCCTGCGCATAAACCAATCACCGTAGAATGCAGGTATATCGGTTCTGCGCGATACTGAGATAATTCGTTTCATGGTCATACTCTATAGAATAAATGATGCTGGTGCAATCGGTCCGTTCGTTTCAAAAGAGTTTTGGCGAACTTGACCCTTGCGGCCGATGGCGTTAGACTTCTTTGACTGTTTTAGCGCAAGGAGCGCCATTTTGAAAACGTCAACGTGTAATGCCGAAAGGAGAAACTATGGTTAGCAGAATTGGTTCAAGGAAAATGCTGTGTCTATTGGTCTTTGTTGTTACGTTGGGATGGGGTATCTGCCAGGGAGCCGTGGACGTAGTTACCGAGCCCTATTTGCTGGATACCGGGCTGGTATCGCGTTCGATTTCGTTCGAGAATCCTACCGGCGCGCCGGGCGAGGGCGGCAAGGCGGCCAGCCGACTCGGCCCCACGCGCAAAGGCGCTCCGTCGATAAGCCTGAAGGCCGGGCAGGAAGTGCAGCTTTGCGACATTGAAGGTCCGGGGACTATCCGACATATCTGGATGACCACCAGAAGAGACCCGTTGAACCTGCGGAGCCTGGTGCTGCGCGCCTGGTGGGACGGACAGGGTCATCCGAGCGTCGAATCGCCAATATGCGATTTCATGGGCTTCGCCCACGGTAAGGTGATGCCCTATCACTCGGCGGCGCATTCGTTGGGCCAGAATGCCGGCATGAATATCTGGCTGCCCATGCCGTTCACCAAACGTGCAAGGGTCACGCTGACCAACGAGGGCGCCAAAGACGTGCCGTTATATTACCAGATCGACTATACGATTGCCGACAAGCACCCGCGGGACGTGGGACGGCTGCACGTGCTGTTTCGCAGGGAGAATCCGACGACTGTCAAAAAGGACCTTGTCATGCTACCGACGCGAAAGAACAAGGGCCGGTTCATCGGCGCGGTCCTCGGTATTCGCAACCTCACCCCGGGGCAATGGTGGGGTGAAGGTGAGATAAAGATCTTCATGGACGGCGACAGGGAATTTCCCACCATCTGCGGCACGGGAAGCGAGGATTATGTGGGCCTGTCCTACGGAATGCAACAGACGCCGTATCTGTACAACGGGTGCAGCCTGAACGAGAACAGCTTCGTTTCGATGTACCGCTGGCATCTGCCCGATCCGATATTCTGGCAGAAGGAATGCCGGATCACGATCCAGCAGATAGCCTGGAAGAGCGGCCTGGCCGAGACCCAGGACGACTGGTCGTGCGCAACGTTCTGGTACGAGCCGGTACCAAGCGCCGCGCTGCCTCAGATGCCGGATGTCACGCTGCGAACGGTAAATATATGGCCGGATAAGTCGGGCGTCGTGAAACTCTTCAACGGCAAGGACCTGACCGACTGGGAGGCCACCGGCGGCGCAAAATGGGTCGTCGAAAACGGGCGACTCGTGGGAACTCAGGGCGAGGATAACGCCCCGGGTGATTTGTTCACCAAGAAAACGTACAAGGATTTCGTGGCGACCCTCACGTACCGGACCGAGTGGCCCTGTAACAGCGGCTTGTGGTTCCGTTTCCAATCACCGAAAATAGCATATCAGGCCGACGTCCTCGAATACAAAAAGCCGGTAGCCTGGTCGGGCACGCTCTACTGTCCGGGCAAGTTGTTCCTCGCAGTCAACGATGACCCAGAGATAGTCAATCGAGACGACTGGAACACGATCATAGTCCGAGCCAAGGGCGACCACATCCAGGTATGGCTCAACGGCCACAAAACCGCCGATGTGCACGACGACGCAAGCGATTCGGGTAAGCTCGGATTCCAGGTCCATCCGGGGGCGCAATTCGGACCGATGAAGATTGTCGTTCGTGAATTGACGCTCAGGCCGCTCTGAGCCGCTTCTTGGTTGGAAGCCAAAAAGCGGAAATCCTAATATCTAAACCCGAAATCCGAAACAATATCAAATGTCCAAAATACGAATTTTCAAAACAAAATCGGCCGTCCAACAACAGACGTTTGGCATTTTGGCAATTTGAATTTTGGATTTGTTTAGGATTTAGTGCTTGCTCGTAGTACACGGCTGCACTGAAGACAAGATCTTAATCAGGCCGACGACTCCGCCTCGGCTTCGTCCTGGATGTACTCTCTCTGTCTGTACCAGCGGGCGATTGGGATGAACAGCACGGACGTCACCAGCATGGAAATCTATAATATTGGAAAGGAACTTACAGAAGAACGCATCTGGAGTTTATTTTAT
>CAZLTY010000008.1:0-4837 GCA_964562575.1 uncultured Pirellulales bacterium
GATATTTTTTGCCAGGATTTATTACGGCAAACGTTTCCGGGGAATGAGAATAGATCGTATCTTTGCCGGCCTTTCGGAGTATTATCGATGTGGTTGAATCATAGTGCTTGCGGACAAAAGGAACCGGCTGAAACCAGGTTGCATTGCCCTGGTTGTCTTTAAATGGTTTTTTAAGATCTAGCTTTTGAAGAACATTAGCAACATAATCTGCTGCCTTTTTAAATCCAGTTCTGCCTGTAAACCTTCCCTCTGTGTCATCAGAAGCGATTGCCGCCATGTGATGCTTCAAGTTATCAATCGTGATCGATGTTGTTTCGTCTGCATATATACACATGTGGCATATATGCAATGAAACCAAAACAACTATGTACCAACTATGAATACATAAAGCGCTTCTCGATAAATGCGAAATAAAGGCCACAATACCCTCGTATACATTAATGGTAATTTTTCATTTAAATGATTATTGATCTGCGTGCGTTAACGTATATAGGTCCGCCACAGCGCCGCTGTGATGTGGGCTGATTGTCACAATTCTGTAATTGCCGAGCGTATTTTCGATCCACTTCGTATCCGGTACATCCACAGTGAATTTAAATTCTTGCTTCTGGTTCATATCAACAATGTAAGTATAAACAGGCTGGCTACAACATGCGTAATAAAGCTTTACACACCGACACACAATACCATTAACATTGACCTGGCTAATGCCGCCCATTTCAATCATATGGTTGTGTTTTTTACTGCAGGCCTGAATGTCACCAATGTCAACCATAAAACCGTTGTTGTGGAGATATTCCTGAACATCCTGACGCGGGCCCATCACTTCTATTTCAGTTTTGATATCCTCAATATCTTTGTCAAACTGAACACTAACATTTATAGGCTTTGCCACACTTTGTTCGATAAGAACTACGCTTAGAAGAGACAACAGCAGAATAGCTGCGGCCGCACTTAATATGAATCGTCTTTTAACTTTTACAGCCTCTGGCTGCCGGGCTATGTTATCTTTAATATTATCCCACAGATGTTCCGGGCAATATTGGTCAGAGCTTATTCTTTCGGCGATGATTTTATAGAACCTTCTTTCGTTCTCAACATTTTTCTTCTGAGCATCGGTAAGAGTCTTCTCATATTCATGACGCTGCTCTTTGTTCAATTGGTCATCCATATAGAGCTGCCAGATGTTATCTTCATTCTTCATCTTTAGCTCCTTCTTTCATATATGGTTTCAAAAAGCCTTGCTGCCGGGCATAGTGTTTGAGTGACTGCCTTAGTTTGCTTCTACCTCTAGCCAGGTGTGTTCCTATCGAAGCGGTCGGGATCTCAACAATCTCTCCAATTTCCTTATATGAATAATTGTGCATCGTAAACAACATAAAGCACATTCGTTCAACGGTTTCTAACTTTTCAAAGGCTTTAAATATCTCATCGCCGCACAGAGCAAGAAACTTGTCCGGATCATCCGTCACAAAACCCGCATTCTGGTCAACGGTTTGATCGAACTCGATCTGCTCAAGACTCACGGCTTGTCTTCTATTCTCCCGATTAGCGACAAAACACTTGTTGACAATGATCTTATATACCCAGGCTCGAAAATTCGTTCCGACCTTAAACGTGCCTTTATTCTCGAATGCCGTCAGAACCGCCGAGGCAAAAACATCCTCAGCATCTTCGGGTTTGTACAAATTACACCGGACAAAACCGAAAAACTCATCGCGGTATTGGTCTAAATGTTCTATAAATTCAATACTATCCATTTACGTCTCTGAACAAGCCTGTTAATACTATAGTCATCACAGGGATAAAATATTTCAAAAAAATATAATACTACGTTCGCAGAGAGGTAACAAATCTAGCGCCAGCGTCTTAGCGTTTTTTGCGGGCTTGAGTGAGTGAAACGAACGGGCGAGGGGCAAAACATCCTTTCGAATCATGCTCAACAGCAATATATTTGATGATCGCTATGGAAATCGTCTTTGGAATCATCTTAGGGCCAAGAGATAAGGGAAGACAATGAACATCCTAGCTGGATTCGCGCCAATGCACACAGATGATGCCTGCGACAGCCACCGCAGCTTTGGTGTTTTTGGTGGTTTCCAAACTTACTTCCGAGCCTAACGCCATAGCCGCTTTAAGCATCTCGTCACGGATTTTCGCTCCCAGTGTGGGGCCGTAAAAACTCACTCTGCTTTCATATCCCCCCTGATGATATTCCGCTTCTGTCAGAAAATAACTGATCCATTCGTTCGCCAAGCCGCCAATGACAGGGTAGGGTATCCCCGCCTTTTTCAGTTCAGATTTAATGTCCAGTCCCAGTTCTGCAATCATTTCTCCGGGGGCGCCGACAATTAAGAGCTCACCCAGCCTGACTGCAGAGATGGTCGTCGTGTTTGGGAAGACCTGATCCAAGAGGATTTGAATGTTCTGTTCGTCCAAACGGTATTCTCTGCCTCCGGTTTGCATGAATGATGGATGGGCAGTCCTGGCCGGGAGATCCAATTTATTGTGTTTGTAGTCGAAGTAGTTTTTTTCAGAAGGAGATATACTTTCATATACCTGTAGTGCGCGCTTAGCTATTTTACGCCCATAGTGTTCTGCCATTTCATAGTGGCTGCCTCTGCCTCTGGCGATGACTGACTGATCGCCTTGGGCACCATTGTAATACATAGCGACCACGTCTCCGCCGATCCAATCCTCCAGTTCACGTTGCAGATAGCCGGGCCAGCCGCCGGAGAGCCACATATCATCCTCATCCATAATGGTGGGATGAGCGGTCCAATTCACTAACACTGCCAAGGGTCGATCATCCTTCAGATCGATTCGCGTCACTGTCAGTTCTCGGTCTACAGCCCTATCGCCCCGGCGGTTTCGGTTCGATCCCGGCAAGATCACCTGCCCGGTTCCGAGCTTTAGCGCCTTCAGATTGTTGTCGGTTTCTTTGATTAAGCTGGCCAGTTTGTCGATCACAAATTCCAGCAGTTCGGGATGGAAGATTCCTATGGCCGGCATATTAAATACGTTCTTGTTGTTCAGCGCAAACATCTCCAGGCTGGCATGCGAATGGCTGGGCAGCAAAAGGACATTCTCTTCGCTCCAACCTGTACCAGCCAACTTCTCGATGATCATGGGTCTGACATTTGGAGGTAGGCCCAGGATATCCAGGGTAACGATCACATACTTCTTCGTGCCGTCATCTATAACCAGAGCCTTGGCCTTTATGTCATCGTGGATAGCCTCTGCCGGACGGCTCATCCTTGCGCCGTATCCCCCCAGCGTATACTTCCATTCCAGGGGCGGGGTAAGGATTGTTTCTTTTGCATTGCCTTTCAATGCCGACTGCCCGTAGGAGAAAGTCACGGCCAGAAATAAAACGGTTACGCATGACAAAACCATCTTCTTCATGGTCTGCTCCTGTCTGTCGTGCCTATTGACGAAATACCGGCACCTTCGTCACATTGCCGGAGAGGTTGACCGAATCCGGTGCTTAGCTTACAGCAAATGGCTGGCAACGCAAACGCTGTTTTTTGTTGAGTTGCCAGCGTCATTTGCCGCTGAATTGCCCTCCACCAGAGCGTTATCGCTGTTGAGCTTAGAAGCCGAGGTCCCGGCTGTGGTGTATGGCCAGTCCTATCTGCTCGGCAGATCCCCTGCGCCCGTTGTACCAGAGGAGCCAGCGATCGCTCTTGTCATCGTAGATGGCAAAGGGCTTGTAGCAGGAATCGCCATCCCATGTGTCGCCTCCTGGAAAGATGACCGGGTTGGCTCTATAGCGCTGCCAGCCGGATATGCCGTCTCTCGAACGTGCCAGGCCAGTCTGGGCGTGATGCTCGTCGCGGAAGCCGATGTAGAACATCAGATAGTAGTCTGCGCCGGGGATGATCTGGCAGGCAGTGGCCTTGTGCTGTTCCCAGGGGCTGCCGGCCCGGGCAGTGAAAATGGAATTGGCAGAAATTTCTCAAAAATTTTCGTGACTTTTTGGCGCCGTGCGGCCTCAAACATGTAATGAGGAGTTTGTGCGAAGTGTGAAGAAGCAATATCGGCTGCCGGCAGTTACGGCTTTTTACAGGGGTGTAATCATGGAAAATGGACTTCGCAAATCCGGATCGAGAATGGGTATTGGTCTCCTTGGCTTGTTGATGCTTTTTGGCATCAGCAGTTCTTACGCAGAAACCTCTTTCAAGAATACGCGGCTGTACAGGCATGTTGTCAAACGGCGAAACTCTCAGCCCGTCAGGCTTTATGAGAACAAGCCGGCCGCTTCCGGCGAGCAGGCCGAGGTTGCAGAGACATCGAGCGATGAGCAAATCATAATAGCCAGCAAGGACGGGCCTGCCACACAAGTCAGTCTAGGTCAACCTGCCAGGCCCAGGGTAGTTCCTGTTGCGAGCAGGAGTCGAGCCAGGTTGATGGACCCGTCGACGTTTACACCCCAGATGCCCCTCCGTGAAGCTGTTGAAATACTGCGAAACTCAACTTTCCCCAGATTGAACATCTCAGTTCTGTGGAAAGACCTGGAGGAAAACGCAGACATATATCCCGATACTCCGATAGGAATCGATGGTGTAACGGGAGTATCGCTCAGTAGACACCTGAAATCCCTGGTAGATGGAATCTCGGGAGGGTCTCCCGAGAAAGTGGGGTATGTTGTTGAAGATGGTGTCGTTATTATTGCGACATTGCCGAGCCTGCCCAGGAAAATGGTGACCCGCGCCTATGATATTACCGATTTGGTTGGCCAGCCCTCTACCGGTTTGCCGCAATTCGGCTTCGGCATGCCGGCAATGGGAATGATGGGTATGGGCATGCAGGGTATGGGAATGCCGGGTATGGGCAT
>CAZLTY010000008.1:4937-37404 GCA_964562575.1 uncultured Pirellulales bacterium
CAATGGGAATGATGGGTATGGGCATGCAGGGTATGGGAATGCCGGGTATGGGCATCCAGGGTATGGGAATGCAAGGGATGGGAATGCCGTTTGGCACAGGATACGGAATGCCGGGTGGAACGATGCCGGGCTTGAGTGGGATAATCGGCGCCATGACGGGTGGTCCAGGCGCTGGATACGGGAACTTTGGCACAGGATATAGTCCCGGCCTAGCTAACACTCCGTACAGAGCCATTAGATAACGCGGATCCATTGTTCGAAAAGAACGGACTTGAGACCGCAGATACCTATGGCACAAGTTGACGCGAATTGACACTGACGGTTCTTGCCACGAAGGTGGGGCTCTGGCCCCGAACGATTTTTCTCGATTGTTCAGATCGCCATGCTCAACGTCAGAGTGACGATTCCGATCACATTTTGGGCTGCGATATTGCCCTCCAGTCAAATTGGTTTACTCAGCGTCCTGGCGAACATCCCACGTCGCGGGAAGTGATTTGCTGATCAGTTGATATCACTCCCAGGATCAGGTAACTGCCCGGGCTGCGTGGATCAAATGTGATCTCTCCGGCGTCATACGTGAACACGTGCAGATCCACGCCCGGCGATCCCTCCAACTGTGTCACGTTCTGCATGATCGCTTCAATGCCGCCATATTTGGCCGCCTGCGAATCAATGTCCAGGTCGGGCGGCTTGGCCCAGAGGCTGCGGTCCTCCTTGAAGTATCCGACCAGCAGCTTGGCCGGGGCGGCGGTCTTGAGGCGGATCGGCGCCAGGCGTCCGGCCTTGGCTGCTGTGTGCGAAAAGCGGATTCCGGTCAGGCCGGCTAGTTCCTCGGCCAACTGCAATATGACATAGCCGCGATCCATAAAGGGCTTGGCCCCGAGTTTCAACTCATAGGTCTCGGCGTGCGGGCTGAGCAATTCAAAGGCAAGGCCCTCCAGTGTCGGGCCCGGTCGGCTCCGCGGAGCGACCTGCTCCTGATCCAGCTTGGTCAGACGCTCCTTGAAGTCAGTCAGTTCCTGCTCGTAGAGGGCCAGCATCTGCTGCCAGTGAAAATAGGCTGGCTGGTTGTCCTTCCAGCCCCGAATGGGAATGCGCCGATGACCGGTCTGCAGGGTATTGGCGTATCGGTAGCTGTGCGCTGTGCGCTCGGCCAGAGCGCGGTAGATCTCCAGGCCCTTCTCCAGATGAACGGCTGCCTTCTGCATGTCCTGGCGATCCCGGCTGTATGAATACCGCAGTACCAGCAGGGCGGCGCGCACCTTTTCCTCGTAGTTGCGGCTGATCAGTTGGATACAGTGGATGTCGTTGCGCAGGCGCGCAAATTCGTCCCGGTTTTGCATGACTAAGGGCGATGCCCTTTCGATGGCTGTCACTGCCCGGCTCGCGTGACCGGCCGCCGCCTCAA
Source organism: uncultured Pirellulales bacterium (assembly GCA_964562575.1). GTDB lineage: Bacteria > Planctomycetota > Phycisphaerae > Sedimentisphaerales > Anaerobacaceae > SG8-4. The sequence continues at coordinate 6,346 of CAZLTY010000008.1, forward strand.
TGACCGTGACGGGACTCTCGCCTGCGTGCCTCTGGCCGGTCCATTCCTTCCTGGCATACTCGGTCAGGCGCTCACCGGGCGGGGCCTGCCACTTCCACAGCCCACTGAAGGGCCGGTAGGGCCCGGGATTCACCAACTGGTCAAGGAACATCCCTAATGAGAAGGTCTGCCGGTTGCCCTCGGTGATGCCCAGGCGTCGCAGCAGCAATGGCGCGCAGTGGCCGACCTCGTTGTAGGCCGAGAGTATCCAGCGCGCCGCGCGCTCGTCACCATAGGTCTCTGTCAAACGCCTCACCCAGTACGTACGATCCGCTGCGGGATCGCGATCCGGTTGCCAGAGGTAACGGGCCCAGGCCTCAAACCATATCCAGTCGCGTTCGTACTGGCGCAGATGCGGTTCAACCTTGTCGGGCGTATGCGGCCAGTCCCAGTAGGCCAGGGGGTAAAGATGCAGGCCCTGGGCACCCAGGCGGTCGCGGCAGGCCAGTACGCTCTTGCGAATAAACTCCGTGGCTCCATAGCGGAACGGCTCCAGGTTGGACAGCAGATGCACATTCACTACGTGTGTGGACCCGAGTCGGCTCATGTCCAGGTGCACCTGCTGCCACTCGCCGCGCGGTTCATAGGTGGTCAGGGACTCGCCGTTGTACTTGGCCATGGTGTAGAGATTCGAGTAGTGCTCCAGCGCCGATTCCACCATGTGCTTGACATCTCCCACGGCGTGGGCCCGCACTACGATGGGAGGCTCCTCGGTCTTGCCGAGTCTCTGCATGGCATCCTTGACACCGGGAATCACGGTCTGGTTCATCCAGACCTCCTGGTTCTCCTGCCCGCTCAGAGCCTCGCCCAGGCAGACCAACAGTCCCACGTTCGGGTACATCTCCATGAAGCGCGTGATGGACTTGCGGTTGTAGTCGGCAACCAGGGACGTGGGCGCGCGGTGCTGGGTCTCGATCCCGTGATGGTCGGCAAAGGGCTGTGACACAAAGATGTTGTAGAACATCTGGATCACCCAGATCCCGCGCTTGTCCGCCTCCTCGGTCAGACGTCGGTACATCGCAACATTGCGCCGGTACACCTCATCGGAGACCTCCAGCGCATAGCGGTAGTCCTCGAGCTTGACCAGAGAGGCAAAGGGGTGGCCGTTCCAGAGGTAGAGCGTGTTCAAACGGTTTTCCACCAGCATGTCCAGGTATTCTATCCAGTGATCCGTATCGTAGAAGAAGGGAAAGTTCTCCGGTGTGTGTGGATACTCGTAGGTGTCACGTCCCGGCAGGATGGAGGTAAGCTGCATGCCGATGCACGGACCGCGCAGTTTGAATGCCGGGCTCTCGGTCAGATCCAGTTCGGCCGGCAGGGTGCCGATCTTGGCGATACGTTCGGCCAGTTCCAGAGATCCGTAGAGCACGCCCGAGTCCCCGAAACCTGTGACACGGTACACGTCCTGCTCGGCGCGCCGGAGACGATAGCCCTCGGAGCTCTGCCGATCTTGTCTATCGGGATCTCTGGCAATTCGCAGTATGATCCGCTTGCCATCACTTGTTTGTGCCGTTGGCGAGACCACGCTTGGGTCATACCCCGCCTGTGCCAGAGCCTGATTGAGCTTCTCGGCCCCGAAACGCACGCGACCGGACGCCTCCCTGTCGACCACGACTGCGATCCGCTCTGGGCCTGCGATGACCGTGCCTGCGCTCAGACTCAGTGAGATCATTACTGCCAGCAGTGTACGATATGAATTTGTCACTTGGTGGACCTTTCCGTACAGATCATGTATTGTTGCCGCATGTTCTTTGTCGGCTCGGACGTCGATCGAATACCACTGGTCGCGCCGTGGTTGTAAACACACCTAAAGAAAATCTGCTTCACGGTATCACCATCAGGATTGAATACAACTCCAATCGTGGCAAGGCAACCGTTGCACGGCCGTTGGCCCAAGGAGGTGTCCGGTGCATTTTTTCATACACCGGCCAATTCTGGATATTGTGGAATCCGCTGGTCTGATGTATCAAAGGTGTAAGGTTCATGGTACTTTCGCCACGGATTCCCTCTCGTCACGTTAACTCCCAAAGCCATGCCGTATTTTACCCATTATCCCAGCCAAAACAAACAAATTCAGCAAAAGGTGTCTTTTTGACGGGATAACCAAGATAAGGGCGGATTTTGCGTTGGTGAGAGAAAACGATTGAAACCACAGCCTGCCCTGAGCGTAACCGGACGGGAATCAACTAATGGACACTATTTCTTGCCACGAAGACACGAAGGCAGATGACATAAGTAATAGGTATTTGTTACAACTTCGTGCTCCTTTGTGCCTTCGTGGCTATGAAGCACATTTGGAAAAAGCTGATTAGCAGGTGGGGGTCAAGGAAAAAATTTTCAGAAAATTTACTATATGGCATTGACAGGTAGGTGGCATTGCGATATAGTGTTTGTTATGGACGAAAAATTCTTCGACAACTGGACTAATCAGGTTCGCAAGGGGATGCTGGAACTTTGCATCCTGAACGACATTCGCGATCGCAAGATGTACGGCTACGAGATCGTCAGGCGCCTGCGGAAGATCGACGGGCTGATCATCAGCGAAGGTGCAATATACCCGATCCTGAGCCGACTGAAACGACAGGGCTTTGTGGAGACTTCGATACAGGAGTCGGCCGAAGGCCCGGCGCGGAAGTACTACGAGCTTACCAAGCAGGGCCGACAGATGGTCTCGCGGATGAACGACTACTGGCGGTCGATCAGCGCGGTTACGGACTCTATCGAGAAGGGGTAAGAGATTATGATTGCATTGAGTAAAAGTGCAAGAAGGAGTTTGGACGATTATCTTCGCCACGCTAGGGCATATCTGCGCGGTTCGAGGACAGTTGATGCCGATGAGGTCGAGCAGAATATTGCCGAGCACATAGAGAATGCGCTCGAGGGCGCCAGCGAGCCGGTCTCATGCGATGAATTGGAGGCGGTGCTCGATAAGCTCGGCGATCCTCAGCAGTGGGTTCCCGAGGAAGAGCTCCCCTGGTGGCGGCAGATAGTCCTGAAGCTGCGAACCGGGCCGGAAGATTGGCGCCTGGCGTATATGTCCTTCGCTCTGTTCGTAGCGGCTCTGGTGATAGAATCTTATACTTCGACCCAGGTCTTTGTGGCGCTCGTATTGGCCAGCTTCCTTGCTTCGCGAGCGGCTGTTTCGCAGACGCCCGATTCCAAACTGCTAAAGGCCCAGAAGTGGCTTCTATATCCACCTCTGATCGTTGTGTATGGGTTCGTGCTAGGGGCATTATTGATACTGCCGCTTCTGTTGTTGATCCCTCTGGCAGAAGAATATGAAACGCACTTTGGCCGCCTTCAGAGTGAACTCGATTACTGGTTCGTCGCTTTCTCGGTTATGTTTGCTGCGACGGGCGTTTGGTGGGGAATTCTGGCCTTGCCGGTCCTGATATTCGGCAAGAAGATGACAGTTCTGTTGCGACCTTTTGCCGATGCATACAGGGTAAAATGGCCACTCGTAATGTTGACAATCGGTCTGGGTGTGATGATAGTCTCAGCGATTGCGGGTTTGGTGTACTACACCTACTTCACTTAACCTGTCTGCTACGGCGATCCAATCACGATTGTCACGTCTTTGATTTCCTGGCCGGGCTCGGTTTCGAGGCCTGTTTCCATGATGTTTCGGCCGTTATGGAGGATCTGTAGCGTTTCCTGCCCCTCTTTCTTGGGAGAGAAACTCACCATCGTATGGCCCGGCATCATGCCCTGAAGAACAAATGAACTTGTCGTGGGGAAAATCATGTCACCACTAGCGTAGTCACCGTCACCTGAGGAAAACTCGCCGCCGGAACCTCTTCTGGCATCTTCCGGTCTGTATTTATTGCGAAAGTCTGTTAAGCTAAAACTCGAGGACGTCAATACGGTCGCATCCGGATCAGAGTCCGGCTTCGGGGGATCCTTGATATAAGCGTGGCCGTGGCTTTGACCGATTTGCCACTCATTGCCATCTTCGTCCACGAGCTTACCCGAAATCGTAACGCCCCGTCCTAACCTAAAGTCCCGTTGAGTTGTCGCCTTTGCACTATCAAGATCAATAGGGACCCGCGTTCTGACAAATCCACGGTGCACGGCGTCCACATGAACGAGAAACTCGCCATCGCCCAGGCCCTGAATTTGATAACCTCCCTGCTGGTCGGTGTAGGCTGTGACGAAGTCGAAAAGCATGTCAGGTCGATGCACGACAACGAAAGCTTCCGGTACGGGTTTGCCGGTTTCGTCGATCACGGTTCCCTTGAGAACAAGGCCACCTTCTTTTTGCAGCGTGATATTGATGTTGTCGCGCTCCGGCTTCTCGCCAAAAGTAATCAGCTTTGCATCATTTCTGGAAAAAGTGCCGGGATGGTAGATCGGCGGGCGAGCATTACCTTTTCTCGCCGCTCGCCAGTTAATCGCCATGATATAGACCGGCTTGTCGCTGAGGCCGTCGATGAAGTATGAACCATCTGCTCCTTTCACGCGCGTTTGTTCGAGTTCATATCCCTTGCCGTTGTCTTTTTCAGACCAGGCCAGTACACGCAAAGTTCCTATGTTTTCCGGTACTTTCCCGTCCTCATCCATGACTTTGCCGGAAATGCGATAGGCTTGTTTGGCCTTCAGTACGAGGCCGGACCTGTGCTCACCGTCTTCGAGTGAGAATTGCGGGTAAGAACCGGGCTTGCCTTTGGGATTGTAGACAGCGTCCTGGTATCCGGCAACATGTGACGTTCGTAGCGAATGCGGCCCAGTGGGGATGTCCTTGAATATGAAGGTGCCGTCGCCGGCAACGTCAATAAATATCGAGCCGTGGGTACCCGAATAATGCAGGTACATCCTTGCATGATCGATAGGCTTGCCGGTCGCCGCGGAGACGACTTTGCCGCTGATCGAACAGTTTCCGCTGGGACGCTCTCCCAACACGTCCTCAGCTTGTGCCTCGGTTTCCTCATCATCATCTTCTTCTTCGAGCGGATAAAGCCCATGTCGCTGGCCGGAAGTTGCTCCGTAGCGGTGAGAAATAAAGATTTCATCGTCGTCATTGCCGTAAATCCCATCCTTGCCGCAACTGCTTAGGATGAATCTGCTTCGCTGTGGTTCGTACCGGTAATCCTCGCCGGTCGGGCTGTAGACGTCCTTCGGCAAAGGCTGGTTCAGTTCTTTGAGGGTCTTGGGATAGTGACCCCTTCTCTGCTTGTATAGCGCAATCCAACGGCTGATATCCCCGGTATTCAATCGCAGTTGCCCTTCTTTACCCCGCGTCAAGAGCATGGCCTCAACCTCCTCCGGCGTGGGCATTTGAGCAAACAGCACCTTCACTTCAACAGCAACGCGATTACGACCCTGGCGCGTCGGATTCAGTTGGATCTTGCACATGATATCTTTACCGTCCACGGAGAAACGCTTGGGCAAGCTCATTCTCATGGTCTTGGTATCATGAATCACCGACGAGGTCATTCTTGTCCCCGCAACCGCCTTGTCTGTCGCGTCGAGGCCCTCCAAGTCGAACTGAATCCCATTGGCTACAAAGTGAGGTGTAATCCGCATCGCCCGCACCGGAGTGACGTTCTTTCTGATTTTCATCCGGCGGGTTTGGCCCTCTTTGAGTTTTAGGGTTTTCTCATCCGAATAGGTGGTCAATCTCTTGTGTACAGCTTCGCCAAGCTCCTTGACGTCGGGGTCAACCGAAGCATTCTCCTGAGACCTGGCCTCGAGGCGAACCGTGACCAGCGCCAAGCACATCAGGACGGCAATTCCGCAGACAGCCACCGCTCGTCGAGATGCCTTTGTCCGAGTGTTACGTTTTGGGTCGAGCAGGAATCTGACTCTTTGTACAAGCCTGCCCTCGAACAGGGCAACTGCCTGCAAACTCGTCTTTTCGACTCCTTGCTCGGCAATACGTGAGAGCAGTGTTGTGTAATCCATAACAGGCGCTCCTTTCTCGATAACATAATTGTCACAGATTTGCTCCCGCTGTTGGGTAAGCTGAAAGCTTGCATACCAGAGGAGTGGATGAAAGAAAAAGATCGCTTCGATAAGACGCTGCATAAGGTTGGTCCAGCAATCCCCCCGCTCGATATGCGCCAGTTCATGGCTCAGGACCATCGTGAGGTCACGCGCCGGAGCGTTGTCGTACATTTCCTGCGGCAGCAGGATGGCCGGCTGCAATATCCCCAGGCACACGGGACCATCCACCTGAGAAGTCAGCAGAACTTTTGATCTCCCATGACACATTTTCTCAAAGTGCCCGTTTCCAGATATAGGATCGGCTGACAGACAAATTCGGCGAAGTCGCAGCCAACCGACAAGGAGCCGGGTCAGCATGAAGATGATTCCGACGAGCCACAGACCAGCCAGCACTTCCCTGACCGGAAAAGGTCGTGACGGATTCGTGTCGCTGACTACGGCCGTTTCGTCAGATACTGACGCCGGTGAATTGGGCGTCGCCGTTACATCGCGGGCAGGTGCGACATCGTAGTCGTGCCGTGCCTGCGGCGATGCGTCTACAAGCTGTTGGCCCTCGGGGGCAAGAACCTCAAGAGTTACTCTTGGCCCATGAAGTACTGTGGTAGGCAGCGCCACTGCACAAACAAGCACGCACAGCCAGAGCATGTGGCGATAAACGGGCGCTTCGATTTTCGCCACTTGGATGATTAACCATGCCAGCAGCGTCAGCAGGGCGCCGGTCACGGAAGCTAACAGAAGGTAACGCATGATTCCATCAGTGATCAGAATTGATGTATGGCTCATGGTTCTTTCCTCTCGGCGATAAGTTTCTTTATCTGGCGTTGATCCTTCTCGCTGATGCGGTTTTGCTCGGCCAGACTATTTAGCAATAGCGAGGCGGAACCATCGAAGAGACGATCAAGAATGTCACCCAAAACGCCGTGACGCACCGCCTCCCGGCTAACAGTAGACCGGTACACATACGTACGATCATCGACATCGTGCTCGAGGTAGCCTTTGGCTTCGAGCTTGCGCATCATGGTCAGTATTGTGCTGTACGCCGGCTTTCGATGTGACAATGCGCTCTTGACATCGGCAACGGTCGCTTTGCCCCTGTCCCAGACAACGTTCATGATCTGCAGTTCCAGTCTTCCCAGCCGAATCTCAGAATTGGTCTTCTTCGCCATATCAAACCCCTAGTCAAACTCCTATCATTACAATGGTAATATTACCACGGTAATAGATATGTTCAAGAAAAAAATCAAAATTCTGAAAAGATTCTTCTCAATCCTGTTTTTTCGTCAAGAAAGGCACAAAAAAAGTGCCTTGGCGGCCGCTTGGCAAACCCGGCGACCTCCATCTTAGGAGAAGTTTCCTTCGACTCAGAGCAAATCTGAGATATCGCAGAGGCGTGTTTGGTATCTCTCAGGGAGAGCATTACCCGCATTCAGGGAGGTGCCGATGTCCGGGACAAGGTACATCAGAATGCCAAGAGGCCCAAGAAGCACAATAGCCGTCCTGTCTTTTCAGCAGAATGAAAATAGAACGAAGAGATCGCGCTATGGCGTCCGATAATCTACGCGATTGGCTTATCACAGAGCTGGAATTGCCGATTTCTGAGATCGGCAGGCGGCTGGTGATAAATGACCACCGCATGGTTACGGCAACGATTGTCAGTTGAGAGGGCGTCTGCTGCGACATTGTGAGGATGACCTCCTGCGCGAACGAGGAGCATCTACCTCGTTGATTGAAGCAGAGCTGAAGAAGCGGTATTATCCCGGTAGGAAGTGGGGCGTTGCCCTACCTCCTGCAGACGGAACGGCTCGTACAGGCCAGGTAAACCGCTCTTCGATCAACGAGCAAACTTCAGTTTGAGTTGACGCTGCGCGAAATCGTCAAGAAAGACTACGTGTTGACGTCTGAACCATTTGAACTTACCCCGGCTTCGCTATGGCCTTTTGCGCCCCCTAAGCCCCTTATGCTTCCTATTTTCACAGGGATTCCAAAAAGTTATCCGCAAAAGCAAATTCCTATACAATCAAGTTACTGAATTTCAGGTGGCTTTCCTGTCTCTTTGCTTTGGCGCCAGCTCTACCAAACCGATTGCGACAGCTCGTTTGACGAGTTCAACTGAGTTGTCTACACCGAGTTTCTTCATAAGACGTGAGCGATGGTTTTCAATGGTCCTTATAGAACGGTGGGACAACAGCGCTATTTCCTTGTTGCTTATCCCGCTGACGATCAATCTCAGTACTTTGATCTCCGTTGCGGTCAAAGGCCCACCCGCACGAGAATCGGGAGAAGTATCTTGTTGCAGTACTGATCTGGCCTCTTGAGGGAGAGTCTCTTTGAATACACTCATAAGGTATGTCTTGCCAACAAGCGTCAGCCGAAACGAGATGATGTCCGCCAAGAAAATACTGCCATCTGCTTTTTTGACAGGAGCATCTGTAGTGAACATTGGCTCGCCGCTCGTTTGCATCCTGAAGAGTCCTGTGATATTAGCCAAATCTTTACGGGGGTAGATGTCCGCAAATCCAAGACTTGCGATTTCCGCCGGGTTGCACTCCAGCATTCTGCATATGGCCGCATTGCCGGCAATGAATTGCTGCTTCTCGACATCTGCCAAGAGCATCCCTTCGGCTGCATTGGTGAAGAATCGGCTAAACGTCCGTCCCAGCACTTCTGGCTCTTTGTCCCTTTTCTTGCTTTCGTCTTGCTCCAGTTGGGCAACACGACTGCGCAGAATGTCCACTTCCTGCAATATCTTTCCTTTTACCATCCATTCCTGCAGCATAGCCCTCTAGCCCATTACCTAATTAGCGCCGATTGTTCCGAACTCCATTGGCATTTGGAACAACACGCGACAGGCCTCGGTTTCGATAAAACTCGTCAGAGCCGCGATTGTATAGCCATATACGCATATAATATCGGACTCACTCACGGTGTCAAGGTCACACTTAAAAGATTTTCGCAGAACCAACACGTCCTGAGTATCGCTTGCAGGAGCACACCAGAACCCGGTTATTCTTGCCAAGTTTCGCCGGTGCGACGTCCGAGAAATCTTCGGCACATGACGTAATGTTCAGTGGCAGTGCCAACGAAGAATCGAAATCAAGAAGTAGCATTGGCCGCTGGAGAATCGTCCCTATGTTCCCGTTGTCGCTCATCTGTAAAGCTACTATAGAGGGGATCGTTTGACAGACAGATTCGGCGAAGTCAGAACGCCAAGAAGCCCGACAGGCGGAATAGCCGACACATTTTTTCCGTGGAATGCAAAATAGAATGGAGAAATCACGCCGGGTCGTCCGATAACCGTATTGGTTGGCTTGTCATAGAGGCAATACTGCCGGTTTCTGGTATCGGCAGGCTGATGATGATAAATGGCCACCGCACGGTTACGGCAACGATTGTCAGTTGAGAGGGCATCTGCTGCGACATTGTGAGGATAAGCTCCTCCGAGGACGGGGAGCCTTTACCTCTTGGATGGAGGCAGAGCCAAAGGAGTGGTATGTCCCCAACGGTTGGAGTGGTAGATAGGCGCAAGCACCCAAGGGTGAGATTCGAGAGTGTTGTACGGATATCCGGAGACAGCCGGAAACGCCAGAAGGCTGTCGGCAGAGACATCAGTTTCGGTGGTTGTTCGCTCTACGTCGAGCAATCAGCGAAGCTGGCTGAGCATGAGCGGATTGAGATTGCCCTGACTCCCCCAAGGCACTTCGTTGACACGATCTTTGACTCCCGTTGCAGACTGACCGGCCGCATTGCAGGAGACAGGAAAACAAAGGATGCCGGAAACGGCCATCGAAGATGCGTGGCGGTCAAGTTCGACGATGACCTCAGGCAAGTAGTTAAGGAGATGTATCGGCACAGAAAAGTCAAGTTCTCGCTGATCTTGTTTGTGGCTCTTCTGGGCATACTCGCCCTCAAATTCACCACGGTGCAGTACTACTGGCATCGGCCCGTCCTGAACGTGTACAGTCTCACAGTGACAGGGTATATCCTGTCCAGATTCCTGCTGGCATTGTTCTATCGTCCTCCAAAGGACGTCGGTTTCGAGCCAACCGTCACCATTGTGATTCCGGTCAAAGACGACGGAGACATAATTGGGCGGACTATATCCCGTTGTTTTGAATCAGACTATCCGACAAGGAAGACTGAAATGATCGTAATCAATGACGGCTCGACGGACAACACCCTGGAGGAAATCCTGGAAGCCCAGAAGCGTTTTCCCAATCTTAAGGTCATAAACTTTAAGCAGAACAAGGGAAAACGGCATGCCATGGCGGTTGCGTTCGAGCGTGCCCGCAATGAAATACTTGTGTGCATCGACTCTGACAGCCTGGTGAACAAGGATTCCATTCGGTTCATTGTCCAGGGCTTCGCGGACCTGTCCGTCGGTGCGGTGTGTGGACATGCATACGTGTTGGATGCCGACAGCAACGCACTGACCAAGATGCAGGAAGTCCGCTACTACATTGCTTTCAAGGTCATGAAAGCGGCAGAGCATGTCTTTTCAGTAGTGACTTGCTGCAGTGGCTGCTTGGCTGCCTATCGCAGGGACTACGTTATGGATGTGGTGGACTCGTGGCTTGGTCAAACGTGGATCAATCAAGCGGCCACCTTTGGCGATGACCGCAGCCTGACAAACTTTATGCTCAGAAAGTATCGTGTCCTGTACGATTCTCGAGCAATCGTAGAGACAGCCGTGCCGCAGACGTGGATGACGTTCTTCAGGCAGCAACTTAGGTGGAAGAAATCGTGGTTTCGCGAAAGTCTGATTGCGGGCACGTTCATTTGGTATAAGAATCCCTTTGCAGCGACGTTCTTCTATCTTGGCATTGTGCTGCCTCTTATCTCACCGCTGATTGTTCTGGGCAACTTTGTCTTTGGGCCCATTTTCTCGGGGACGCTGCCCATGTACTACATCATGGGATTCGGCTTAATAAGCGTTCTCTATTGCTCCTACTATGCATCGAGGCGGCCAAACAAGAAGTGGCCTTACGGTCTACTCTTTTGCCTGGTGTATATGGCGGTCCTTGCCTGGCAGACTTACTACGCAGTTCTCACTTCCCATAAGAATCATTGGGGAACGCGATGAAGAGAAAGAAAGCTCCAGTATATATCCGGCATTGGATTTTGTTAATTGTCGGCGTCTGGGCAGCCCTGGAGGTCCGAAGTCATTTGCAGAAACGCGCCCGCATCGAATCCGTTCGGAGCCAATCCAATTACAGCGCCTGCGAGACGAGATTTGCTGCAGTACTGTACCCCAAGATCAGCAAGCGTGCCAAATCTGACTCAATGTCCAGGAGCACGTTCGCCGAACACATGACAGAGCTCAAGCGTGCAGGCTATCGCACCGTGGGTTTACGGCAAATCTGCGACCTCTATAACGCAAACAGGTTGCTGCCCGAGAAGGCCGTGGCCATTTTGCTGGACAGCCATAGGGAAACCTACCTGAACGCCGCGCCGGTCATTGAGCAGTTGGGACTGAGGGCGACTGTGATGCTCGACGTCGGGGCGATGAGGCAGACCAGCCGCACCTTTATTAGCTGGCATGATCTAAGGAAGATGCGATCGAATCCTCACTGGGATTTTGGCATTACTGCCAGGGGATCGGGCGATCTGAGGGAACAATCGAAATACCTCAAGAGCCGCTTGTCTGATTTTCGGCTGTGTGGAGTTTCAGCTGCGACCGATCTGGGGGATCCCGATGCCTTTTCACAAGACAAGACGGTCTTCTTCTCGCCCGTGGTTGGAGATGGCTACAACAGCAGCAATACCGATCCGTCTTGCCTGAGCCTGTTGCGGCTCACGCCGCAACAGGGCGGTCGCGAGCTTGTGAGGATGTTGTCAAGTAGCTCTTCGCAGATGCCCAGGCTCGAAGATAGATTTACCGAGCAGACGAGACGGCTGAATTGGGTCTCGACCTGCGGCGATGTCAGGGTTGTCGACGGTATGCTGGGATTGTCTTGCGGGCCCTCCAAAAGAAGCGCAAATGCATGGTCGGTGGGCACACATGACTGGGGCGATGTTGATCTTACCGTTGAGTTCAAGGTCACCGGAGGTAGGCAATTCTGGATCTACGCTCGATTCAGCAGCGCCGACAGCTTCATACGTCTGGGCTGTGACGGAGAGCGCCTTTACCTTCAACAGAAGGTTGCAGGGACACAAGTCAAGAGCCTCAAAGTCGGCGAGTTCGACCGTGATCCTTCGCAATCTCACAGCCTGAGACTGATTTTGAGAGGTTCACGCGCCATCGCATTTCTCGACGGGCAAAGGCTTTCTTCGAGACCTTTGCGAGTTGACGATTCACTTGTTTCGGGTAAGGTTGGTTTCGCAATCTGGGACCCTTCTTACGGGGTTGCCAGTTGCCGGATCGTCCGCACCGCCATCAGAAAGCTGCCTTGTATCGCTTTGATGAATGTGGACTGGTACAAGGGCTCTGCAGGCTGGGAGGAAAAGCACTCGGACTATCTCTCGTATTTGTGCCCAGACGGTCTTGGCGTGGACGCACCTGGTGTCAGGGAAGATCAAAATGATTTCGACGCTCTTTTGATCTCGTCGGCGTATAGCGGGCATGCACTGGCGCCGAGTGTTGTACTCGGCGAGAATGATCTCAAAGCGAGTGACTCTAACGCTCTGATCGGTAAACTTGCCGATCTTGTCAAGAATCACAGACTTGAGGGCATACATCTGGACTGTCGCAAGTGGCAAGATGGCAAGTCGTACCTCGGCCTGGCCTCAATCATCGAGGCTCTCAAGGCCAGCGCGCCGCAGTTGACCGTAATCTTGTCCTTGTCGCCGCAATGCTATCAGATCCAGGATAGACCTCTCGAACTGGCCGACATCCTTGTCGTTCGACTGGAAGCTCAGCAGTGTAGTCTGCTGGGCGAGGTCGCTCGCCCGTTCAGACTCAAAACGCTCTTGAGGATGGAAAGCGATGAGCCTTGGGTCTTCGCCGGAGGATTTGAGCGGCCTCAGGACTGTCAAGCAGCGGCCAGCCCGACAGGCGATGTCACCGGCGTCATTCAAGAATATGAGCTAAAGGGTATTGCGCTATGCAAAAGATAGATCTTTCGGACTTGCTGGCATTGACGGCAGTGGTGTTCGGCGTGCTGGCTGGAACCTGCTCGACTGCTGGGGCCCAGACCGTTGCGGTCCACATGGAGCGAGGCGATTCGTACTACAGCTCCGGCAATTACCAACCAGCTCTGGAAGAGTTCAAGGCTGCCACCGAAATCGATCCCGGATATCTCAGGGGATGGGAGAGCATGGGTTGGACCTATATAAAGCTTGGGCAAGCGGACCGAGCTGTCGAGACCTGGCGAGCTCTCACAGCCACACATCCCGATCCGGCCAAGTTGTTCGTCAGGATCGCCCAGGCGTATGCCGCAGAGCAACAGTTTGACCAGGCTCTGGCGGCCTACGCCGAGAGCCTGGAGATAGAACCCGGGCAGAAAGATGTACTTGCTGCCAAGTGCAGGGTACTGTATTGGGCCGGGCGCCTTCACGATGCCGTTGTGGAATGTCGGCAGTTTCTGTCAACCTATCCGCAGGAGAATGAGATTCGCCAGTTGCTCGCCCGGCTTCAGATGAGCCAGCAGATAGCCGACTACCAGGCCGCCATTGACAACTGGCAACGCCTGATTGCGGCCGAGCCGAATGATCCGCAGATGCGGATCGGGCTGGCAAAGGCGTACTATCGCAGCGAATCTTTTCAGCAGGCATGTGAGAGTGCCCGCGTAGCTCTGGAACTGGACGTAAAAGACATCTCCGCACTGGAGATCCTTATTGCCACCTCGATCCGCGTTGAGCAATACAAGGACGCGCAGGATGCCGTTGACAGGTTGCGAGCCATCGACCCAAACCACCCCGACATCGTGACAGGACCGGCAAAGATACATTACCAGAAAGCCCTGGGATTCTATGAAGACGGCGATTACGAGAGTGCTCTGACTGAATTCCTTTCTGCCAGGGCCCTGGACCCCGACCTGTCACGGCTGTCGGAGAACATTGGCTGGACGTACAGGCGCCTCGGTCAGGTAGATGAGGCAATCAGGATCTGGCGCGAACTGCTCGCAGTTCGCCCCCAGGATTCACGTATCCTGAACCTTCTTGCCGGAGCGTATGCCGACAAGAGGATGTTTGACCAGGCCTTGCTGACGTACGACAGGAGCCTTGGGATTGATCCGGCCCAGAAGCAGGCTCGCTTTTCCAGAGCCAAGATCAAAAGATGGATAGGAAGTTACGCCGAAAGCGCAGAGGAGCTGCATCTGCTGGTGGACGAATACCCCGAGGACGCGCCGATGCGCTACGAGCTTGCCAAGTGCTTGACGCCTCTTGGGAGATACGAAGACGCAATCAAACACTACAATAAGTTGATCTCTGCCGAAGCCGGTGAGCCTGGATACCGCATAGGTCTGGCAAAAGCGCTCTATCTCTGCGAGCAGTATCAGCAGGCTCTGGAAATGGCCGCCGATGTTCTTGCCGGTGACCCCTGCAATCTCGATGCGCTGGATTTTATGACCGATGATGCCGAGTTTCTCGGCGATTACCAGAAGGCTTGTCAGCTTCTCGAATCTGCTTTGGCGGTTGATGCCAACGACGTCTCTCGATTGAATCGACTTGCGAACTGCGCAGCCAACCTCGGTGACTATCCGTTAGTCCAAAGGGCCACGGAGGAGAGCCTCAAAGTGGCTGAATCCCAGCCGACCGTTCGCGTGTTATATGCCCACTCATTGAGAATCAACGGTGACTCGGAAGAGGCAAAGAAACAATATCTGCGACTGCTTGCATGCAATCCCAACCACATCTCCGCTATGGTTGGACTGAAGGAAATCTCTGTGGCCCGAGGAGACTACGAAAGCGGTCTGGCTTACCTGAAGCGGATATTGTCGATAGACAGCACAAATATTCACGTCATGCTTGAGAGGGCCAATCTGCTCGCATATGCAGGGCGATATGATGAATCGGCTGAGCGCCTCGAGATTCTGCTGGAGCGGGTGACGAATCGACAGGTCGTTCTGGGGTTACTGTATCACGGCTTGACGAAGAATCAGAGGGCCGGCAGCGTCAGGCTTGCCGATTTCAAGGCCCAGATGGAGTTACTGAGTGAATTGGGCTATCGCGCAGTTTCCGCCGGGGACCTTGTCCAAGCGTGGAACGGTGAAAGAGAACTGCCGAAGAAGTCCGTGCTCATAACTTTTGATGACGCCAGAGGTGACAGCTTTGAACATGCCGACCCCGTTCTTGAAGACTTGTCATTCAAGGCGACCATGTTTGTCCCGATCTGCATCGTCGAGTCGAAGGACCCATCCTATTGTAGATGGCCGCAGATCGAACACTACGCCGGCACCGGACGATGGGAAATACAAAGCCACGGCAACTGGGCCCACTTCGACATTGTTACCAATGAGGCGGGAGAACAGGGGACATTCCTTGTGCACCGGCGATGGCTTAACGGCGAGAACCGTACGGAGAATGACAGTGAATACCGTGACAGAATAGACTCGGACTACAAATCGTCCAGGGATATTCTGGAGAACCGCTTCAACGTCAAGGTTAATGCCTACAGTTATCCCAAGGGCAACTTTGGACAGACCGGGTGTGCCAGCGCCGACTCGCTGGAATCCAATATGGCGGCAGTCAGGCGGCATTTTGACATTGGTTTTGTCCAGGACAGGCATGGTTTCAATCTTGTAGGTGACAACCCGTATTTGCTTAAACGATTGGAGGTGCACGAGACCTGGACAACTGTGCAGTTGCGAGAGCATCTGGCCATGAATGATCCGGTCAGACTTACAACACTCAGTCTGGCAAAGGTGCGCCGATGGGCAGGACACGACGAGCAGGCCATTGCCCTGTATGAGAGGTTGCTTGAGGGCGATCCACAGGACAAGGAGGCCCTCCTGGGCAAGGCAATAGCCTGTAAGAACCATGGTCGCTTCTTTGAGGCTCGGGCCCTTCTGGACCAGGTCCTGGCACAGGACGGCGCCGATGAGATCGCACTTCAGCAGCGTGAAGAGGTCGATCGGTTCGCTGCTCCCGTGGTGGACAGCTTTCTTTCCCATTTTGAGGACGAGGATAAGAGACGGCGGCTTAAGTGGGGCAATTCGGCACAATTGCCTGTCAGCGACGAGTTAACGATTGAGGCTTCCTGGGCGAGAGCGGAACTCGACGACAGGCGTACTGTGCGAGTACGTGAGAATGAGTACTCACTGCGGACAATCTTCCAACCGGACGAGATCCGGTATGACCTGTCATATACTTTCAGGGATTTCATCAGAGCTGATGACGCCCACAACTACCTGCTTGAAGCCGGCGCGCCCCTGTTGTTCGATGACGTGACATTCACACATGGTTACAGGAGCGAAGAGACCGCCAGGGCGGCCATGCAAGGCATTCGATATCATGAGAATGCGGTTTCCATTTATCAGGCCATCAGTGAACAGCTTTCGGCGTATGCCAGATATCGGCGCCGCGACTTCACAGATGACAACTGGAGGAACAACTTCAAGCTCACGGGCTTGTATCGTTTCCTCGATGAGCCAAGAGTTCTTGCCGGCTGTGAACTCGTTCATGACGACACTGATCTGTATTCACCCATGTACTATACTCCGGATCAACTGCGCATGGTGCAGGCGGTCTTGCGGGTACAGGGCCCGCTATTGGAAAGTCTGAAGTATAACCTGAGGTACGCTGTCGGACCCGCCTTCGAACGCGGCGCCAGTGACAAGATTGTTCATAATGGCAGTCTGTCGCTGCTCTATGAAGCAGGCGACGCCGTGGAGATGGGCCTGCTTTTGGGCTTCTCGGATACGCCCACGTACGGAGACGAGTATGTCCTGGTCAATCTACAGTATCGCTTCTAGTTTGTGTTCGTGATTCTTCTTCATTCCGAACGATATGCCGCCAACGTTGTTTCTGACGACCGCTTGAAGCCTAACCTCAAAACTGCTCGCACTCTCAAACCAGACTTGATGTTTCTGATCCTAGTGATAGTAAGCGTAACATGAAGTTGAGCTTTTGCTCTTGCCTGGTTCGAGCGGTTCATGTTAGAAACAGCCTTGATTTCTGACGAGTTTGCACAGGAGCAACAAATGCAAAAGACCGAATCATCGAGAGGTTACGTTCTCAAGCTTGCACTGATGTTTGGCTGTCTGTTCGCCCAGGGAACCAGCGCCAAGGCCGGCCCGGTCTTTGTCGCCGTCGACGGCAGCGATTCCTGGTCGGGTCTGTTGGCCGAGCCCAACGCCGAGCGAACGGATGGACCGCTGGCGACACTTGACGCCGCATGCCGGGTAGCCCGCGGGCAGGATGCCGGCCAATCGCAAAAGGTCGTCGTTCAGGCCGGGCAGTACATCCTCACCGAGCCATTGCTGCTTACCGCCGCCGATGCCGGACTGACTATTGAGGCGCCTCCGGGGGCCGATGTTCGTCTCTACGGCGGAAAGAAGATTACCGGCTGGACAAAGGACGGTGAGAGGTTCTATTCGGTCGCACTGCCAGGTGTCAGAGAGAAAGAATGGGACTTCCGGGCCCTGGTTGTCGATGGGTGCTTCTGCCCGCGTGCCCGGCTGCCAAAAGAAGGCTTTTTCAAACATCTCAGCACCTTCAAGGTGTCCTGGATGAGCACGACCGGCGGCGGATGGAAACGCAAGCCGACGAAAGAGGAACTGACCACGCTGAAGTACCGCCCCGAGGATCTCGGCTCCTGGCTGGATGTCAATAATGCGGAAATTGCCGTCTATCACATGTGGGACGAATCGCTCGTCGGCCTGGCCGGTATTGACGCGGAATCTCAAACGCTTACTTTTTCCAGTCCGTCGGGTCATCCGCCCGGGGCATTCGGTGTCGACAGGTATGTCCTCTGGAACGTCCGCGAGGGGATGACGCAGCCGGGACAGTTCTATCTCGACCGCACGGCGGGCAAGCTTGTCTACTGGCCCTTCCCTGACCAGGACATGAGCGAGGCGGAGGTTTTCGCCCCGACCATCGAATCGATCATCCGCATCGAAGGGACTAAAGAAAGCCCGGCCAGGGATATAACCGTACGCGGCCTGAAGCTCTCGGTCACAACCACGTCTCTGATGGCGGGCGGCTTCGGTGCGGGTAAATTCGACGGAGCGATTTCGGTAACAAATGCCGAGAACTGCCGGCTAACTGGGCTGGAAATCTCCAACGTCGGCGGACAGGGAATCAAAGCCTCAGGCAACGGCCTGCGCGTCGAAAGATGTTACGTCCATTACACGGGCGCCTGCGGCGTCAGATGCCGTGGAACCGGATGCGTTGTCGCCGACAATCGCATCAGTTTCGTGGGGCTTACCTATCCCAGCGCCATCGCTCTGCAGGGAGGCGGCAAGGATTGTCTGATAACCCACAACGAAATTCACGATTGCCCCTACACAGCCATCAACTGCGGCGGCGAAAGAAACTGGATTGTGGGCAATCTGATCTACCGCGCAATGAAAGAGCTGCACGACGGCGGCGGCATTTACTGTTTCGCCGGCAAGGAACTTGTGCTCAGAGGCAACTATATTCGCGACATTGTCGATACCGGCGGCTACGGCGCATCGGCTTATTATCTTGATGAGAGATCGCAGGACTGTCTGGTCGAGGGAAATCTCTCGGTCGGCATCGCCCGGCCTTCTCACAACCACATGGCCAGGAACAATACGATCCGAGGCAACGTTTTTGTCTGTAACAGTGACGCCAGGATTACGTTTCCAAAATCGTCGAACTACGTCTTTACGAACAATGTCATCTATGCCAGGGGCAAGATCCTGTTCGAGAATCCGGATGCGATTACGACACTTAGAAACAATGTGCTGTATGGCGCAAAAGGCAAGGTTCAGTTCAAGAAGCTCAAGGACTACAGCCAGACGGGCGTCGTTGCCTTTGAGGGCGACGACAAGAACGTGTTAGTCGATCCGCTCCTGGTCGAATACAACAGAGGCGTGGTAACCTTTGCCGGCGATTCGCCTGTCTTCAAGCTCGGCATAGAACCAATCGACGTAAGCGGCGCCGGCCGAAGAAAGACCAAAACGCGAGAATGAAATCCTGAGTCGAATATGCGATTCGCTATCAAGTTACTGATTAGTGTGTGCGTTATTAGCTTATGCGCTGCGATAGGTCGCCATCGGCCGACGCTGGCCGGGCTTATCGGCGTGATGCCCCTGACGGGGCTGATCGTGCTGATCTGGCTGTACCTGGACAATCCCGGCAATTTGAACCTGATGGCCGATTACACCAGGGGCGCCGTATTCGGTATTGTGCCGAGCATATTGTTTTTCCTGGTGGCCTTTGTGTGTTTTCACAAGCACCTGCCGCTGTGGATTGTGCTCTGTGCCGGCTCGGCGGTCTGGCTCGCCGCGGCGTTCGTTCACCAGTGGCTGCTCAAGTGAATCAATGGTAAAGAGCGGTTTTGATCCGTCTTCTTCAAGCCCCCGAATTCGGGATCGGGCTTTGGGGGTCAAATCCGGCCCTTGACACCTGGAACGGTGCGTGTTAAGAAATAGGCGGACTGTCAAATTCTACTTAGCATAATCGAAGGGAGTAGCTCAATGGAAAACAAGGGATTCTTCGCTAGCCTTTTTGATCTGTCGTTCAGTGAGTTTGTAACAATTCGTATCATAAAGGTCCTCTTCGTGTTGGCCATTATCCTCTCCGGCATTTTTGCTGTGGGGATACTTGTTGCTGGTCTGGCCGGCGGGGCCGGGAAAGGTGTCCTTGCGCTTATAGCAGCACCAATTGTTTTTTTCCTGTATGTGCTGGGGGCTCGGATCTGGCTCGAAGTCATTATCGTGCTGTTTCGCATCGCCGAGAATACGGGAAAGCTTGTTGAGCTGGGCCAGGGTGAGAGCCAGACCTCCACAGACGAGCCCTAAGTCAACGGACCGATCACTGAGGTCTAATGTTCCTCAAGTGAAGTTCATTGTAGTATCGTGACGACACCGCGATTGCCGTCCACCTGGATTGTCTGGCCCGTTTTGATGATCCGGGTGGCACCTCCGACATTGACCACAGCCGGGATGCCGTACTCGCGGGCGATGATGCTGCCGTGCGATATCATCCCGCCCTCGTCCATGACTATCGCCGCAGCCGGCACGAAATAAGGCGTCCAGCCGGGATCGGTAAACGGCGCCACGAGTATCTCGTTGGCAAGCAGATGTTCGTCGGTGTCCGCCCTTAGAATCACGCGGGCCTTGCCCGTCACGATACCGGGACTGACAGCCAGGCCATGCAGCACTTCGGCGCTCTCGTCAGGCTCGGGAGCAAAGCACCTGTCGGGATCGAATATGCCGAAGACGACATCAGGTGGCGTGATCAGGCAGTTACTGTCATACTCGGCCCGGCGGGTGGCAATGGCTTTGCGAATGTCGAAATCTGCACTGCCTTGCACAACAGGTGATATCTCGTCGAGTCGCAGGAAGAAGACGTCGTCCGCCGTGGCGATTACGTCCTTGTCGGCGAGTTTCTTGCCCAGTGCCAGAAGCAGTCTGCGCATCGTCGTGAGCTGTTTGACGACCTCGCTCTTGACGTTTTCGCGAAAGACCCAACCTTGCTGAGAATGCACGAGATAACGATTGAAAATGAATCGCTTGATGGGATTTCGAAGTTTCCGGCGACACTTCTGCTCCAGTTGCCGCCGCTGCTCCGCACGCTTGGCGTGGTTTTTGACCGGATCGATCCTGCCGATCTGAGACATGTAGCCTCGCACGAGTTTCAGGATGTAGTCGGGAGTCTCGAACCAGCGCCGGTTGTACAATTCTATTTCGCCACGGCAATGATGGCCGTTCTTGTCCATGAACCGGCGCCAATCCCTGAGAAAATCTCTGCCGGGGTCCGACTCCGCGAGTTTGTCTTCGATCGCATCCCAGTCGTCACCAGACTGCACCAAGGCTTTGACCTCGGTGCTCTTGTCCGCCGCGGCAGCCAATCGCCAGAGATCCAGGCCGGCGGTCGCGTCGACCATGTCACCTACCCCTGCCAGCAGTTGAGGCGCGCAGGAGCCGTCATCCGAGAGCCATTTTGCGCAGACCCACTCGAGGACCGGGTATGCCGACAAGATACTGAAAAGATACAGAAAGTGGCGCAGCAGCTCAGCGAACTGTGCCATTAGCTGATTGAGGTTTTCCATTATCTGGTCGCAGGACAAGCTCCCCACGTCCAGGCGGGACCACCATTCCGTCTCGGCGCCGATTTTAGCCAGAATGCGCCGACCTCTGGCAGGTGTGTTGGCAAGCGATCCGACGATGATCAGGGGGAGTTTCAGATAGAACCGGATCTTCTTGTGCTTCAGGTCCGGCAGATCCTTGTCCGTCGCGACTTGCAACCTCCTTGTGACCTCCTGGAGGCCCTTGTGGCCGCCAGCGAATGTCATGCCATTGAAGTTGCCCCCTCCGGGCAGGCAGCCTATGGCCGAAGCCCAGATGTTGGCGTTGAAGTATACCCGCCCGGCAATTATATCGAAGGTTGGATGATCGCCCCGGTTGGCACAGAGCAGGTGGAAGATCGGATCGAACAAGCCGGACAACATTTGCTCAATCATGGAAACTGTCACAGGTGTGACCACGTCGGGCATGACCTCTCTGACGGGGCTGCCGCACCAGATCTGGCGATCTTCCCAGGATCTTTCCGGCGGCAGTGCTGTGATGGGCCTGGATTGCAGCAGATGGATCTTGTTGTCGCGTATCGCCCACTCGATATCCTGAGGGCAGCCGAACTCGGCCTCTATGCTTATTGCGAGCTTTGCCAATCGTCGCATTTGCCTCTTGTCCAAGGTCAGTGAAATCGCTCTCTCTTGTCCAATGGGGCACTCTTCCACCGACCCGTTCGCGCTGAGAATGCACTGGAGTTTCTTCTCTGATATCGTGCGAGACCATAGCTTCAGTTTGCTCTTGCGAACAACGAATCGATCAGGTGTTACTTTGCCCGAGACCAGCGCTTCGCCGAGGCCGAAGCACGCTTCGATCAGCAAGTTGCCGCGCTCGCCGGTGATTGGGTCTGCCGTGAAGATGACGCCCGATACATCTGCGGCAACGAGCGTCTGGACTATTACCGCCATGGAAATGCTGAGATGATCAAAGCCGTTTCTCTGGCGGTATTCATAAGCGCGCAGCGTCCACAGCGAGGCCCAGCATTTCTTGACCGCTTCAATACAATCTTCAAGGCTGGCTATGCCGACGTAGCTGTCATGCTGACCGGCAAAAGAATAACCCGGCAAATCCTCGGCGGTCCCCGACGAGCGAACTGCGACGTGCTCGGCGCCGAGTTTGTCGTAATAGTCCTCTATTTCCTGCCGAGTCTGCTCTGCCAGAGGCGCCTCGATGATAACCTGCCGCCAATTCGAAAGAAGAGTCATTCTGGCCTCCGGCCTGGCTTCTGCGAGTTCGTCCACAACCGATTTCAGACGGTCGACGAGATTATTGGGCTCTATATGCTCTCGCAAAACTCGCTCGGTGACGCAAAAGCCGGCAGGAACGGCGAGACCGGCCCGGCTCATGCGGACAAGGCTCATGGCTTTTGGTCCTACCGCATCTTCATCGACGGACCGCACAGCATCCAGCGGAACAACCCCAGAATGGCCCATGAAGAAGACTCCTTACATACGATACGCTCACCTGTGTGCTTGCAAGACTATCACCAAGAGCATATTATAGTATAAAAGCACGGCTTGGGTACGCAATTAGGGACATATTAGGAGTTCTTCTATGAAAGTCAGAATGAATCGCCGCCAGTTCATCAAGATTTTGGGATTGGGCGCCGGGGCACTTGCACTGCCAGGTTGTGCGAGTCTGGGTCAGTCGAATGTTAGCAAGAGGTCTTCTAAAAGGCCGAACTTCGTAATCATATTTTGTGACGACCTTGGCTACGGCGACCTCGGCTGCTATGGCCATCCGACGATTCGCACGCCCAACCTGGACCGGATGGCCGCCGAGGGTCAGAAGTGGACTAACTTTTACGTTGGCGCTTCGGTGTGTACCCCAAGCCGGGCGGCCCTGTTGACGGGGAGGTTGCCGATTCGCAACGGCATGTGCAGCAATAAGCGGCGGGTGTTGTTCCCCGACTCGGCGTCTGGCCTGCCGAAGGATGAGATCACAATAGCCGAGGCTCTCAAGGGCCAGGGTTATGTCACTGCTTGTGTCGGCAAATGGCACCTCGGGCATCTGCCGCCGCACCTGCCGACCAACAACGGCTTCGATTCCTACTTCGGCATCCCCTACAGCAACGATATGGACAGGGTCGCAGGCGAAGGTCGCCAGGCGTTTCTCGAACCGAAAATCGAATACTGGAATGTGCCCCTGATGCGGGATGAGAAAATAGTCGAACGACCGGCCGACCAGAACACTATAACAAAACGCTACGCCGCCGAGGGCGTCAAGTTCATCAAGAAGAACAAGGAAAAGCCCTTCTTCCTCTACCTGGCCAACAGCCTTCCTCATGTCCCATTGTTCGTCTCGCAGAATTTCCGAGGCAAGAGTCTGCGAGGCCTGTACGGCGACGTTATCGAAGAGATAGACTTCGGCGTCGGACGAGTGCTCGATACCCTTCGCAGCGAAGGCCTGGCTGAGAACACGTTCGTAGTCTTCACCTCCGACAACGGACCCTGGCTGATCTTCAACGAACACGGCGGCTCGGCAGGATTGCTGCGAGAAGGCAAAGGCTGCACCTTCGAAGGCGGCATGCGAGAGCCATGCATCATGTGGTGGCCGGAGACGATCAAGCCCGGAGTCGTCAACGATATGGGCGCAACGATGGACCTGTACACGACAATTCTCACCCTGGCCGGAGCGAAGGTGCCTACTGATAGGGTAGTCGACGGCCTGGATCTGTCACCTGTCTTGTTCGGGAAAGGACCTGGCCCTCGCAATTCCATGTTCTACTATCGCGGCGCAAAGATATACGCCGTGCGCAAGGGACAATACAAGGCACATTTCTTCACCAGGTCGGCCTACGGCGGCGATAAAGAAGAAAGTCACGACCCGCCTTTGCTCTATCATTTAGGTAATGATCCTTCGGAGAAGTACGACGTAGCCAAGGACCATCCGGAGGTCATCAGAGATATCAAGAAGGAACTTGCACTGCACCTTGCCAACCTGACGCCGGGCGAAGATCAGCTCGCCAAGCGTATCTAGGGAAATTGACTGCGGACGGCCGGCACGCCACCGGCCAATGCTCAATCGATAGCTCTGTCTCGCGCGGCGATGCAGTAGAGTCGTTTTCTGCTGCGTAGGAAAAGCTCTCTACCTGCGGCCGCGGGTGACGCATCGACGGGATCATCCAGCCGATTCACAGCCAGCACCTTTAGTTTGGGCTGGTTCTTGATAACGACGGTGGTCCCGTCACGACCGACAAAGTAGATACGGTCCGTAGCTCCCAGCGGGGAGGCGTAAAGCTCGCGCAAGTCCGGCAGACGAACCGCGTCGGTGAGCGGCTCGCCGGTTTTGGCATCGAGGCACGAAAGCACGGGCAGGTTCTTCTTGGTGAAATAGAGCCGCTGACCATACAGCAAGGCGCTCGGTACATAAGGCGTATTGCGGTCGTGATGCCAGCGGACGCGGTCGGTGCCGGTGATGTCCCCTGCCGAATCAAGGCCGATCGCATAGGCGGCCGAGCCTCGATAGCCGCTCATGCAGATCACCATATCGTCCAGCACCACGGGTGACGAAATCAGCACGGTAGTTTGTCCCCCGCATTCCCAGAGAACCTTACCCGAATCCAGATTGTAACTCGTTACGCGCCGGGTGGCGTTGAGGATCAACTGCTTGCGCCCTTCGTATGTCACGATCAGGGGCGTGGCCCAGGTCGTCTCTTCATCTCTCTTGGCATGCCAGCGAGTCTTCCCCGTAAGGGCGTCCAGTACGTAGACCTCCGACGATCCTTCGTGATCCCAGTTGACCGCCAGAGCGTCACCATGCAGGGCAGGCGATGCCCCTTCACCCCAGCCGAAGCGTGTGATCATGTCACCCAGATCGCGCTTCCAAATCAGGTTTCCATTCAGATCGTAGCAGAAGAGCCCGTGCGAGCCGAACGTTACATAGAGTCGCTTGCCGTCCGTGGTGGGCGAGCCGGAGGAGTAAGTGTTGGTCCCATGGTGCCCTTCATGCGGAACCCGCTCAGCCGCCACGCGCTGCCAGAGGATCCGGCCGGTTCGGCGGTCCACGCAATAGACCTGGAACTGATAGTAATTCCTGGGGCGTTTGGTCCTGTACCCGCCGGGCGGCTCGGCCTTCGGCGCCTTCAACTTCTCCACCGTGCGCTCACTCTCGGCCGCTGTGACAACAAACACCCGATTGTTCCAGATAATCGGCGTGGCATTGCTCTGACCGGGCAGATCCAGTTTCCACTTGATGTTCTCCGACGCGCTCCACTTAACCGGAGGATCGGCATTCGGCGCGACCCCATTGACCAGCGGTCCGCGCCAGGCGGGCCAGTTGTCCAGAGCCTCGGTTGAATCCGCCACGGCCCGGCTTACGCCGGCCGAGAGCATCACGATCATTGCGGTTAAAACATATTGTCTCATTGATAAATCCTTTCCGACAGAGCCTGAGGCAATAGTATTGCCAAACGTTCTTCCGATCTCCCGTCCATTCTCCCGCGCAGTACGTGACAAACAACGGCAATATTCTTTACAATCGAAGCCTAGGGCACCGGAGTAATCTGTCTGTCTAATGTTACCGGGTGCTGAGCATTAGGATTGATAATAACTTTGAGAGTGTATGCAACTGCTGCTTCGAAGATTCTGCCGCATGTAAGCTCGACAGTCGTCTTTTCAAAAGGCTTGAGCGACCGGACCGTGCCGGCGGCAACCTCCACAACTTGATTATCTGTGCTATAGGTGATTTCAATGTCCACAGGTTCTGACGAGACCTGGCCGAAATTCTGGACCTCAACGGCTATATTGAAGCCATCCTCTCTTCTGTCGATCTTTGGCATACAGGCCGACAGGGCGGGCTCCAAGTAATTCAACCGCGGCAGGCGGGCATAACCAAAAAGCAGTTTTCCATTGCTGTTTCTTCCTAACAACTTGGCAGCGAAATTGTTTTCGGTGATGCCGTTGCCGTCTGCGTCAAAGGTGACGGTCAAATCATCGCCCGAACGTTCTGCTCTAATTACTTTGCAACCTCTGGCGAAATTCACTTCTTCGCAAGCACCAAATCGCAGCGAGTCCAAATCAACGTCGGTATGAGGATTGAAACCATCCTCAGCCGCCATTTTGACTCGGATGGTCTTCGTCTCGGCGGTAATGCGTTCCTTATCGAGTATGGTCAGGAGTCTACCCACAGTCAGAGGAATGCAAATATGTTTGGAACTGTGGTTGTCACTGCCCTTGTCCAGTTTTTTCAGCACGTCGATGACAGCAAAATGCGCCTGCATCGCCCGCCCGTTCTTATCCTGCAGAACCTTTATACGCTCGTACTTGAACCAGTCAACAACGGTTCCGTCTTCATATCTGGCGATACCCGGCATGTAGGCCTCACCCGGCTCGACCTTCCAGTTGATTCCGTCCTTCGAACGCAAATAGTAGGCGATGCGCCCGCGCCAATCATTGACAATCATGTGGTACTGTATGGGCGTACGCCAGACTACAGGGTCTTCGAAGTTGCCCGGAACTGGTGGATAAACTCGTTTGTCGGTAACCTGGTTGTAGGCAGAGACCCCTGTTTCGCTGAACCATATACCTCCGCCACGGCACACCATCAGATAAGAGCCGTTCTCGCGTCTGGCAAAGGAGAGATTCGAGAGACCTTCAATAATACGCCTGTCCCGCGGTTTGAATTCGAACTCCTCTTTCTGCCAGGGACCGCCCAGGCTGTCGGCGATATAGTAACCCCTCATAACGTAAATGACATATCTTCCATCCTTGAGCTGGAAGACCTCCGGGTTGTGTCCCGGGCCAACGGTATCATTTACTTTATACGGGCCGGTCGGAAGGTCGGCAACGGCATGAACCACGATAGAATTCCGCCACTCCATGTGCCCCCTTGGGGAATCTTCACGCCAGCGACAAACGTATAGATGGTACTTTCCGTCAGCGCCCAATTTGGCATTGCCGCCCCAGTACGACCACTCGTTGTCCTCAATACCGTTGTCGATATAGCGGGGCGTAATGTTATCAGCTCCCCAGGTCTGACTAGTCAACTTGCCCTGAATGGGCATGGCTAAGAATCGGTCCATAAACCGGCCGCCAAATACCAGATCTTTCCATTCATCCGGGCGTTTGCGCTCCACGCTTTGGGCACTCACATCCAATGTAAACAAACAGCACATCAGCAATGTCCAAATCAGAATGTGTGATCTCATGCCGTACTCCTCTATGCACTATTTGTTGATCCTGGAGGCCGTGGATTTAATATCGCGCTGAAGGTCTGCGATTTTGTCGAGCAAGCGTCGGTCCTGCACGCCGGAAATCCTCTTCAACACGGCCTGGACCGCCCTGTGGTCAGGTCCCTTCACAAGCGGCTCAGCCGCATTGACAATAGCAAAGATTGCCTCGGTCGTCACCTCGGTGTCGCCGAGATAAGATGCCGACAACCGAACACTTTCTATATGCTTGACACGCCCCAAACCGGAGAGGAGCAATCGCTTTTCGCCAACGGTTTGAACAGCTTTGTTGGCCCGATGAAACCAGATAATCAGTTCTTCATCTGTCGCCATGCTCCGATCAGCCGCGGTGGTGGCTAGCTGGAGGATCGCCACCAGTGCCTGCCTGCGCAGGCTCGAGATAGAGTCCCCTTCCACCACGTCGAACAAGGCGTCTATCGGCGCCGGATCAGGCCATCCACTCAGGTGAGATATCGTGCTTTGCACGAGTTTCTGATTGGTGTCCTGAAGCGCAACTGTGATGGTAGGTAAGGCTTCGGCATATCCCAACAATGTCAGGACTCTAATCCAGGATTCTTTCTCTATGGTGACAGTGGATGTTTTCAATTCCTTCAAAACCAATGCGCCCGACTGGCCGACGCTTTCATTGTTCTTACAAGCGCCGTAGACCGCGCTGGCCGCCGCATCTCTTACCGAATCATCACCGCATTCCTTGGTAAGTGCGATCAATCTTGGCAGTTCATCAAGGCTGGCCAGAGCCTTCAAGGCTTGGAACGCTGCGATGCTAACATTCTGATCCGAACTGGTGGCGTGTCCAAGTAATTCGTCAGTCGCCCCGGTGACATTGCGTTTACTCAGAAGACGGATCAGTTGGACACTATTTTGGGGTTCATTAGAGGACCGTACAGCCTCTAAGATCAGTTCATCAACCTCGGCCCCTTCCATTTGCTCCAGGCTGCTGACTGCAACTGACAACTCCTCAGCACTAAGGCGGTCCCTCATCGCGCCGAGAAATGTGGATGCATCGTAGGGACCGCCGATTGCCGCCAATACCCTCAGCGCCACTAAACGGACTCCAGGATCATCAGATTGAACCTTCGCCCTGATGACCTGAAGTGATTGTGCATTGTGACAATCCTTTAAGGCAGTCATCAATTGGATTTGAATATCACTTTGCGCTCCTTCCAGCTCAGCATTCAGGGCGGTGGCGAGCGCGTCGCTGGGAATCTCGCGAATCGTCAGAAGCGCCACGTCGCGGATCGCGGACTCTTCGGACCGCAACTGCTCAATGAGAAAGGCAACGCGATCCGACTTTCGCGATACTATAGCGCCGTGCGTCGCACCGATACGATAGGATGCCGGGACCTGGGCTCCTCGAACGGCATCGTAGAGCGCCTTTGCGATATCCGCCTTCCCCTGGTTCAGTTGATTTTCCGCAGCCAGAAGACAGGCCGCCGCCGCATCGGCACGAAAAACCTGCGGCCCGGAAATCAGTGCCTGCCGGACGATTGGGAGAGCCTCATCGTTTGAAATACGTCCCAATGCCAGCAATGCTGCCTTGACGATCTCGGGATCGGAATTTCGGGTCAGTGCGATCAAAGCAGTGACGGCCCTTTCGTCACGCAGAGCGGCAAGTGAATTTATCACGCCAATCAGAAATTTCCCCTGCGTTTGACCCAGTGCGTCGCGGAGAGCAGCGGAAGCCTCAGTACCGGGAATCCTCTCAAGGCCGGCCCGCGCATAAGCACTGAGAATGTCGTGATTGAGAAGACGGTCGAGTGCAGGCACGGCCTCTTCGGTGCCGAACTCACCCAGTTGTTGACAGGCTCGGGCCTTTTCGAATATGGAGGTCTCTGATTGTAAAACCTCAATCCACTCCTGTGTTCTGTTGGCAGCTCCCGCGCAGGCAACCGGCCCGGCAAACAGGGAAAACCCTGCGGTCCAGAGTATGAACATACGTCGCGTTATCATGGTCTCTTCTTTCACATTCGGTTTAAACCGGTTCTATACATTAAAGGACCAGGGTTCGCGCGTGGCGCGACTGATCCTGCGATTGGCCTCGGCGTCACCGACGAATCGTTCCTGAACCGGGTCGAAGACAATCTTTCGACCCAATTCCCAGGAAAGCTCGGCCGCATAACAAGCGATATGGGAGCGGCGCATTATGTTCTGATTACAGACGGACAATGCGCGGCTCTTGACACAGTCAAAGAAATTCCGGCCATGACCCGCCGCACTTGTTCCGGGTTTTTTGAACTGTCGCTGCTGAGTCTTTGTCAGACTATCGGAGAGAACAATCTGGCCATTATCACCGGTCTCGACCCAGCCTTCGTCACCGATGAAACGAACGGGACACGTACCCGTCGAAGTTGTGTACTGCGGAGAACGGTCTCCAAACGGATCGGGCAGGAAATCACAGATTAGTTTGACGCCATTGGCGTAAAGCCGACGATTCCACTTTCGTTCGCTTCATACTCAATGGGCATCGTATGATCGGACTGGTTGGCCCATTGGCACAGATCCAGCGTGTGAGCGCCCCAATCCAGGAAATTTGCGGCCCCTTCAAAGTCATAGTGACCGCGCCATCTGCCCTCGACATATTCTTTGTTATAAGGGCGCCACGGACTGGGGCCAAGCCATCGATCCCAGTCACACTCGTCGCGCGGCGGTTCGGGTTCGGCCGCAAGCCAGTCATAGGTTCGTCGGGGAACATAAACTGAAGCATGCAAAGTGTGAAGTTGACCGAGTATTCCGCTGTGAGCCAGATAGACGGCATATTGAAAGTTCTCCTGACTTCGTCTTTGTGTTCCCGCCTGAAAAACGCGTCCATAGCGGCCGACCGCCTCTACCAACGCCTGAATCTCGCGAATAGTCATCCCGCACGGTTTCTCACTGTAGACATCTTTACCGGCTTTCATTGCCAGAATCGAAGCCAGGGCATGCCAGTGATCGCCTGTGGCAATCAACACCGCATCAATGTCCGATCGACCGAACACCTCGAACATGTCACGATATACAGCGCAGTCACGGTTGCCATAATGGTTGTCGACCATTTCCTTTGCCTGCAGACGTCGGGTCCGTTGCACATCGCATACGGCCACAAACCGGACGTCCTTTTCGCCAAGCATGACGCTCAGATCATATCGACCTCGAGGCCCGTGGCCGATCACGCCAAGAACGATCCGCTCGCTCGCAGCGGTTGCTCCATCTCGCCCCAGGGCTTTGGCTGGTATGAAGTACGGGATTGCCAATGTACTTGCCGCAGCCAAAGAGCGTTTTATAAAACTACGCCGTGAAATCTTTGAGACAACTTGTTGGTCGGGCATATCAGGATTTGACTGTTTCATTTAAGAGCCACTTTCCAAAAATAACGGATACCCTTCAGGGTAGTAAATTTCCGCGAGCAAAACCATAGCATGTTACTGCAAAGCCTCTTGGCCGCGCAAGAACCCGAACTTTCAATCAGTAGCGCTAGTATCTATGTTTCACCCAACAGCAATGATCATTGCTGTCACAACATATTGTTTCATGGATAAGTCCTTTCCGGCTCAGACGCCGTCCCTACATAATAAGGCATCTGCACTGCGTTTGGAACTAGGAAAAACCCGGGGTAAAAAGGGGGCCGTTAGCGTAAAAGGAGATTAGGGCAGTGCTATTGCCGAACAGGATTGGGTGTGCCCTATTATTTTCTAAACCCAGGAACTTGGAGCACCTAACAAAATGAGTCTGCATTCGAATCGCTTATTTTGCCCCTGGACGGCGTCAGGA
>CAZLTY010000009.1:0-25867 GCA_964562575.1 uncultured Pirellulales bacterium
AATCGACAACCACGGCATCTTTGGCGGCGAGTGAGATCCTGGTCGCAAGTGTGGCCTGTATGATTGAAAAGCCGAGTATGTTCAGGATATTGCTTTCCAGCAACTGCGCGCAGATCAAAGGGCCCGCCACCTCCATGACAGGTTCATCCGGGAAGAACAGCGTTCCTTCAGGCAATGATCTTATTTTCACGCCAGGTTCAAAAGTCGCGAGGTACTGCAGAAAGTCTTCCGTGAAAAGTTTTGTCGACCGCAGGTAGTCGATATTGCCCTGGGAGAATCTGAACTCGCGCAGCAATGATTCGACCTCGTCAAGACCGGCCATCACGAAAAAGCCCCAGTTCTTGGGCAGCTTTCTGATGTAGACCTCGAAGTATGCCGTCTCGGCCATTCGCTTCCTGAAATAGACCTGAGCCATCGTCAGCTCGTAAAGGTCGGTGAAAAGCGCCGGGGTATCTTTCAACAGCCACATAGCAGCTTCTCCTTGACGGCACTGAACTCGGCGACTCCAACGCCCATCTGTGCGTACTCATCGAATATCTCCCGCTCAGACCTTGCTCCGAGACCCTTGACGGCATCCTCTATAACGTGCAGCTCGATGTCGCCGAAGCCGCTTAACCGGCGCACAACACAATCCACACAGAAATCGAGAGCGACGCCGAAGATGATCACCTTCTTGGGCTTGATCAGTTTCACAAGCTCGCTGGTGTTGGGATTCGAGAAAACGTCAAGGGTGTTCTTTCTGATGACAACGTGAAACTGCTCTTTGCTGATGAGCTTGCGCAGGGCATCGGGTTCGCTCTTTCCCGTTTCAACATACTCAATCGCCAATTTGCCAAGGAAGCCCACCCTTTCACTGCCGCTCTCGCCCGCCATGCAGTGCGGCGGAAAGGTCCGCTCGAAATCGGGAGTTTCGGAAATCTCATCGTCGCCTGCGCTGTGCCAGTCGATGTCGGCGATGATGGAATAGCCGCTATCCAGAGCGAACTTCCGCACTTCGCTTACCTTGTCGATGATGGTCTCGGCGCCCGGAACGTATAGCCTGCCCTCGGACCGCATGAAGTCGAACTGCGTATCGACATCCCAAAAAACCGTACCTTCTTTCATAGTTGGCCCCCTTTCGGGCCCTCATAGATTACCTTCCGATGCCGGGCTCTGCAACACCTAAGGTGTCCCATGGGGAGATACAGGACTATTTCATGTTTGTTCGACGCTGCTGGTTTTGGTATTATAGTGCTCCCGATTGAAGATTCCCGTTTTTGCGCGGGTATGTGGTTTCAAAATAACAGGTTATGGTTTTGCCCGCAGGAATTCACTACGCTTCAAGGGTATTATCGCGATGAGCATGACAAATATCGAAGGATACACAGACTTATATGAGAACGAGCTGTTTGAGAACGTGATTGGCTTCTGGGAAGAACACTCAATTGACCCCGAGCACGGAGGCTATTTCACCTGCCTGGATCGCGAGGGGAAGGTCTACGATACCGACAAATTCATCTGGCTTCAGGCCCGTCAGGTCTGGACGTTTTCCATGTTGTACAATCGGCAGGAGAAGAAGTCCAAATGGCTCGATATTGCAACCTGCGGCGCCGATTTCCTCACCCGGCACGGAATGGACGAGGCCGGCAACTGGTACTTCGCTCTCAACCGTCAGGCCCAGCCGCTGGTTCAGCCGTACAATATCTTCAGCGATTGTTTTGCGGCGATGGCGTTTAGCCAATACTACCTTGCGTGCGGCGATCCGAACGCCAGGAAGACCGCGATTGGAACCTATCGAAACATACTTCGGCGCAAAGACAATCCGAAGGGCGGTTATTCCAAGGTTGTTGCCGCAACTCGACCGCTCAAATCACTGGCTATATCCATGATCCTGGCCAACCTGTCGCTTGAAATGGAGGATCTGCTCGACGGCAATGAGCTGGATGCAGTGCTGGACGTTTGTGTGGGCGAAGTTATGGAGCTGTTTCTCGACGAGCAGTTGAACGTCCTGTTCGAGAATGTTTCGCCGGACGGTTCCCACCCTGATTGTTTCGAAGGGCGCTTGATTAATCCTGGTCACGGTATCGAAGCAATGTGGTTCATCATGGATATCGCCCGCCGCAGAAACGATCAGGAACTTATCAATAAGACTGTGGATGTGATTCTCGATACCCTCGACTTCGCCTGGGACGCCGAGTATGGTGGCATATTCTATTTCTTGGATGCTGAAGGCAAGCCGCCTTCGCAGCTTGAGTGGGACCAGAAACTGTGGTGGGTTCATTTAGAGACGCTTGTCGCTTTGTTGATGGGCTATCGTTCGACGGGCAGCGACCGGTGCCGGCAATGGTTCGAGACGATTCATGGTTATGTCTGGAATCGCTTTCCCGATCCGCAGTATCGAGAGTGGTTCGGCTACCTGAATCGTCGGGGCGAAAGACTGCTGGATTTGAAAGGCGGCAAGTGGAAGGGATGTTTCCACGTTCCCCGCGCGTTGTACCTGTGCTCCAAAGAGCTTAGAGGGTGTTTCAAAAGTTGATCGTCGGCCCGAGCCCGAGCGAAAAGCCCCAGGGCACGAAGGCCGAAGCAGGCGATGTTGGTTCTATCGTCGATGCAGGCCGACAAAGCCATGGGGCTTTGCAGCCGGGCGAAGCCAGAGCAACTTTTGAGACACCCTCTTAGAAATTCGCAAGATATGAGAAAGGACCAATAGCTGATATGGAGAAACGTTTCACCGGACTTATCGCAGCGGTCTTCACACCGATGTGCGAGGATGGTTCACTGAATCTGAGCCAGGTTCGGCCCATCGTAGAGCATCTGATCAGAACTCAGGTAAACGGCATGTTCGTCTGCGGCACAACGGGTGAAGGGCCGTCGCTCTCGAGCGAAGAACGCCGCGCCACGGCGGCTGCATACGTCAAGGCAGCCGCCGGCAAGTTGCCTGTCATGGTCCAGGTCGGCCACAACAGCCTTGCCGAAGCGCAAGTTCTGGCGTCACACGCCCAGGCAATCGGCGCAGAGGCGATTTCGGTGGTGCCGCCGACATACTTCAAGTTCGAGGCAATAAAGACCCTGGTTGATTGTCTGGCAGAGGTCTCATCGGCGGCACCGCAGTTGCCGCTGTTTTACTATCACATTCCTTCGGTGACCGGCATGGATTTCGACATGGTCGAATTCTTTCGCCAGGCGAGCGGACGTTTGCCGGCTCTGGCGGGGATAAAGTTCAGCGATTCTGCCATCCCTAAGTTCCAGGCGGCTGCGGAATTCGAGAATCGGCGGTTCGATGTCTTGTTCGGCAGCGATGAGATGCTGCTCAGCGGCCTCTGCGCCGGCGCGACGGGCGCTGTGGGCAGCACGTATAATTTTGCCGGGCCTTTGTATCGGCGGCTCATCGATGCCTTCGGTCGCGGTGATATCGGTGAGGCCCGAAAATACCAGGCTTTGTCGGTCGAGATGGTGCGTGTTCTCTGTCGATACGGCATCCGTCCTGCTCTCAAGGCTGTTATGAAATTGATCGGCCTGGACTGTGGTCCTGTCAGACTGCCGCTTGAAGCACTGACGGAAGATCAACTGCAGGCCATGAAGGAGGAACTCGCCGCGATCGGCTTTTTCGATTGGACTCTGTATAATGAGTGATAACGTTCCCCGACAACGGAGGCAGCAATGAAGTACCGTACTCTGATTATGCTGGTTGCTTTGATATTTGCCGGCGCCGATTCGAGAGTTGATGATGCTCAGTCGCAGATTCTCCAGTGGGAGCAACTGCCTGATTTGCCTGATTCACTCGGCGTCGCCGGCGCATTCTCCGGCATCAGCGCAGATGTATTGATAGTCGCCGGCGGGGCCAACTTTCCGGAGCCTCTATTCAAAGACGGGCAGGTCAACCCATTGGCCAAAAAGATCTGGTGGGACCGGATACATGTCCTTGTCAGCCGCGATGCGCAGTGGCAAACACCCGGGGCATTGCCGCGGTCTCTGGCTTATGGAGCTTCGGTCACCACAGCCAAAGGCCTGATCTGCATCGGGGGCAGTGACGCTGAGAAACACTATTCGGATGTGTTCATATTGGCCTGGACGGACGGCAAGATCGAGCGGAAGGATCTGCCGGCTCTCCCGAAGCCGTGTGCCAACACCGCCGCGGTACTGTTGGGTACGACCATATATGTCGCCGGCGGACAGCAGTCGCCCGACGCCAAGAAAGCGATGAATAATTTCTGGGCCCTTGACCTTTCGCGGGATGATCCGCAGTGGGCCGAGCTTGAGCCGTGGCCCGGACCCGAGCGGATCCTGCCTGCTGTCGCCGTCCAAGACGGCTCCTTCTTTCTGTTCAGCGGGTGCAGACTACTCGCCGACGAAGACGGAAACATCGAGCGCCAATACCTGACCGACGGATATCGCTTCACGCCGGGTGACGGCGGCGCTGTTGCGGGACGATGGAAACAAATAGCCGATGTCCCTACGCCTGTGGTGGCCGCCCCGACGCCTGCCGTATCTGCGGGCCAAAGCCACATTCTCGTTTTCGGTGGAGACCACGGCAGATACGCCAAGAGGAATCTGGAGCTTATGGACAGCCATCCGGGATTCAGCACGGACATCCTGGCGTACCATACGATAACCGACACTTGGACGAAGGCGGGGACACTGCCCGCAGGACACGTGACCGCCGCCGCGGTCAGGTGGGGCGAGAAGATCGTGATTCCATCGGGAGAGATCCGGCCCGGCACGCGGTCGCCCAGGGTTTTGTCCGGCACATTCGACCAGATTCGTTCGGGTTTTAGCTGGGTCGATTACCTTTCCTGGGGCATCTACCTGATCGTCATTCTGTGCATCGGGATCTATTTCGCCAGACGCGAGAAGGGGACCGACGACTTCTTCTTCGGGGGCCGGCGCGTGTGCTGGTGGGCCGCGGGGATCAGCATCTTCGGGACCCAGCTCAGCGCCATAACGTTCATGGCGATACCGGCGAAAGTCTACGCCACCGATTGGGTCTATATTCTGGCTCAGGCGACTATTATCATGGTCGCCCCGATCGTCGTTTTCTTCTACCTTCCGTTCTTCAGGCGGCTCAACATCTCCACGGCCTACGAGTACCTGGAAAGACGCTTCAATGTCGCACTGCGTCTATTCGGCGGAGCGGCATTTTGCCTGATGCAGTTGGGACGCATGGGGATCGTCCTGTTCCTGCCCGCGGTCGCATTGGCAACGGTGACAGACTTCAACGTCTACACCTGCATCCTGGTCATGGGGATCTTCTGCACGATCTACACCGTCATGGGTGGGATCGAAGCTGTAATCTGGACCGACGTGATTCAAGTCTTTGTGCTGATGGGCGGGGCGCTGCTCTGTGTGGTGGTCATCGCTTTGAAGGTGGACGGAGGTCTGGCCGGGATCGTCGATATGGGACGGCAGGCCGGCAAGTTCCATGCCGTGAATCTGACCTGGGACTATGCCGCCGCCGCCGTCTGGGTCGTGGTAATGGGCAATCTGATGAGCAATCTCGTGCCGTATTCGGCCGACCAGACCGTGATTCAGCGATACCTCACAACACCGACCGAGAAGCAGGCCGCCCGGGCGATTTGGACCAACGCCGTATTGACGGTGCCGGCGGCATTGATCTTCTTCTTTCTTGGCACCGCCTTGTATGCCTTCTACAAAAGCCGGCCCGAAAATCTGAATCCGACTGTTAGCACCGATGCCATTCTCCCCTGGTTTGTAGTCCGCGAGCTGCCTGTCGGAATAGCGGGCGTGGTCCTGGCAGCCATTTTCGCCGCGGCGATGTCCAGCCTCGATAGCAGCATGAACAGCATGGCGACTGTGCTCGTCACCGATTTCTATCATCGGTTCAAGCCGGGGTCGACCGATCGTGCGCGGTTGAAGCTCGCCCGGATAATAACGATAGTTCTCGGCATATTCGGCACCGGATGCGCGCTGCTGATGGCCACGTACCCGATAAAGTCGCTATGGGATTTCTTCCTCGCTCTGCTGGGTTTGCTCGGCGGCGGTTTGGCCGGATTGTTCATACTGGGAATCTTCACACGCCGGGCCAACAGCGCCGGAGCAGTCATCGGAGTGATTTGCAGCACGGCAATACTCTTCTATGTCCAGCGATACACGGACGTACATTTCTTCCTCTACGGCGGGATCGGCATCGCCACGTGCGCCGCGGTCGGCTATCTCGCAAGCCTGCTTATCCCATCGTCAAAATCGCGTCCGGACAATCTCACAATTCACACACTCACAGGACACGAATAGGCAAGGGCACCGTTTCACTCTTTTGCCCCGTGCTTGCGGAGCAATTCGATGATTTTCAAGTGGCCATGTTTCTTGGCTAAATCTAACACTGTTTCTCCATTAGATTTTGTGGCATTAACATCGGCGCCTTTGTCCAGAAGCAGTTTCACTGCTTCAATGTGTCCTTGCTGGCAAGCCCTGTGCAATGGAGTCCTACCTCCGGAGTCGAATGGTGCGTTCACCGCTGCTTTTGCATTCACCTCGGCCCCTTTGCTCAGGAGCAGTCCAATCATGTCTATCCCTCCATGGTAGCTCGCGCCATGCAATGGAGTTTGGCGATGATGATCCTTGCTGTTCACATCCGCACCCTTATCGAGGGTGAGTCTCGTTATGTCGCGGTAATTGTGCAGGACTGCCCAATACGTGGGTATGCGTCCCGTGCTGTCCTGGATGTCCAGGTCTGCCCCCCTGGCCAACAGATCCTTCACCAGCTGGAGTTGTCCCTTCCTGCAGGCCCAGTGCAAAGCACTCCACCCGAAGTTGTCCTGCAGATTTACATTACTTCCTTTGTCCAGAAGGAATTTGACCACATCCGTGCGACTACCACATATCGCTATATGCAGCAGTATCTGCCCTCCTGGATTTCGCAGGTGAATATCACCTCCTTTGTCCAGGAACTCCTCAACTTTGCGGAGTTCCCCAAAGTACGCGTCGATGTGTGGAGGCGAATGTTCTGCCCCTCTCTCAATGAGGAGTCTTATCATTTCATTCTGACCAGCGCTCATGGCCATCACGATCGGGGTGAATCCTTTGCGCTTCGCATGGATATCGGCTCCATGCTTGAGCAGGACATCCAATATCTCCTTGCGTCCCCCCTTGATGGAAAGGTGGAGTGGCGTCTCGTTGATATTACTCCTGGGGGTCAGTTTGGCACCCTTGGATAAAAGCAATTCAACTACCTTGGTTCTACCAGTGTAAGTGGCGACATGCAGTGGAGTCCAACCCCCATCGTTCTCAGCTTGAATGTCAGCTCCTTTGGCCAGGAGGAATTCTGCCATCTCAAAGTTGCCTTGCGCACAGGCCATCCACAATGCTGTGTCGTTTCCTCCTCTGTTTCTACCGTTGACATCAGCTCCGTGGGCCAACAGCATTTCGACCATATTGCTACGACCATTCTGGACTGCCCAGAACAAGGGTGTACGGCCGTTTCCATCCTTTATGCTAACATCGGCCCCGTTAGCAATGAGCAGTTCTGCAACATCTTTCTGATCTCCGGCAGCCGCTGTGCGCAAAGGCGTGCCAAAACGACTCCACCGGGCATTAATATCCGCTCCACCATTGATCAATGCCTTTACCTTCTCAATGTCTCCCAGATAAGCAACTAAGTGAATAGATGGTATTTCAGCGCCGTGGGATGCCAGGAGTCTGACGACCTCCGTTCGAACAGATCCCGAGTGGTTTATGGCAAGCTGGATCGGTGTGATACCGTCCTTGTCCTTACAGTTCACATCCGCCCCTTTAGAGAGGAGTAACTGCATTACCTCTTTTGAACCCTTGTAAGCTGCCCAATGCAGGGGTTTCCAGCCTCCGCTGTCTGGGCGATTGGGATCCATACCCTTATCAATGAAAAGTTCGACTAGCTCGACTTTGTTGTACTCGACTGCTTCTACCACAGGGCTCTCACCCCAATTGGTCTCCGCATACATATCGGCTCCCGCGTCTATCAGCAGTGCAGCAATCGCTACTGCTACCGGGTTTTTCCCCCAAGTCACCGGGCTCAACGGTGTATAACCCCCCTTGCCCTTTGCTGTAACATTAGCGTCATGGGCAATGAGAAGCTCCACCATCTCCTTCTGTTCATGCTGTGCGGCCACGTGCAGGGGTGTCCAGCCTGTATCGGCTCTGCCGGAGACATTGGCACCATTCTTGATGAGCAATTCAGCAGTGTCTTTGTGGCCGTGAGCTACAGCCCAGTGCAAGGCCGTGCGGCCCTTGCCGGCACCTTTCGCATTCACATCTGCCCCCTCCCGAATGAGCTTACTTACTCTTTCGGTGTCTCCAAAACACGCCGCCAGCTTCATGGGCAGGACTTTGGCGCCTTTTTGGATAAGCAATTCAACGACATCTCTGTGGCCACTCTTCATGGCAAACCACACTGGCTTTGCCCCGCCGCCATGCACATTGATATCAGCCCCCCTGGTAATGAGAAACTCAACCGTATCCTTGTGGCCCTCTCTGGCGGCAAGGTGGAGCGGCGTCATACCTTTCTCGCTCCTTGTATCGATGCCCGAACCCTTCGCAAGAAGTAGCTTGATCTGTTCGAGATCGCCGTCAGCCGTAGCTTCGTGCAGAGACTTGGCGGATACTTCCTTGTCTTCGGTAGCGACGTCAGCATTGGGTTCGCTCGACTTTTCAGCTCTTGCCATCGGCAGAAGTGCTGCGCTTAGGATGATGACCGT
The DNA here is from genome assembly GCA_964562575.1 of uncultured Pirellulales bacterium. GTDB lineage: Bacteria > Planctomycetota > Phycisphaerae > Sedimentisphaerales > Anaerobacaceae > SG8-4. Next base: position 8,667 of record CAZLTY010000009.1, read on the forward strand.
AAGCAAACCGCCGATCCCCAATTTTGCGCTACTCGGAAACGGGTGGCTTGTGATATGCTTTATTCGGCCTATCAGGGCTTTTCTTGATTCCACGACTCCTGTCAATCTTAGACTCAGCGCGGGGCTGCCGAAAGCCAGCTTTGATATATTGACCAACGTCCTGGGATACTCCTCAGCCTGGTCGCCCATGGTCACCAATACCATCTCATCGACTGCTTGCTCTCTGACCTTGCGGATGATGGCGTTTGCCACCCAGAGCAGAGGGTTATAGATGTAGATGATCTGGACAATCGCCTGGATCGAATTGACCCACAAATCGGCTCGCTTAATGTGAGCAAGCTCGTGCAGCAGAATCGATTTCAAATGCCGCGGGTTTATCTCATCCGGTAGACCTTTGGGAATCAGAATCGTCGGTCTGAGTAGGCCGCAGACTGAGGGGCTCACGGCCGAGGTGGAAAGCCTGAGAGCTATCTTCTTGCCGATCCCCATTTGCTCGCGCGCACGCTCCAGGGTATTCATAATCGCGTCACTTGCCTCGCCGGATTCGGCAATCAGTCGCCTCACAAAGAAAGCCCGCTGAATCAGCAATGCAGCCATGATTAATATGGCAGCCAACCATGCCAGAAAAGCACATCCTTGCCATGTCATAGACGACGCCGGCACAGTGGTTTCAGTAGATGAAACGGCTGGCGATTTCAGGCTGGCCAACGTAGACGTCGCAATTGGCATGTCGGTCGGCGACGATATCGCCAGGGGTTCTTCGGGCATCACGCTGTGCAACTCGTCACCGAACCAATATGCAGGGCTTGTGGGCGATGAAAGCGTCGTCGGGAGGACTAATTTCACCAGGACTATCATCCATATCCAGTATCGAAACACCGCCTTCACTCTCTTGCGAAGAATCAGATCCAGCCCCAATAAAACAACGATCAGTACGCTGGACTGGACCAGCATTGGCAGAGCAAAGTTGACAAAAGCATCTCCCATCGAATTGACTTGTTCCAAAATCGCATCCATAATGTTACCTCCGTCAATCAGTAGGTTGTTAACAGTAATCTTTGCAACAGGACTATTTCGCCTTTTTTGAAGCGGACTTTCTGCGTTTGCGGCTCTTTATCAGATTCTCCAACTGACTGTACTCCTGTTCCGACAACTCGTCGTTCTCTATCAAGAACTGCATCATCGGGGTCAACGTCCCGTCGAATGCCCTGGTGACAGTTTTCATGATTTCGCCTCTTCTGGCCTGGGATTGAGTCACCGCCGAACTGTACAGATAGAGATTGCGTATCCTCTGCGTCTTCAGCAGGCCCTTCTTGACCATGCGATCCATCATAGTCTTGACCGTTGTGTAGGCCCACCCCTTCTTGCCCTGAAGTTCTTCCTGAACGGTCGGGGCGGCACAGGGCTCGAGATTCCACACGACGCGCAGTATCGCCCACTCACTGTCGAAAAGTTCCAAATCTTTCTTTGACATCTTTGGCTCCTTAATATCTATCCGAGTGAACATTACTCTACTCAAGTAGATATGGCAAGAAGAAAAATGAAATTTTTTCAGTTTTTTTAACGGTTCTCTCGGAGTGGCACGGATTAGCAGGCCGCGATCATTTCTGAGCCAATTTCCTGGCTTTCTTCTCGGCGGCTTTTTCCTTGGCTTTTTTGAACTGGTCGGGGCTTTTCTTTTTCTTATCCGGCTGGGACTGCTTGGCATCCTGCTTGGACGCCCGCTGGAATTCCTTCTTCTCGACAGCCAGTCTCTGCTTCTCGGCTTTTTGCCACAATTTATCCATCTTCTCTGCCGTGAGCCCGCCATTGTCAGCGGAACTGCTGCGCCCGACCTGGACCATCTTCGGCGGCCTTCGCGCAGGACTGCCGGCCCGGGCCGGCAGCCTGCTGCTTCGGCTTGTGCGGCGGGACCCGGCCGACTCCGGCTGGCCCGTCGCCTGGAGCGGGGCGAAGATTTTCTCTCTGCCCTGCCATTCGACCCTGACCTGTGTGGCCTCGACCGCAACGATCCGTGCATCCTGCACTCTGTCGCCGACCTTGTACCATTTGCCGCCTATCAGGGCCTCGTCGCCCAGTATTCCCGATACGGAAGTCACAGGATGTCGCTTCGGCACAGACGGCGAGAATAGATTTGCCTTCTTCAAATCGTCCGCAACTGCGCAGGATTTGGCCACGACTTCCCTTATCCCTTTGTCGTTCGAGCCACTCAGCACGGTAGCCCTTTTTACGAGATTCTCAGCTTTGGCCGAGACCGCGAAGAAGCTTGTCGCCTTGACCAGAATCAAAACGGCACAAACAGCCGAGGCTCCCAGCAACACCAGCGCAATCACTTCTTTCTTCGATCCAGGATAGTCAAGTTTCATATACTTCTACTTTCGGCCCCAATCTGACAAAAGTTCACCGGCTACAACTATCAGTCGGATTGCCTGCCAAGATACCGAATCTTGCCCCCGATTGCAACGCTTCTTCTGCAAACCGGTTACGTCATATGCCAACCGCTGCGGCGAACGACCTCTGGCTTCCCGCAAGCGGTGTTTCATAGAAGATCTCCAACAACTGTCATTGCCGGCCTCTTTTCTTCTGTTGAACTATACACTCTTGTGCGCTATAATCACCCGGTCAGTTAAGGCTAAGTTTCCAGTCAATTGGAATCTGAGACTATTCGTCCGAAGGACAACAACGCATATGACTACGTGGCTCATCCACCGGATTTCAGGACTCATTATGATCGGCTTGTTCGCCCTCAAGTTCGTCACTGCCTTCTATCTGCTGGGTGACGATAAGCCATCATGGGCCGTGTTCCTTCACCGCCATCCTGCGGTTGACATCTCATTGATCTTCCTGATCTCATTTCATATTTGTTTCGGTCTTAAGAACATTCTGTTCGAGATCGGATTTCGAAGAGAGAAATTTCTCGTCTATGCGGCCTCGGCCGTGGCGATAGCGTTAAGCATCGCCGGCGCGATTGTCTATGTGAGGATGACCTGAGAGCTGTTATGGCGACATGGGATGTAGTCATTGTTGGTGGCGGTTTGGCTGGGCTGCGTGCCGCTATCGCATTGAGGAGCCTGAGAGTAGCAGTTCTTTCGAGAGTTCATCCTCTTCGTTCCCACAGTCTCGCCGCACAGGGCGGGATCAATGCCGCCCTAAAGAATATGCCCGTAGCGGCCGACGAATCGGATGAGAAGCATACCTACGACACTATCAAAGGAAGCGATTTTCTGGCAGACCAGATTGCGGCAGCGACTCTCTGTGAACAGGCACCGCACACCATATATGAAATGGAACACTGGGGCACCCCATTTAGCCGGCTTGACGACGGACGAATAGCACAACGACCGTTCGGAGGTACTGAAGTTCCCCGCACCTGCTATGCCGCGGACCGCACAGGGCATCATCTGCTCCAGACATTGTACGCCCAGGTGAGAAGGCACGATATCACCGTCTTTGAAGAATTTGTGGCCCTGAGCCTGGTCCAGGCCGATGGCCGTGTCCACGGTGTGGTCGGCATTGATCTGGCCGCCGGTTCGATCGTAAAATTCGCCGCCAGATCGGTCTTGTTTGCTACCGGCGGTTACGGGCGCGTCTTTCGCAACTCAACCAACGCTTTGATAAATACCGGCAGCGGCATTGCCATTGCGTATCGAGCAGGTGTGCCGATCAAAGACCTTGAATTTGTCCAGTTTCACCCGACCACGCTGTCTGGCACCAACATTCTGATTACAGAAGGTGCCCGAGGTGAAGGCGGTTATCTGAAGAATGCCGCCGGCGACCGGTTCATGTCCGAGTATGCGCCGAAGCTGATGGAGCTGGCGCCGCGTGACATCGTGGCGCGCGCGATCACGACAGAAATCAGCGCCGGAAGAGGATTCCCGGGCGGTTACGTGGAACTTGATCTGCGGCATTTGGGTCACGATCGAATTCATGAGCGCCTGCCTGGCATATGGGAGATAGCTCGCGATTTCGCCCGGATCGATGCGTGCGAAACCGCGCTGCCGGTATTGCCGGGTCAACATTATTCGATGGGCGGGATTGATGTGGATATCGAAGGGCGCAGCGCTGTACGTGGTTTCTTTGCCTGTGGTGAATGCGCGTGCGTGTCTGTTCACGGCGCGAACCGTCTGGGGGGCAATTCGCTGCTCGAGACCCTGGTGTTTGGCAGGCTGACCGGTGAGGCAGTGTCACGGTTCCTCGCAGAACCCGACAGCGATATTGAACATGCGGCCATCGCGCGTGCAACAGCGCAGATCATTGACCAGATCGACCGTTTGGCTCGCGGCACCTTGAACGCTGCCGGCATCCGGGATCGTATGCGTGACGTATTGTCCGACGATGTGGGTGTATTCCGGGAGGAAGAAGGCCTTATCTCCGCAAGGGACCGCATCCGTCAACTGGCGGACGATGCGGTGCGAGTCAAAACAGATTCTTCAACGTTGCGGTTCAATGGAGGTCTTATCACTGCATTGGAACTGCCGATGATGATTGATCTGGCAATGATCATTTGTGAAGGTGCTCTCGGGCGAACGGAATCTCGTGGTTCGCATTTTCGAACCGACCACGCATCGCGCAATGACCAGATCTGGCTGAAACATACCATCGCTAGCAGAGGTTCGGATGGACCGCAACTGGAGTATCGCGATGTTGATTTGTCAAAATACGAGCCTAAAGAAAGAAAATACTAGTGACAAAGAGCTTAATACATGTCCTTCGGAGTGATGAAACCGACAGCGCTGAGCCGGCGTTCGCCTCGTTCGCGGTGCACCATGATGAGGATATGACAGTGCTCGCCGCGCTGCTCTGGATCCAGGATAATCTGGACGGTACGCTCGCATTGCGTTACTCCTGCAGAGGGGCTGTATGTGGATCGTGTGCTATGGTCATAAACGGCGACATAGCTCTTGCATGCCGGATACATCTGCGGAACCTGCCGGCTGAGGTGTTCGTCGAGCCATTGCCTAATTTGCCGATTCAAAAAGACCTCGTTGTTGATATGACACGGTTCTGGGACAGTTGGGCTCGGGTAAAACCCTATCTGATCCGATTCGATGACATGGGCGAGAAGGAGACTCTTCAGACTCCGGCTCAGTTGGATCGTATCGAGCAGTTCATCAACTGTATGCTCTGTGCATGCTGTTACAGCGCATGCCCGCTCCAGCAGCGCAATCCTGAGTATATGGGGCCCGCTGCTCTGGCTGCTTTGGCACGATTTGAAAATGACAGTCGTGACCGGCGTGACCGTGATTCGTTGAAGGAAGCCTCGCACGACAGTGGTATCTGGGGATGTCGATTGGTGTTTCGTTGCATTGATGTCTGTCCGAGAAATGTGCGGCCTGCCGACGGTATTGCAGAGCTGCGCACCCGAGCGCTCAAAGATCTTATAGGGAGAAAGAAACGGTGACAGAGCGGCACATTCCCTACAGTCTGGTTGAACGCCGCTCGTTTCTGGGTCGAATGAGCGCCATTGTAGGTGCAGGTCTCTTCGCCCAGATTGTCCTGCCGGTTTGGCGATATCTTTTCCCGGGAATGTCACGCGAGCCGGACAAAGTTGAGTTTACCGACGCTATGCTCGTGCAACTTGATGCACTTGAACCGGGAAGCTGTCTGCGGTTTCAATGGGGCGGCGTCCCGGGTCTTGTCCTCCGGGCACGAGATGGAGAACTCAGAGTTTTCAAAGGGGTGTGCACTCATGCTGACTGCAATGTGGCGTGGCGATCCGAGACGAATGATTTCTTCTGTGCGTGTCACGAGGGTCGCTACGATGAATTCGGCAAGAACGTCGAAGGCCCACCGCCGCGGCCCCTGGCCAGATTGTTTGTCACTTTCGAGGGGAACCTGGAAACCGGCATAACGGGACTGACCGTATGGCGCAACGAGTCGGTGCAGCAGAAAGAGGGGAAAGGTGCCTGATGGATGGCGTGGAAAGATCTGCTGGAAAAGATCACTACAGGCCGACAGGATTGTTTCGGCTTCGCCGGCGACGGCGGCGGTGGACCCATTATCTGGGCTCCACTGCAATGTTCCTTCTGGCGTTGCAGGTAGTGACCGGCTTTCTGCTTCTGCTGCACTATCAGCCGAACACTCGGGATGCACATGATTCAGTTCGCGTCATCATGACGGACATACCGACCGGTTGGATAATCCGATCGCTGCACCATCGCTGCTCGCACCTGCTCATTCTTACGGTGATGCTGCATGCGCTCGATGTCTTGCTGGCCAAGACGTTCCGCAGGAAGCGTTCGCTCACCTACTACACGGGTGTTCTACTGCTGTTCTGCGTCTTGTTCATGGGATTCACAGGCTATCTGCTGCCCTGGGATACACTCTCGGTTGTGGCGACGGCAGTGGGGACAGGCCTTCCCAATGAAATCCCGCTGGTCGGCCCGCTGATAACGGAGTTCTTCCGAGGGGGTACGTCCATCGGAGCCCAGACGTTGCCGCGATTCTTCGGACTCCATATCAGCATTCTGCCGATGACCGTGGGGCTGATTCTCGGCTTTCACATCCTTTTCATAAGAAGTCACGGTATGCGCCGTCCGATAGGACCACAGGGAAAGCCGGTGCCGCTCTATCCTGATTTTGTTCTGCGGCAGACTCTGGTTTGCCTCTGGGTCTTTGCGATTTTGCTGACGGCGGCGATCCTGCTGCCTGCCGAGCTACGAGGCGAAGGAGACCCCATGGCGCCCGCGCCGGAAGGGATCAGGCCCGAATGGTATTTTCTCGCGGCCTTCGAGGCAATAAGACTCGGCGGCAATTTGACGTTTCTAACTGGCATCGGTGTCACGGCCGAGCTTCTGTCGCTGATTCTCCTCGGCGGCGCCATTGGCGTCTTTGCATTGATGCCGGTGCTCGACCGTAAAGGACGCGGCGGCGTTTGGAAATGGCTCGTCAGGGCCGCGGCCGTCACGTTCGTTGTGCTGACTCTGTATGCCATGTTCAGATCGGCGCCCGAAGTCGAGTCCGCAGCCGACGTGACCAGCGTGACATCTGGACTGCGTGTGAGAGCGCTGGGATTTCTGGTGCCGTTCTGGTTGTCGGTAGTTACCTTCACGTGGATCCTAATATCCCAAATCCGCCTTCACGACCGGATCACCACATCGGGGCTGTCAAAACCTCTCGGCAAGGCACAATAAATGGCTGAAGAACTTTCCGACAACGCAGTTGTTCAGGCCAAATCTGAAGGCGTACGCTGGGGCTATATCTTGCTGGCCCTTGTTCTTGCCACAGTCGCCTTCCTGATCGTTCCTGCCGAATCATTGGACTCGACAGACAAGGTGATCGCCGGGCTCTCGCATACAGGTCGGGCGGTCATCGCGATAGCTGTTCTTATGGCGACATTGTGGGTTGCCGCGGCCCTTCCGGTCGCTGTTACCGCACTGATGCCTTTGATCCTGTTTCCACTGTGTACTGGTGGCACTATCAGCGTCAAGACAGCCGCCGCCCCTTATGCGCACGAGATGGTCTTCTTGTTCATGGGCGGCTTTATGATATCGGTGGCTATGCAGCAATGGGGATTGCACAGGCGCCTCGCGCTGCACGCAATTCTGCTGATCGGGACTGGCCCGAGACGGCTTATCGGCGGGTTGATGGTTTCATCTGCACTGATCAGCATGTGGGTCTCCAACACGGCCACGGTCGTTATGATGTTGCCGATCGCCGTCAGTGTCATTGAACTGGTCAGGGGCGAGTTGTCCAGGATTGGTTCGGCCGACCTGCCGTCACCTGGCGAGCCATTCAATTTTGCTATCTGTTTGATGCTTGGAATTGCCTTCGCGGCATCCATCGGCGGCATCGGGACACTCATCGGGACACCGCCGAACGCACTGATGGCCGCATTTCTAAAGGACAATTATCGTATCGAAATGTCCTTTGCCAAATGGGCCGTCATAGCATTGCCCCTCGTGTGCGTGTTCGTGCCGATAGTCTGGCTGCTGCTGACCACGGTCATCTTTCCGGTTCGCATCCGTTCTATTGGCGGCGGCCGTGCATTGATTCGCAAAGAACTTGAAAACCAGGGCCCCCTATCGCGTGGCGAGCTAACAGTGTTGATCGTCTTTGCAGCCACTGCTGCTGTGTGGATGACCCGTCCTCTGCTGGGGCGGCTGACATTGCCCGGAGGTTTGCGGCCGCTGGCGGGCCTCAGCGATCCGGGCATTGCCATCGGGGCGGCTATCGCCTTGATCTGTCTGCCGGTTGATTTCAAACGCGGCGTGTTCGCTCTGAGTTGGCAGCAGGCCTCCAGGATTCCATGGGGCATTCTCATTCTTTTCGGAGGTGGTCTCAGCCTTGCCGCAGCACTCGAGGCAAGTGGTGTCACGGAGTTTATTGGTCGTGGTGTCAGCGGCTTCGATCATCTTCCCATCTGGACGATGATCCTGTTGGCCGGCTCAGTCTCCGCACTCGCCAGCGAGTTGACCAGCAACACCGCTTCGGCTGCGATTCTTCTTCCTATGTTTGCGGCAGTTGCAGAGGGCTGCGGCATTGATCCGCTGCTGCTGATCATTCCAGCCACGATCGGTGCGAGTTTCGCATTCATGATGCCCGTGGCGACCCCGCCGAATGCTCTTGTCTTTGCATCAGGTGAAATCACCATATCTCAAATGTGCAAGGCCGGAGTCTGGCTGAACATCATAGGCATTGCCCTAGTCATGCTGCACATGTATCTTGTGGTGTTACCTGTGCTGGGTATCTGATATCTGCGAAACTCATTCGTAGGCAATTACAGGACAGGGCATTTTCACCAATTCGCAGTGGACCACTAAAGTGCTGCATCTTCGTGCGGACCCAGAAATCGCTCACCATTGAAATGAATCATGTGTGTGGGTGACTCAGCAATCCATACTTCGGTCTCCCATGAGATATCCGTTGTCTGCATTCCGCGTCTATAATAGCATCCACATTTGTTTGATCAGGCATACACCGCTTCAGATGTTTACCCAGTCGTAAAAGCTGCTCTCGGCATGGATAGCCCATCTTTCGCAAATCTGTGGCATTCACCTGTGTGTGGCCGCTGAATAACCTGAAGTATCTGTCAAAGTGCGACGAGTTTAAGTATAGTGCCAATCCCTTCGCAAGGTTTGGAGGCAGTCCTTTTCCTTTGATATGGAAGTAGTTGAGATGATTTTCAAAACCGACAAAGTTGGATTCAACGCGAGATGGATCGTATACTGCGGCTACAACTCTACGGCGTTCCTCTTTTGATGAAAAACGCTTTGTAAGGACATAGTATCCGGAGGGCACCAACAAGTTTTCTGTAATCTCAGAGCACTGGATTGCATTTGGCTTTTTGCATGATTCTATAGGCCAAATGACATACCCTTCCTTGAAATGGCAAGGATAGATGAGCGGTGATGTTTCTTCGTTCGGCTGGGTTCTCAAAAGTTCTTTTGCACGAAAGTCAACTACGCGTCCGGTGGAAACCTCTACACCTAGTTCTTCAAGGCACGTTCTATAGGACTTCATTTGCTCCATTACTTGAGCATCGGCATTGTTCTGTATGAGATGAACAAAGACATCCTTGTCGCTAGGTACAACCATATGTTCATAGGGAATGTAGTGTTTCTCTATCCGTTCAAAACTGGCATCATGAGATGAAGACACGAGCACTCGGCCAGGTTTTCGTGTTTCTTTAATAGCGTAGTAGATGATGTTTTCTTGAAGCACGCCATCATCACCAAAGGCCTTCTTCCGAGAATCAAACACATGAATCTGCCTCAAACTCATTATGTTCAAGAGACTCCTTCGGAATCGGCGAAAGTAGGGCCCGTTGCAAAAGCTCCTTGGAGTAATAGCCACTAGTTCACCACCAGGTTCCAACATTCTTGACGCCAGCCAAACAAATGCGCCATAGAGGTTAGATACCTCAATTTCCCCCGCATCGAGCAGCTTTCGCGTTTTCGACTGTGCATTGATTTTTTATATGGAGGATTTAAGATTGCATGGGTGAACCATTCGTTTTGAACACTAAACAGTCCCTTCTGAGTTCGAGCGAGCCCATCTTCCACGAAATCGGTTGGCCGTATTTCACACTGAAACAGGATTCCTGCCTGTCGACACGATTCTTCACAACATCGCATTGTCTCGCTTAACGCGGATAATATTGCAGGATCATTTTCATAGGCAACCACCTCAATCGAATGAACATGGCTGTCACGGGAAGTGAGGGTATCTACACATGCGGCAGACAAAACACCCGCGCCAGCTCCAGGATCAAGAATTCTGATGTTTTCGCCTTTATAGCTGAGCAGCGAGGCCATGAAGCGGGCAATTGAAGCTGGCGTTAAGAACTGTCCAATCTCAGATCTCTTCTGACGGCAGGAGCTTCCATTTATCGATCTGCGCACATGGTCGAGTCCATTCAATAGTTCAACGGTCATCTGTCCATCTTCTCACAATTACCTGGGTTTACGAACACGCCAAATCTTTGCACTATTAAGGCATCTCAATCTAAATGGAACGGCGTAAAATGTCAATGATAGCAAGGTGTTAAAGCCTAAACAAGCGAATTGGCTGAGGCTCTTGAGGTCGCTTGCAATTGAGAGACAATATGCTACACTGTGAGGGCAATTTAGTGATGGGGCATCTGAGACGGTGTTCGCTGGCCGAGTCAATTGTCTCAGATGAACTGCTTAGAAAGGCGGTGAAGGAATGTTAAGGTTGATATCTGTCATCATTTTAGCCGTGGGGATTTCGTCGATCCGGGCCGCTGAGCCCTTTCGCCTGGTCCTCACAGATGTCGAACAAAACGTCTACAAGGAAACTGCGAAAGTCACAAGCAGCGATCTGACGCCGAAAAGTCGGATTCAGTGGTCTGTGCGCAAATATGTCCTGCGCGGCGGAAGGCAGGATGGCATCGACGTCATCGAGGTCAACAACGGCAAACTGCGCATCACCGTGGTCCCAACGCGGGGGATGTCAGTTTACCAGGTGCACATGGGGGATTTGCGTCTCGGCTGGGATTCGCCGGTCAAGGGCCTGGTCCATCCAAAGTACATCAACTTGAATTCGCGCCAGGGGCTTGGCTGGCTCGAAGGTTTCAACGAATGGATGGTCCGATGCGGCCTGGAGTTCTTTGGCGGGCCCGGCACAGACGAGTTCGTCGACAACACCGGCAGCAAGGCGATGATGGATCTTACCCTGCACGGCAAGATCGGCAATATACCGGCATCGCAGGTAGAGGTCGTCGTCGAGCGCGAAGCGCCCTATCGTATCACCGTTGCCGGCAGGGTGGACGAGGCCCTTCTGCACGGCCCGAAGCTCGAAATATGGACGTCAATTTCGACGGTCCCCGGCGCCGGCACTTTCCAAATCTCCGACACAGTAACCAACCGCAGCGCCGTCGAGCAGGAGTTCGGCATCCTCTACCATGGCAACTACGGCCGGCCTCTGATGGAAAAAGGTGCCAAGTTCTTAGCACCGGTGCGCCAAGTCACGCCGATCAACGACCACGCCGCATTGGATGTCTCGAATTACAATCTCTATCGCGGCCCGAAGGCAGGATTCCCCGAACAGGTTTACTGCCTGCGCCTGTGGGCCGATGAGAATGATCGAACGACAGTCTTACTCCGCAACGCCGCGGGCGAGAAGGCCGTGTCAATGGCATACTCGATCAAGGAGCTGCCGTTCTTCACGCTTTGGAAGAATCCCGTGGCCGGCGAGGATGGATACGTCACGGGCCTGGAGCCGGGGACGGGTTTCCCTCGCAACAGATCTGTCGAGCGCAAATTCGGCCGTGTCCCCAAGCTTGCCCCGCATCAAAGCCGATCCTTCACAATCGACTTTGCGCTTCACGACGGCAAGAACTCGGTCGCCGCCGCCGAAAAGGACATCGCGCGCATCCTGTCCGGCCGCAACACGCAATTCGACAAAGCTCCGCTGGCTGCGGACGAGCCAAAACCGAAACTGAGTGATGTGATCAACGCCGCAAGGACCTGGGGCCCTGCGTTCACACCCTGGCACGGCAAAACCGCACCGGATTTCACCCTGACCGACATTACGGGCAAAAAGCACAAGCTGAGCGATTATCGAGGTAAGGACGTCCTGATCGTCTTCTGGGCAACCTGGTGCCGCCCCTGTCACATGGAAATCCCGCACCTGATCGAGCTGCGAAGAGCTGCAAGCGAGGATGACCTGGCAATGTTGGCCATATCGAACGAGAAACCCGAATTGGTGAAAGGATTCGTCGCTCAGGCTCAGATGAACTACACGGTCCTGACGGACCCTGGCACTCTGCCGAGCCCGTACAATACGGTGAACGCCATACCGAGCAGTTTCTTTATCGACCGCCAGGGGAAAATAAAACTGGGCACATCAGGCCTGATATCCTTGGAAGAAATCAAGGCTATACTGCAAGCCGAGTGACTCGCCACAGAAGTTTGACCGTGCGGCATGAACCTGTCCCAAGAGTATGAAATTGCGCTGTTTTATCGGATTTGGGCAAAATTCGGTTAAGTTTCGCAGGGAACGATCCGTTTAAATGAACATGCAAAGTCCAAGGAAGACTTCGTCATCGCGACATCACAGGAATATCCGTGCAAGGGCCGTTGTGGCCGGTCGCGGTCGGCAATACTCTTCCGGGGCTGAGATGATTCACCCGTATCTTTGCTGGTTGGGAATATCCCTGTCTTTTGCGGTGTCACTGGCTCTGTTTACTTCCGGTCACCTGAACGTGCATGAATACTTCTACGCACCGGCGTTGTTTCTGATCGGCTTCTACACCTTGCATTCGATCCTCACCGACAAACAGCAATATCAGAGAAGGACCATTAGACAAGTCATTCCGAAGGCTATCGGAAAGTACATTCTGTGGGGATTGATCATATACGGTGTGACCAGGTTTTATGCCGCCCACCCGCTCTACGAAGAATTCACGCCGAATACTCGGAGATTCTTCGGCGACTTTCTCAAACTCTTTCTAATACTGGGACTGCCCTATTTCTTTCTGGCCGAGAAGTTTCGCTACTGTCAGGATAATGTCATGGGAGATCCTTATCTGAGGATTCTCTCATTGCTCAAATGTCTCAAGAACAGAGAATTCAGATTAATAGGCCGGCGACTGGCCAAAAAGTCCTACAAGCGCATTTATCTGATGGCGATTATAAGGATTCACTATGTCCCGATCATGTTCGAGCAGGTATGCGGCGGTCTCAATAGCGTCACCAGCTACCTTCAGAATGTAAATTTCCAGTGGAGCCTTACATCCACTGTCCTGATCGCGACACCGCTGGTGTGGGCGATAGACGCCAACAATGGCGCTCTCGGTTATTTTTGGGAATCCTGGTTTACCAAGAGCCGCTTTCGCGAAATCGATCTTCATCCCCTGCATTGGGTTGTCGTTCTTATGTGCTATGCCCCATTTGTCGGCCTTGCCGGGAAATTCGTGCCCTTCCCGCAGTTAGCAGCGAATTCCGCCCAGTTGCTCAGTAGTAGTTCCTTCAATTTCGGAATCGAGATCGTTCTGCTGATTTCTCTCGTGTTGTACGTTCTTAGCGGCAGCGCTTTGAATTTTTCGACCCCGAACTTGTGCTACAAGAAGATACAGACCAAGGGACCCTATGCGATTGTTCGCCATCCGGCTACGACTTTCAAGCTTCTCTTTTTCTTCCTGGCGTTCTTCCGCTACAGGACGGCATACACCGTTACCGGCTTTCTCTGTTACCTGGTATGGATGACAGTCTATATTTGCAGGGCGTTGGTGGAGGAAAGCTTCCTGAAGAAGTTCCCCGATTACAGGAGGTACATGAAGAAGACCAGATATCGATTCATTCCACGCATCTGCTGAGCCGGCACCGAGTGACATCCAGGCCGACAGTCTTCTCTAGGCTCCGTCTGAAAACTCCGTCGTCGGCCGGAGGGCGAGCGTTTTTTCGCCTGACAAAGACGGCGAAGCAGGCGATATTGGTTGTATCGTCGATGGAGCCGGATGCGGTCAGGAGGAAAATGAGCCGCTCGAAGCCAGATCGAGTTTTCAGACAGAGCCTAATAAAAGCGGGGCAGTTCACCCCTTGTTCACGAGTTCGTCCTGGTTGTCACCTCCTCGGTCAAGATCGACACCGTCGGCCCGCAGGGCATCCTGAAGTTGGCCGACTTTCAGCTCGCGAGGCAGACACCGCTTCTTTGCCGCCATCGCAGCCGCAAGTCCGGCCGCGTGACCTGTCGCGACGCAGTTGCCCATGCTCTTTCCCTCCGAGGCGGCGACTTGAGTTGCCGAGATACACCGCCCGGCCATCAGCAAACCGTCGAGCTTCTCTGGCAGGATCGCTCTGTAAGGGACATCGTGAATCTTTCATCTTGTCGAGCTATCGGTCCAGCTTGACCACAACGTAGGGTGCTTGCCTTTCCATGTCCGGATAGATCGCTCCGTTGCCGTTACTATCCATAACCTCGATCAGGTACATAAAGTCGTACTTGGCATCGACGTCCGGGCCCGGAACGATCGTTTTGTACTGGCTGTCTATGCCCGTCTCGGCCATCTCGAGCGTCTTGTAGTCTTGGAACTGAGTCACGCTGCGATAACGCAGACGCACCCATTTAACACCGGCGGTGTCGTTCACCCGGGCGGTAATACTCAGTGGCTCGACCGCAGGGGCGCCAGTGACGTGTTCGTGCTTGACCCGGGGCGCCTCGTTATCGACTGTCACGGCCACCGCAATCGGTTCGATTCTCGCCCGTTCGCTCCTGCCGCTAGCCTCGATAAGGTAGTTCAAGCCCGCTGTCACATCTTTGGCCTTGATCGTCGTGCGATATACGCAGGGTCTGCTTTGCTTCATGTCCATCCACACGTAATCGCCCTGTCCGCTACGGTAGCCGACTCTCACATTGCTCGCGGGCTCGGCGGCGCTTACCGTCGCACGAATCGCCAGTCTCTTGCCGGGTCGCGCTTTGCGAATCGGCACATGTGCAATCTTGATCTTACCGGCAGTTATGCCCGGCTTGAAACTTCTCCGTTGCGCACGGAGCTTATCCAGTCCGGCGTTTAGTTTCGGCAATTCGTCGCGCCAGTGGCCCGTCAGGTTGGCGCTTGCTCGGCCCATCATCAGATTCTCATGGTAGATGTTGCCGGCAGATTCGACCAGCTTGTTCCAGGCGCCGATTGCATCGGCCTCGTGCCTTATGGCATCATCGAGAGCGCTGATGTCACCGCTATGCTTGAACAATGCATAGCTCAGGCCCGCCCTGGCCCTATGAGAATGGTAGAGCGCAAGATGAGCCAGTATCTTCAAATCCACGATCGTGGAATCGAATTCTTTGTTTCTGTGCTCGCCGATTCTTTCCTCGGCCTGCCCGACAAGGCCCAGGACGTCCTTCGAGATTTGCGCAAACCATCGACTCGATTCTTCCGGTGAAAACTGGGCCGAATCGATTCGATCCAGGCGATACTTGGCCGCGTTGTCGATGCTCAAAAACTGCTGCGTGTCACTGGGCAGGGCTTTGGCGTATTCGGGCAGATCTTTCATTCGCTGTTTGCCCACCCAACCCCTGGTCGTGGGGAACATGTTGTAGGGATATGTATACGCTACGATACGCGGCAGAATCTTGCTGGCACGGTGAAGCGCCCGTTCGATATATATGCCGGCGTCTTTGCCGAATCGTTTTTGAAACTGGCGTCGCCAGACTTCTGCGGGCGTCTTCGGGTTGTAGCCGAGGCGGCCGAAGACCTGGAAGAAATGCCAGTACCGTTCGAATTCCCAGTCGTAATACCGGTGCTCAGGCTTGAGCAATTCGAAAGGCTTCATCTCATGAGGATGGTCCTGCATCTTTGTCGCCATTGGCTCGGTCACCTCGAAGCCCTCACCGTCATAGAGGTGCGTGCTCTCGGCAAAGCGCCTGACATACTCGGGATCGCCCCAGAGCAACACCCGGGTGGTTCCCCCTGTCCACAGGCGCCAGTGCATCTTGTATCTCTGCGGGTAACCCAGCAGATCAGCGTAGCCATGCCGCCTGTCGTGCTGATTGCCCGGATGGATGTGGGTCGGATGAAACGGCAATCCCATCTGCTCCATCCAATACTTGGTGCAAATCCTCATGTTCACATCCATCTCCACGGCCTTGTCGATCAGCGAATCGGGGAAGTTCTTCGCCCGCGCATCGAATCGGACGTTCGGAGCGTGCTCGTTCATAACATGATAGACATTCTCCCAGAAGCCGCCCATCTCGGTCCTCTTTAGTCCCGACTCGCCGTGCATGCGAAACTGAATCGCATCCAGGTCCGGTACGAGCTTGAGAAACTTCGTCAGAGCAAGCGTCGTGTAGACGGTCAGATTATCCGCGGTCAGACCCCACACTATACCCTCGGTGGGTTTTCCCGCGCGATCCCTGGGTCCCTGCACGCCGCCGCGATAGATATGGTCCCAGATTCCCAGAGTGAAATTCAAACCGCGCTCATGTGTCATATCGATGATCCTGTTGAGCGCCTCCAGATTCCTGCGCTGCTTATCTCTGGTGATCCCCACGACCTTGACATCGGGGAATTCATCGAGGTCGGAGAAATAGGGATAAGGCGGCGAGAAGTATCCCCAGTTTTCGTAGCCGAAAAGCAACGCGAATGTGTTGAAGCGATTGGCCGCCAGCATGTCGAGGTATCTTGCCCAGTAGGCCTCATCGTAGAAATAGCTCTCGAAGTTCCCCTGGTGCATCGTATATTTTGAAAGCGCCCGCTCGGCGACCGCAGGCTTTTCCTCTGCGTTGCGGACCTCGCTGAGCGGATTCCTCGCGTCCTCGGCCCATCCGATCCTCTCGGCAACATCCAGCAGACCGTACATCAAACCGCGATCATCCGCCCCGGTGACAAGCAGTGTCTTGCTGCCTTTCAATCTCATGTGCCGTATCACGAGCGACTCGGGCTCCTTGGGTTTGGCGATGTTGCGGCCTGTGAGCAACTTGCCCGCGGCTCCCGGTCCGTCGCTGATCCCACTGACAATCAGAATTGAACCGCGCGAGCTTTCTATAGATGTTGTTTGTTCTACTTGAAGGCCCCTGGCCTGCAGTGCCAGTTGCACTTTGCTCACTCCATGGCGCGCAGCGGGCCCCATTTTCGCATCCGTAACCAAGAAAACCGTTGAGTTCTGTGCCGCCTGCAAATTGCAGGCGGCGGCAAGAAGCAGACTCGCGGCCGATACAATGAGAACAACGGGCGGACAGTCGAACCTTCGCTTGTGTGTCATTTGCAGTCTCCAAGTTTGAATCAATTGCGGATATCTTCT
>CAZLTY010000009.1:25967-36495 GCA_964562575.1 uncultured Pirellulales bacterium
AGGCTCTGCTGGCCAATCCCCTGCTGGACTTCGAGAGGTTATTGCTGATCAAGCGCAAGCCCCTGGGCGATCCCCGCCGATCACACGAGCCGATCAGAGGGATAGGCCAGTTTGTTGGAATGCCGCAACAAAGTTCATGGCAGCTCCACACGATGAAAAACACCGACGGTTGGGACAACGAAATCTGTGTTCTTTCGCCGGTCCGAACCGACGGGCGGATTACCACTGTGTATCGACCTTCCGAGGGAAGACTCACCTCCGAGATGGACCTGCACTTCGATGCTGAGAAGGTGATGTTCTCCATGCCCGACGAAGGCAAGCTCTGGCAGGTCTATGAAGTTGACATTCACGGCGGAAATCTGCGTCGTCTCTCGCCGTCAAATCAGATTGACGTGCACAATTTCGATTCATGTTACCTGCCGAACGATAAGATATCATTTATCTCAACCGCACCTTTCCAGGGCGTGCCGTGCAATGCCTCGGTCAATGTCGGGATGGCCTATCTGATGGATGCCAACGGCGCCAATGTCCGCCAGCTTTGTTTCGAGCAGGATCACAACTTCTGCCCCACGGTTATGAACGATGGCAGGATTCTCTATTTGCGATGGGAGTACACCGACATCCCGCACGTCTGGGCGCGATTCCTATTCGCCATGAATCCCGACGGCACGGGGCAGAGAGAGTACTACGGCAGTGGCGGGTACTGGCCCAACGCGATCTTCTACGCCCGGTCCGTTCCCGACCATCCGACAAAGGTAGTTGGTATTGTGACAGGTCACCACGTCGGGCGGGTCGGCGAGCTTGTTCTCTTCGATCCGGCGCTTGGCCGCAATTCCGCCGACGGTGTCGTCCAGCGAATACCCGGCTATGGCAAAAAGGTCGAGCCTCTTATTGAGGACAAGCTGGCGATGGAATGCTGGCCCAAGTTTCTTCATCCCTGGCCGCTCAGCGAAAAGTATTTCATCGTGGCGTGCAAACCTAGACCCGAGGATCTCTGGGGCATCTATCTGGTCGACGTTTTCGACAACATTCTTCTGCTCAAGGAAGTAGAAGGCTACGCTCTGCTCGAACCTGTCCCGTTGCGCAAGATCAAGAGGCCGCCTGTGATCGCCGACAGGACTGACCTGAGCCGCCAGGACGCACTCGTTTATCTTGAGGATGTCTATAAAGGCCCGGGCTTGAAGGGCGTCCCGCACGGAGCGGTGAAGAAGCTGAGACTGTTCACCTATCACTTCGCATATCACAAAGTGGCGGGGATCAACCATCGCGTGGGCGCCGACGGACCATGGGAACCGAAGCGTATCCTCGGCACGGTACCTGTCGAAAGTGACGGTTCTTCGATGTTCCGCATCCCGGCCAACACGCCGATCTCTATCCAGCCGCTCGATGCCGACGGCAAGGCCCTGCAGTTGATGCGAAGCTGGATGACGGCCATGCCGGCCGAGATCGTCTCCTGCATCGGCTGTCACGAGAAACAAAATGCCGGTCCTCCGAACCAAAAGACTATCGCCTCACTTCGTCCGGCTTCGGAAATCGAGCCGTGGTATGGCCCATCCAGAGGCTTTAGCTTCAGACGCGAGGTCCAGCCCGTCCTGGACAAGTATTGTCTTTCGTGCCATAACGGAAGCGACCGCCATGATGATGCGGAGATTCCGGACCTGCGCGCCCACCAGGGCAGGTACATTGCTTATAGAAACGGAGATTCGAGAGCGAGGATAATCGAGGGGGTAGCAAGGGAAGAGCTGCTGCGGCGATACGGCGGCGTGTTCGATCCATCCTATATCACGTTGCGCAGCTTCGTCAGAGTCGGAGGGCTTGAAAGCGATCTGCGCCTGCTTTCGCCGGGTGAGTTCTGCGCCGATACAACCGAACTAGTCCAGATGCTGACCAAGGGCCATCACGGTGTCAAACTCGATGCCGAGTCCTGGCAGCGCATCATGACCTGGATAGATTTGAATGCGCCTGCTCACGGAACCTGGCGGGAGGTCGTCGGTCTGGAGAAGACGCGAAAGGACCACAGGCGTCGTCTCGACCTGCGCAAACTTTACGGAGGAAGTATCGAGGATCCGGAAGTCTACCCGGCGATGGCGCAGGCCAAAGTCGTGCAGGTAAATCCCGAACCGATACCGAAACGAATGGTCGAGGTCCCAAGGCTTTCCGATTGGCCATTCGGCCCGGCCGAGGCCAAACAGCGGCAGGCAGGCGCGGGGTCGGTCCGCAAAGTTGTTGATCTCGGCAACAATGTTGGATTGGAGCTGGTTCGCGTGCCGGCGGGCCGGTTTGTCATGGGTGAGACAGACGGCAATCGAGATGAGCAGCCGCTTGCCGCGGTGAAGATTGACCGGGCCTTCTGGATGAGCAAGTTCGAGGTAACCAACGCGCTATATGCAAGGTTCGATCCTTCACATGACAGCAAGTACGAGCACAAAGGAAGCTGGATGTTCAACGAGTGGGACCTCGGCTGGGATTTGAATGCTCCCGATCAGCCTGTCGTCCGCGTGTCGTGGGAGGAAGCAAGAGCGTTTTGTCAATGGCTCTCGGCCAGAATCGGGCTGAAGGTGTCACTGCCGACCGAGGCACAATGGGAATGGGCCTGCCGGGCGGGCACGGACACTCCCTTGTATTACGGCGACCTGGACGCGGATTTCTCAGCCTTTGCGAACATGGCGGACTTCACCATGCACGAACTTGTGTATGATGCGAGAAATCAGTTTTCACCCGATCTGGTGCCGAGAGATGCCCGATTCGACGACGAGGAACTTGTGGCGACAAACGTCGGCAGCTATCTGCCCAATCCGTGGGGACTGCACGACATGCACGGCAATGTCTGGGAGTGGACACGATCTGCGTACAGACCTTATCCATACAACTCCGGCGACGGCAGAAATGACCTGGCCGATGCAGGCGGTAAGGTCGTTCGCGGCGGCTCATGGTACGACAGGCCCAAGCGTTGCAGATCGGCCTTTCGCCTGAGCTACCCAGCCTGGCGCAAAGTCTACAATGTTGGCTTTCGCGTAGTCATCGAACCGGATGCCGCAACCCGGCGGTTCGCGATAAAGACGCCTTAATCAGCCACAGCATGTTTCATCCGGTCAAGAGCTTCCAGCAGAATCTCTCGTGGACAGCCAAAATTCAATCGTACATAACCTTCTGCCTGAAAATGCCTGCCATCGGACAACCCTACGCCGGCTCGCTCGAAAAAAAGTGCCGGATCTGAGACTCCCAGTTCCCTGGCGTCAATCCAGGCCAGATATGTCGCCTCGACATTGTCCATCGATAATCGCGGAATCTGTTCATTGATGAATTCCTGCACGATGTTCCTGTTGCCGCGCAGGTAGTCAATCAGTTCGGCTCTCCAGTCTTCACAATTTCTGTAGGCAGCCAGGCAAGCGGCATATCCCAGCGCATTGGCATTGGGGATGATTTCCATGCGGTTCTTGATGAAAGTCCCTCGCAGACGCTCATTTGGAATAATTGCGAAGGCACAGTTTAGGCCGGGAAGATTGAATGTCTTGCTCGCACTCATCAAGGTAATCGTTCTGGCGGATATCTCCTCACCCAAAGTTGCGGTTGGAACGTGTTCGGCGCCGTCGAGTATCAAATCGCAATGTATCTCGTCAGAACATATAGTGATGTTGTGTTTGACGGCCACCTGTGCAACAGTCTCTATTTCCCGGCGACTGTACCTCCTGCCGACCGGGTTGTGGGGATTGCACAGAAGCAGCAATTTTGATCGTGATGATATTTCGCTCTCAAACCTTTTGAGATCGAAGGTAAACAAACCCTTTTCCCGGCGCAGCGGGATTGTCTTGAGCTTCTTTCTGCTCAGCTCCGGGGCGGACAGAAAAGGCGGGTACACCGGCGTAAAGGTCAGCACTTGGTCCCAATCATCCCCAAACGCCCGGCACGCAACATTCAAGGCCGGCACCAAACCGGGCAACCATACGATCCACGAGGGATGTACCTTCCACCGATACTTTGCCTCAAGCCAGCTAACGACAACTCCCACCAGTTCGTCACCCGGGAGGCAATAGCCGAATATTCCATGGTCCACACGCCTGTGCAACGCCTTGAGAACCGGTGGAGGAGCCTGGAAATCCATGTCGGCGACCCACAGAGGAATCACGTCCCGACTCTTGTACCTCTCCCATTTCAGACTGCCGGTATTGCGCCTGTCGAAGAGCCTGTCGAAATCGAATTTCATGGTTACGTACTTCTGCTTTGCTGGCAGAACTTGCCCATCAACATCATCGCTTCGTTCATCCTCTCGGCCGAACCGTCCATCTTTGCAAAGGCATCCACCATCTTGGTCAACTCAGGATCGGCTTCGATCGTCCCGTACCTATGAGTTGTATTGACGATGGCGGCATCAAGTCCGTACTCCATTGCCTTTGCGACGTAAGCCCGGCAGACGCCGACCTTTCGCGCCGGAAGATCACGGAAACAATTGCTCACCCCGAGCGAAAAATGCACGCCCTCCATTTCCGGATCGCTCTTGACTCTCTTAATCGTCTCGAACGCCCGGTACGTGTAGCCCGGCACACCCGGCTCCATCGGCATGTCTATCGCCAGCGGATACACGGTAGAGTCGAAAAAGATCTCCTCCGGCGCGAATCCATATTTGGCAGAAGCCTCGGCAAAGATCTCTGTTGCCAGACAATACAACTCATCGACCGAATGCGCGCCGCCCGCGCCGCCCGGTTTGTCTTCACTTACTAAAAGACCGACGAAGGAATAATCGTATTGCTTCTTGACTGGCAGCATATTGTCCATCGTATAAGTCTTGATCGAATTTATGAGAGGCTGGCCAACCTCCTCCTCGGTATTGTACCACTCTTTCAGACCGGCTTTGAGGACATCATCGTCGCTGCTGTCGATGCAGACGGGCACACCGCCGGCCCATTGGCGGACGAGCCGAACGTATTCGACCATCATATCGACGGTAACCTGCGGATCATTCTCGCCGAACGCATCCAGGTTGACCGCGATATAGTCTGCGCCGTCGGCCCGCTGCGATTCGATCAGCGCTCTGATGTATTCGAGGGGCTCTGATGCCGACGAATAGGCATCGGGCCCGAGTGAGGCCAGTTGCTTCATTACCTTGCCGGTCCTGGGGATTGATGCGTGGATCGCTTCGCCTATGGTGATCAGAGTTTTACTCATTGTCACACCTGCGGACGAGGCAGCAAACCGGCTTGCTCCAGGATAACGGGCGTGATGCTCTCCCAGCCTATCGGCATGAGATGAATGCCTGAGACTCCCTCCATACCTTTAATCTGCTCAATCATCTCGATGCAGATCTTGACTCCTTCTTCTTTGGGATCTTCGGCCGATTCCATCCGCGTTATGAGTTCATCCGGTATGCTCATCCCGGCGACGTTGTTCTTCATGTATTTGAGCGCCCTGTGCGAACGAACCGGCGTCAGCCCGGCCAGTATATAGACCTTCTTATGGAGACCCTCGTCGACAACCATCTTCATCCAGTCGGCAAACTTCTTCATGTCGAAGATGCATTGTGTCTGGATGAAATCGGCGCCGGCATCGATCTTCTTGGCCAGACGCATCACTCGAAATTCGAAGGGATCGGCAAAAGGATTTGCAACGGCGCCTATGAACAGCTTCGGCTCGTGCTCCTTTATTTCATCGCCGCAGAGAAACTGCTTATCGTCCCTCATCTTCTTGACCAGTGCGATCAACTGCATCGAATCAACATCATAGACATTTTTCGCATCGGGGTGGTTTCCGAATGTTTGATGATCGCCCGAAAGACAGAGTAGATTCTGAATGCCGAGGGCCGCGGCTCCCAAGATGTCACTTTGCATGGCAAGTCGGTTTCGATCTCTGCAAACCATCTGGATAATCGGTTCGACCCCGCACGATAGCGCGATGGCGCCGGCTGCGATGCTAGACATCCTTACTATGGCAGTCTGGTTATCGGTGATGTTGGCGCCGTCGACATTGCCGATACAGTGCTTGGATTTCTTCTTTATAGCCTCAGGATTGGCATTTTGCGGAGGTCCCAGCTCTGCGGTTACCGCGAATTCGCCTGCTGTGAGAACCTTCTCCAGTCTGCCTGCTGATTTCATAACATCGCCTCTTCGAACTTGACTTTTCGTTGCCCTGCGTCGGTGCTCGTTCGCCAGTCTTTGGGCTGGCGAACAACCTTGAGATTCTCGAGTTTGTTCAGCTTCTTCAGCCTGTCATAGATCAACTGCCATACGCAATCCGTATCCTTGTCGACTTCACATACTCCATTAGACGATCCCCCGCAGGGGCCGTTGAGCAGTTTCTTGGCACAGCGAGCGATGGGGCAGATCCCGCCGGTCCATTCCAGCACGCAATTTCCACAGCCGGCACATCTTTCCTCCCAGAGAGCATGCTCCACAGGGTAGCCCATGAACTTTGTATTCTGTCCCGGGATTGTTATCGTCTCTTCATGCCTCTCGGACATCGTCTGAACACCCACTCCGCAGGCTATCGACAGCACGGCTTCGACCGATTCGAGCTCTTTCTTGAGCGCGTCAATAAACTCGAATTCACACTGCCGCTCCGGGCTGCATTCGACTATTTCTATGGGCTTGCCCTCCTTCTTTCGTGCAATCTTTATCTGAGAAGCCAGGAGCTCGACCGCCTTTGCGCCGCCGGAAAAGCATATGGTGACACATCCGCCGCAGCCCATCAGCATTATCTTCTTGTAATCTTTTATCGAATCGAGTATCTCTTCGAGCGGTTTTCGATCGGCTACAATCATATCAGAGCCCTTTCTCTGAGGAAATCATCCACATCAGTAAGATGCTTGAAGAGGCCCAGCTCTTTGGGTTTGACTCCAAAGGCCAGCCCCATGAGTTCGGTGAAATACATAATCGGAATGTTGAAATCCGTGCTGAATTTTTCGTTTATTTGCGGCTGCCTGCCATCGAGGTTGGCATGACATAACGGACAGCCGACGGCGATGACATCGGCCTCTACCGCCTCTGCGTCGGTGAGAATCTTTTTCGTCAGTTCGAGCACAACCTCGGTCTTCGTCAATGCAAAGCTCGCCCCGCAGCAGAAGGTCTTAAGGTTCCAGTCGAGCGGTTCGGCGCCGAGAGCCGCCATGACCGATTCCATATCCGTGGGATTCTCGAAGTCTCGCTTGCCGGTCACTTTGGGCGGCCTTGTCATAAGGCATCCGTAATAGCACGCCACTTTGACGCCGCCAAGATTCTGAACGACCTTCTCGGCAACAGCATCAAGGCCGACTTTCTCGATGATCACATCGAGTATATGAAGGATCTCCATGTCCTGCGGACACTTGGCCGCCAGGACATGCTCGACGTCCTTCTTCATGTCCGCATCCTCGAGTCGCTCCTGCGCGACCTTCAATCTCGAATAGCAAGATGCACAGGGGGCACAAATCTCTTTGAGACCGTCACTCTGCGCCAGCACCATATTCTGCGCAGGCAGTGCTACCGACATCAGCTCGTCACATTGGTGCGCCGGTGAGGAGCCGCAGCAAACCCATTTGCTTACTTCCGCCAACTCGACTCCGAGCACATCGCAGACCTTCCGCGTCGAAAGATCGTATTCGATGCCCGTCGAATGCAGCGAGCAGCCTGGATAATAGCCAATCTTCATTTCTTAAGCCCTTTTGCCCTCGAAAACATCTTCATGGTCGGCAGAGGATTTCTGATCGGAGGAACCATCTTGATCTTGCCCTTCCTTATCATCTTGACTCCCAGCGCCATGTCCTTAAAGGGCTTGCCGGTGAGAAAATTCAGCGACCCCACCAGGCCCGCTTCGTACATTCGCCCGATGTACTTCATCGCTATCATCCAGATCCGGTTGAACAGCCTGATGTGGTTGGTCTCGGCCTTGATTCTTTTCTCCTGGACGATGATCCTCAGCGTGTCGATAACGTGAGCGATGTCGATGTCCTGCGGGCATCTCGTGCTGCACGTCTGGCACGAGACGCAGAACCACGCGGTGTTTCCCTTCATCGCCTCGTCGATCATTCCCAACTGGACGTATCGCATCAGTTCGGTCGGCGTACTGTCCATGAACGCTCGACTCGGGCATCCCGATGCGCACTTGCGGCATTGATAGCAGAGAAAGACGTTCTCGCCGCTGCGTCGGGCGATTTCGTCTGCGAGCGTGCTGTCGATCCTTATCTCGTTTTGGCTTACAATTTTCATGACTCTACAGTCTGCTGCCCCCGGTCTGCATTGGCAGGTCCCAGCTCCTTGATTTTCTGTGTCATTTCCTCTACGATTTCGGCAAACCTTCCTCCCATAGCCGAAGAGAGGTTGAACATCTCTACCCTCTCGGGCTCGATATCCACCTCGGCAAGAAGTCTCTTTACGTAAGCGACCCTTTTTTTCGCACGCAGATTGCCCTCGAGATAGTGGCATTGCCCCTCAAGACAGCCGGCGACAAACACACCGTCGGCGCCTTCCTCAAAGGCCTTCATCAGATGAATCGCGTCGACTTTGCCCGTGCAGGGCAGTCGGATGATTCTTACACTGGGCGGATACTGCACGCGCATCGCGCCAGCCAGATCGGCCGCCGCAAAAGCACAGAAGTCACAGCAATAAGCCACTATCTTGGGTTCGAATTCACTCATATCAAGAAACCTTGCCTACATCCTGGAACAGGGCCAGCGTTTTGGAAATAATCTGACTGTCTTTGTAGTGCATCAACTGGATCGCTTTGGCAGGACACTCCGATGCACAGACACCGCAGCCGTGACACATAGCCGCTTCGATCTCCGCTACCCCCTCGGCGTTTATCGTCGGAATATCATACGGGCACGTCCTCACACACGTCAGACACGCCGCGCATTTGTCCGGATCGACTACCGAGACAATGCCGCTGACCTCCATCTGCTTCTTGGAAAGGATAGAGGCCGCTTTGGCCGCCGTGGCTTTAGCCTGAGTGACAGTCTCGTCTATGAACTTGGGACTGTGACATGCGCCGCACAAGAATAAGCCGTCCGAGGCAAAATCCACAGGCCTTAGCTTCATGTGTGCTTCGAGGAAGAAGCATTCAAGGTTCAGCGTGACTTTGAATGCCTTCGCAACAGATTCACAATCCTCCGGAGGGACCATGGCCGCACTCAGCGTGAGCACATCCGGCGAAAAACTCAACTCCAGCGTCGAGTTCAAATCTTTGACTCTTACCTCTAGTTTACCGGAGGCATCTTGACTAACAACAGGTTTGCCGTCCAGATCGTAGCGGAAAAACAGAATACCCATTTCGCGGGCCTTGTTGTAATACTCCTCCTTGAAGCCATAGGTGCGAACGTCACGATATAGAATGGCGACCGTTGCCTTGGGATTCACGCGCTTTATCGTCATCGCGTTCTTGATCGCCTCAGTACAACATATCCTGCCGCAAATCATGCGATCGGGCTGCCTCGAGCCGACGCATTGAATCATCACGACCTCATTGAGCTTGCCGGCAAAATCGGGGTTCTCATCAAGTCGCTCTTCAAGCTCCAGTTGTGTCAATACTCTGTCATTCTGGCTGTAAAGATACTCTGTCGGCCTTGACTCACTCGCACCGGTGGCAATTATCGCCGCACCGTGTTCAATTTCTACTTCTTTGCCGTCACAAGCCAGCTTGCTCTTGAAATCACCTATGAAACCCTTGCATTCGGTAACCTGAGAGTTCCTGCAGACGGTGATCTTGTCGTGACTTTCGATCTGACGTTCCAGGTCGTCCAGAAGCTCTTGTGGTCTGTATCCCTCAACGGTTTCTTTTACCTGTCGCGCGCTGCCGCCAAGCTGGTCGGTCTTCTCGACCAGGTAGACTCCGAAGCCCTGATCGGCAACAGAAAGCGCCGCCGTCATTCCGGCGACTCCCCCACCGACGACGAGCAGGCTTCGCTTTGGTACATAAGACTGCGTCGTGAGTGATTCGATCATTCTCGCCCGGCCGACCGCCATCTTCACCAGGTCTATCGCTTTTTCCTTTGTCGCCTCGCCAAGCCTGGCGTGGACCCAGGTGCACTGGTCGCGGATGTTCGCCATCTCGAACAAGTAAGGATTGAGCCCCGCCTCTTTCATGGTCTCCCTGAACAGTGGCTCATGCGTTCTCGGCGTGCATGAGGCCACGACTACTTTGTTCAGTTCGTTCTCTTCGATACTCTCCTTAATAGTCTTGAGCCCGTCGGGTGAGCATGTGTACATGAGGTTTGTCGCGAAGACAACGTTGGGCAGACCCGATGCGTAATTGGCAACGCTTTGACAATCGATCACTCCACCGATGTTGGAGCCGCAGTGACAGACGAAGACACCTATTCGCGGTTCCTGCTCGGCGACGTCTTTCTCCGCCGGGTATTGCTTATCTTTGACCTCGGTGCCTCTGATGTCAGCCAGAAGCTCCATCGCCCGGGCCGCGGCTCCGCTGGCCTGGACGACACTTTCGGGGATATCCTTGGGGCTCTCGAACGCCCCGGCAAGAAAAACACCTTCTCTGGACGACACCGTGGGGGCAAACCGAGCTGACCTTGCGAAGTCGAAGTCGTTCAGGTCGATCGAGCAAACGT
>CAZLTY010000010.1:0-35797 GCA_964562575.1 uncultured Pirellulales bacterium
CAATATCACCGGCAGTCTTAGTTGTAATATTACCCCCGCTTCTTTGCCTAAGTTTCAGAAATATATCTTCAAAAGCATCGAAGGCTTGTTCGTTTATCCACTCTGTAGCCTGAGTAATAGTTAAACCGCTAGAGCGTTTCATGAATTCATCTGGACGAAACATTTGAACGTCCAATGGTCCAAACTCAGCTTCAGGGGTGACAATGAGCTTGTTTGCTCCTAGAGCGAGCAATGTACCAGCACTCTTGCAATACCCATTTATGAGGATACAAAAATTTGGGTACAAACGTTCAAGCTTCCTAGCGATGAGGTACGCGCTGTCTGCATCACCTCCGAAAGTGCAAAGTATGAAGCATAGGTTTGTATCGTTCTCCTGCGTATCATAGATGTAATTCATGATACGCTTATCAATTCCTGGTGAAATATCTCCCGAGTACATTACAACATCGGCCCCATCCTTAAGTGAAGGGATGTCTTTGATACTGCTGAGGCCTTCTGGCAAGGATTCAATTTTAATTTCTGCTGATTTCATATTTTCCCTCTAGAAGTAAGAGTGACTAACAAGGTATTATATGCTTTTACTGATAGCTCCCCGGATGAGCTATCCCAGACTGGGAACGATGGTCTTTTCAGGCATTTTCTATCTCGATAAAACGCCGATATGCGTACTATCAGCAAAGCTCGCTACTGCTGGAATATTATCGACCAGATTCGGGGGCCTTATAACGTGAAAAAAGAGGGAATTGAGCCAGTTTAGAGTTGGATTGGGTGAGATAGAAGGGCTGTAAGCAGTAAACTCACAGCCCCATTCTGTCTATTTCTTCTTTCCTTTCCCTTTGTCGTGCGGCACGCTGACATCTACGTTAGCTATAGTAATGTTGCCCGAAGCATCCTCAGACATCACATGGATAGTGTATATCCGTCCATTGCCACCTCCGGCTCGCTCTGCTCGAAGCAGAACTACTAAGGGATCGTCTGTGTACGCCCAATCTGACTCGGTGTTTCCGTCCCCTGGGCCGTTTACTGGCTCGTTTGCGATGACATCAACAACATAGCAGAAAGGCTCCGGATCGACATTGTCTTCAGCAACCACCTCTACAATAACTTCAACCATCTTGTGATTTGGTGGCCGCAGCACATCGGGATTGGCTGAAATACTGGTGACGGTTGGCGCGGTTGTATCCGCAACAGTAATGATTAGCTCATCCTCATCAATTTCCCCGGCAGTATCCGTCACCCTCAAAGTAACAACATGACTGCCGAGTTGAAACGTATGGATGAGTATCTCACCACTCCCAAGGAATACAGTTCCCTCGTACCATTGGAATGAGACTATATCATCATTAGTGCCTGGTGTAGAATCAGGGTCCGCTGATCCAGAACCATCCAGGGTAACGAGGGCTCCGGCAGAACTCATAGCTTCGACGGTCTGGTCTGGACCTGCATTAGCAACAGGGGGACTGTTGAGAACTGTGATTGAAACCTGATCTGGCTCTGAATCTACCGTGCCATCATTCACCACAAGGGTGATTATTGTTGTACCCCGTGGCAGGACAATCGCAGGACTAACACCGGCTGTTGAACCGCCATCCCATGTCCAGGAATACGTCAATGGATCACCGTCAGGGTCAGTTGAACCTGAACCATCAAGGTAACTTCCGTGCCAGCATAGACAATCTGGTCTGGACCTGCATCCGCTATGGGGGACGGTTCGGGTGTGTAAGCCAGTCCTGCTGTGGAGTGAATTAGACTGTGAGTCACGATTTCACAACTGCCATCATACGGGTCAATCCGGTAAAGGGTTCCGCCGCTGACTTCGCTTCCGTAAAGGTAGCCATCGCTGCTATTGTAAGCCAGTCCTGCTGTGGAGTGAATTAGGCTGCGAGTCACGATTTCACAACTGCCATCATACGGGTCAATCCGGTAAAGGTCTCCACCGTTGACTTCGCTTCCGTAAAGGTAGCCATCGCTGCTATTGTAAGCCAGTCCTGCTGTGGAGTGAACCAAACTATGAGTCACGATTTCACAACTACCGTCATACGGGTTAATCCGGTAAAGGTCTCCACCGTTGACTTCGCTTCCGTAAAGGTCGGCTCGGCATGGCTGAACGAGACCACGAAGCACAAGCAACACCACCATTGCCAATACAAGAATTGATTGCCTTTTCACAAATGTCCTCTTTGTCATCTCTTCAACTCCAAATAACTCCACGCCTATAAATGATACGAAGTTCCACCGCTCAGAAGATGCTCACTCTACTGTATTTATCGGACGCACCTTGTTTGTTGCTTTAGTGAAAACCTGCGTATTCGAGAAGTGATCTCGGAATGCTGTTTCTGGGGGCGCTCCTCTGCTCTGATTACAACACACTCTGAACCGATTTAGATTGCTATATCTGAAAATGTGGCGTTATGGTGCGGGTCGAACATACTCCCTTGCGCATGTTCGTGATCCGTCATTGAAGTCAGGACAAGATCGCGTCGATACTGCCAATAGCGAGAACGTTACTTTCATTTGTTGATGTTCTGGGGCATAAGGTGAATTGCTTTTGTAGAATCGCCGATACAGGTAGGTTGGATTTGAAGGAGACAAGCAAATGGATTTCATTCTTTACACTAAAGAGCATTCTTTCGGATTGGAGACTCATGGGCCACTCGAAGGTATTGAGTCTGAGCAGAAGGCGATTGCTAAGGCCCGTGAAACAGCCCTTGGCGCGAAAGAACAAACTCTGGTTGCTTTGTTTAGTCGCGAAGGCAAATCTCTTGCAGGCTGGACACGGCTCAAAGATGAGAAACTCCGTAAGGAAGACTTGGATACGCTACCAGACATCTGCCGTGTCGGTCCTGAGACTTACCCGTATTTGAAAAGGCTCGCTGATATGAGGCGTCGAGCTAAAGGTACTGAATTGTAGCTAAAGCGGAAAGTGAGGCGAACTATGAGTACTGAAGACCGTAAGTGCCAAAACTGTGAATACTTTCAACCGATCAAGAATTCAGATTTAGTCTGGGGCGTTTGCCTGGCAAAATCGCCACAGGTTTTGGCGGGCTTCAGTGTGCCTGGGCCGGATGTACCTAGAGCAGTATGGCCAACCAGCAACAAAGACGATTGGTGCGGCGAATTTGCACAAAAAGAGCAAGCTGTTGAGATGAAGGCTTAAGAAGTCTATCAGTCTTGAAGTCAGTGTGACTGAACTCGCAGTCCTTTGATTCACCGTTCGTGCATTTCGACGGGCTCAAACAAGCTGTCCGGGGACGCAATAAGCAGAAGCTTGGACTAAACCCGTGGAGCCATCCTGACAATTGTACATACTATTGCAGATATATGTACAGTATCCGCCATTTGGAGTGACATCGCAAGAAGCCACCTGCGTTTTTGGGCCAACACCGTTGGGTGACCACATCGTAGATGTTCAAGATCTGATTGTGCTTTTCGAACCTTTGTTCGAGGAATTTCCGCCGATTGAATAGACGGCATATTGTGAACAGGGACAAGCACAGAACAACCTCAGAACGAGAACGCTCAATATCATTAGGGGCTGGCAGCTTGAGTGAGTTGTCAGCCCCTTGTTTCGATAGTGTCCACCTATGCTCTCCGACCAAATCAACTGTTCATTGGAGATCCAATCAGGATCCAGCCGGGCTCCTGAAGGCTGGGGCTTCATTTGGCCCTTGTATCGCCACCGGCTTCGTTGGTACAATCGTACCTGCTTATGGTTTTGCTCGCGAGAATTTACTACCCTTCAAGGGTATAATCTAGCCATGTTGACGATCGGAGAACTCTATGTCCACACGATTCCTTTATGCTGCGGTAGTCCTCGGACTCGCTTTGACCAGCGAAAACAACGCGCTAAAACAGAACGACGCTGAAACCGCCAGATCCAAAACGCCGGTTGTCTTCACAACCCGGCAAGATCACCAGAACATGCTGGATCAGATGGGGATCACCAGACTTCGACCGGGACGAAGCAGCAATGAGGATTCTCCAAATGCCGCCAACTATGACGAGTCGAAAGCCAACCCGTATCCGGTATTGCCAGAAATTCTCAAGACAAAGAGCGGCGCACAGGTTTCTACGCCCGCATTCCTGCGGATGTCCCCGGCGTCAAATGGCAGGTTCGCCAGAGCCGCGAGGTCGAGGCGGGCGGCAAGGCAGCAGTCCAAATGAATCTTACCGGGGCCGTCGACAACTCGGCCTGCCCCGACATCGAAGTGAACATTTCGATGTCATTGACCCTGCCAAAAAATGCGGAAGGACCGGTGCCCGTTCTCATGAGCTTTGGCTGGACGCCGTTCGAGATGGAAAGGTCTAACTTCCGCGGTTTTGGCCGTCGCGGCGATGGCCCTCGCCCTCCATCCAAACGAGACAAGCTCATCGCGGCCGGATGGGGTTGTGCCACGCTGAATCCATCTACGGTCCAGGACGACGCCGGTGGATGGCAGCGGCGGCGCTTCGGCCCGGCTGCCGACGCGAAAGCAGAGCCAACCGGTGCCGGCTTGACTCGCGGCATCATCGGACTGACCAATCACGGCCAACCGCGCAAGCCCGATCAATGGGGTGCGTTGCGTGCATGGGGCTGGGGCGCTTCACGAGCACTTGATTATCTGGAAACCGTGCCTCAGGTCGACTCCAAACGAGTCGGTATCGCCGGCGTTTCGCGATACGGCAAAGCAGCGCTGGTGGCAATGGCCTTTGACCAGCGTTTTGCCATGGGTTTGATTGCATCGTCCGGTGCCGGCGGAACCGCGCTTTATCGACGCAATTTCGGCGAGAGCCTGGAAAACCTGGCCGGATCCGGCGCATATCATTGGATGGCGGGCAACTACCTGAAGTACTCCGCCCAAGAGTCGTCATTTGGATGTCGCACCGCCGAAGACCTTCCGGTCGATTCTCACATGGCGATAGCGCTCTGTGCTCCGCGACTAACGTTCATCAGCCATGGAATCCCTGAGAAAGGAGATGCACACTGGCTCGACCATCGGGGCAGCTTCATGGCGGCGATCGCAGCACAGCCGGTCTTCCGCCTTCTAAGAGCCCGCGATCTGGGGCGCAGCGACGACTACATGAAGGAAAAGATGCCAGGCGTCAACGTGGACATGCTCGACGGCGCCCTTGCCTGGCGCCAGCACGACGGTGGCCACACCGATGGCCCGAACGTCGAACACTTCATCAGGTGGGCACAGGCTCGGTGGGCCGATGACACACGCAAGAGTGGTTCGCCCCCTTCGCAGCCGGATCTTCGGTCACTGAAAGAGGCTGTTGGTACTCGCTTCAAACTCGGCGTTGGGGTCAGCCACTTCGTACTGCGGAACCGCGAAGATGCAGCTTTGATCCGGCAGCACTTCCAGATTCTCACGCCCGAAAACTGCATGAAGCCCCAGGCGATCCATCCGGCCGAAGACGAATGGAACTTCAGAGCCACCGATCGCTTTGTCGACTTTGCCCGCTCCAATCGGCTCGAAGTCGCCGGCCACTGCCTGGTGTGGGCAAAGGATGACCGCACGGATGCATGGATGATGCAGGAAGACGGCGAACCGGTGTCTCGTGAAACGCTGTTGAATCGCATTGAAGTTCACGTCAATACCGTTGTCGAGCGTTACGCTGACGCCGTTAGCATGTGGGATGTGGTTAACGAAGCGATCGGAGATAGTCAAGAAGGTCTGCTGCGTGATTCTGTGTACTCGCGCACCACTGGCATTGATTTCATTGTCGCGGCATTCAAGGCCGCACGCGCCAGAGACCCAGAGGCTCTGCTGATTTACAACGACTACAACGGCCACAAACCCGCAAAGCGCAAGAAACTTCTCGAACTGCTGACTCAGTTGAAGCGAAAAGGAGCTCCGGTAGATGCCTACGGTATGCAGGGCCACTTTGAGTTGGGCGACGATTCGATTCCGCAACTTCGGACAACCTTCGATGAGTTAAGGAAGCTGGGTATCAAAGTCGTGGTATCTGAGCTGGATATCGACGTAGTCACGAGAGGTCGCTGGTGGGCCGACGGCGGAAAGTATCGCGATGAATTGGCCAGACACAATCCATATAAAGATGGCATGCCCGCAGGAATTCAGCAAAAGCAGATCGAACAGTACTGCGAAGTATTTGAGCTGTTTGACGAATACAGCGACATCATCGAGCGGGTCTCGTTCTGGAATCTGCACGACGGCCAGAGTTGGCTCAACTATTTCCCCTGGCGTCGGGTCAATCATCCCCTGCTATTCGATCGCAATCGCAAGCCCAAACCTGTCTTCGATGCAGTCTATGAGTTGCTGAAGTCTTCACAGGAAACGTCGGCCCACATTGTGCCTTGACAAGCACACAAGGTTTGCCTGAGCTTTTGAAAAGGTGGCTTCGAGTTGACTATACCGCATATTGCCAGCAGCAAGAAGCAGAGAACGACCTCAGAACAAAAACACTCAATATCATTAGGGGCAGCTTGAGAGAGTTGTCAGCCCCTCTTTCGCCTGTGAGACTGTACGCAGTTTCCTGGATCCTCTATCGGTATTTCAGCGGTTTGACAATTACCGCATGTAATGACGAAACAGGTCGATATCCACCTCTTCTGATTTTATCCAGCCCACGGACCAGTCCATCTTCAGGATGTTGACACCCTTTCGGTGTCGTTCCGCCGACACTCGACGCGAGGTATTGAGACTGACGACGTTTCCTTCTCTTGTCCTTTCATAAGGCAGGTCGCTGGCCTGCCTCACGTCACAGAATGCAAGAGCAGGATCATCCGCGTCCTCAATGATAGGACGCTGTCCGCCTAAGTAGGAATTGTCCGTCAGATAGACGGTATCACTCAGTCGCTTGTACTTGGTGAGCTCGCACTTGCCGATGTCCCGCATACTCCATTCCTGACCCACGCGATCGTTCTTGTCTACCAGGTAGCATCCGTTGATTACATAACAGACGGTCTGGCGTTTGTCCGGATAAGCCGGACATCGGAAGATGTCGACATTTCGGTAGTCTTGCTTGTCCTTGTCATGCGCCATATAGGGCAGGAAGTTCAGAAACCAGATGTACTCACGGTCAGTGCCGACGCTGATCGCACCTCTTGGTACGGTTTGGTCGTTGTCCCCGGCATACAGGGCGGCAGCGACCCCGATCTGACGCAGGTTGCTGCGGCACACGGCCTGCCAGGCCTGTTTGCGGACCCTGCTGAGCACCGGCATGAGAATGCCCATCAGCAGGGCAATGATGGCAATGACCACCAGCAGTTCGATCAATGTGAATGCCTTTTGTTTCATCATACTCCTTATTGCTTCAACACTGTGCCGTCCTTCAGACAGGCGAAGATGCCGGCGTTGACAGCGATAAGACCCTCGTGGACGGGCGGCGCAGAGAGCTTCTGTTTGGAAAGCGTTCTGCCATCTGCGCAATTCAGGGCGTACAGCAATCCGCCTGCCCGCCATTCAAAGCTGCGCAAGGGATCTGATTCGTCCACCTCGTCCGGACCTCCCCCAAGCAGCACCCTGTCGCCTACGACCAGAATGGCGCTGGGTCTGACGGGCAGGTCGTGCCTCCAGACCACGCGGTGATCGGCCGGGGCACTGCCATTGGCCCGCACGTTGCGCCCCTTGATCTCTTTGGGCACTTGTTTGGAATGACGGTCGAAACAGAGTACGGGAAATCCGCCTTCGCCGGCAACGTGAAACTGGAAGTGACCCGGCCCCAGGCTGTGACGAATGCCATAGGCGTAATCGGCGTCGAAGGACAGACGGTTGCAGAACTCGGCGCCGTCCAGTTGGACATGGGCCCTGCCGAAGAGCTCGTCGTCCAAAAAGCCCGAAGCGCTGGACAGGACCGGCGTGCGCTTCTCTTCTATGGGTAGATTGACCATGGACTTATCGTAGGCCTTGAGCTTGCCGTCGGGGCCTGAGAATTCCCACCATTGCAGACGACTGATCGTAAGGGTCTCGGGGTCGATCTTCATGTGTTTCAAGAAGAGTGATTCTCCGTCACTGACCAGCAGGTCGTTGGTGACACCCTCATAGTAGTCTGACTGTTTCGTCTGTTCGGTAAAGAACGTCGAGGCGGCGACGACGGCTCCGGTTTCCGGATTCAAGGCATAAATGCGAAGCCCGCCATCGAGGAAGGAGCTGCGTCCGGCGACTGCATATATCCGTCCTCTAAACAGCATCAGCGATCCGTGCAGCGGCCATACCGATTCCAGTCGGCCGTCGTCCAGGATGAGCCGTTCGGTAGGGGCCGCGCGGAATTTCCAGGCAAGCCGGCCGTCGCCGGCCCGCAGACAATGAATCCATCCGTCGCGCGTGCCAAACAGCACGAGTCCCTTGTATAATGTCGGCGGTGAATCAATCCGGCCGTCTGCACGCCAGAGTGTGCTCCCGTCGGCACAACTGAGAGCCACGACCTGATCGTCGCAACCGAGATAGAGTGCGGTGCCGTCACTGACCGGGGCAGTCAGTTTGCCCGGCAATTGCACCTTCCATCCGTTACCAGTTGTCGCCGAAAAGGCCACTTGGCCCGAGCGCATCGCATCGCGGCGATACTGCGGCCAGGCATCGACGCCGAGCGCCTTGCCGGCTGATCCGTATGCAGGTCCTTTGATCAGGGGATTGCTGCTTTTGACGCCCTGGTCTGACGCAGCCGCGGCCAGTGCGGCAAAGCCGTCGAGGCGATTCATCTGGTTGCAGGCGCAGGCCGCCGGCGTGGTGTACAACAGGCCGTTGGCCGGCATGATCCCGTAGAGGCAGGTGCCGCGGACCCAGCGGTTAAGGACAACTTCGCCCGTCTCAATGTCCAGGTACTCCACACCCTCCTTCCCCATCAGCACATACTTCTCGGTCGCCTTGTTGCGGTAACAACGGTGGTGATGATGTGAGTTGACGGCGCTTATGTCATGTCTCTTCACGACTTGTCCCGTGGCCGCGTCCAATAGAACCAACAACGGGCCTTTATCGTGAACCACGAGTTTGTCCTTCACCGCGTAAACATTGAAGCTGGTTGTGTAGGTCCAGTCCTGGTAGTTTCCGCGCCACAGCTCTTGGCCAGTTTCAGCATCCAGAGAGAGCAAAGTCATGGCAATCAAGTTGCTGACTTTCCCTGCTTTCTGCGGTTGTCCGAAGTACACACGGCCACTGTCCAGAACGAGCATGCCGATATTGTGAGTGCCGACGCTCGGCAGTTTGCGGGACGTCTGTTCTTTCTTTTCGGGATCTTTGGATTTCTTCGCCTTCTTGGGGGGCAGAACGGGGCGGGCAACTCGCCACACCTCTTCGCCGGAATCGAGGATATAACCGACAATTTCATCGGTAGTGGCCGCAACAACCCGGTTCCTATCTGCCGCAATCATCAACCGTCCCTGTTTTAGAACGTTGGATTTGCCGCGTTCGCTCAAGTCCATCAAAGACGGCATTGGCTCAGAGTGCCATTGAATCTTGCCGGTTTCCGGATCGACAACGAGGATGGCAAGTGGGGGAGCAGACTTGAGTTGGCTCTTGGCCTCAGTAGCAACTGAGAGAACGAGCAAACCGTTATGGAAAAGGATTTCAGACGTGTTCTCGGTGCCGGCCAGCGTCCGGATCACCTTGCCGGTCTCTGCATCAAGCACGCTGACCGGTGCTGAGTAGCCGAGAGTAACGTAGAGGCGATCGCCGACGGCGACCAGCCGGCGATGGATAAAGCGGGGGTTGCCCCAGCGCAGGTTCATCGGTTCGGCGGGTGACCAGGCCTGCCAGCCCCAGTCAGGTACGGGCTTTTTCCACAGCAGCACACCGCTGAAGGCGTCACGTCCCACAAGCCGCCATTTGTCCGGCACATCCCCGCCGACACTGACCGGTCCTTCGTCATTGATATAGAAGAGTCGCCCCTTGGCACTAACCATGCCCGTCAGAGACGGGCTCTTTTCATGGGAGCGCGAACGTCGCGGGGTGGCGGTCCACAGCATTCTGCGCGGCGGTCCGACTCGCCGGTCAGCGGCAACCGGATTGCCGCTCGGGCCGCCCAGCCAGTGGGTCCATTCGTCGATGTCGTCCGGCCACTTCTTGGTAATCTCCACCCAGCCCTGTGCGGTTTTCAAGCGTGCGGTCCCCAACGGACGAAGCACACGCATGGTCTCGGTACGGCTGAGAACGCCGGGGATTTCGCAAACCAGGTGGCGGACGATGTTCTCGGCGTGTGGCAGTTGAGGGCCGGATAGGAGATCGACTCTTACAGAATCCTGACCGCCGTGGGTGTTCCTTGCCCTGTCCACTGCCGCATGGTTGTCGAGAAGATAATGAATCACCCTTCCTTCGCCTGGCGCCGGGCAGGTCCCGCCAATCTGCACGATCAGGCCGCGCTGCGCGGCCATTGCG
Source organism: uncultured Pirellulales bacterium (assembly GCA_964562575.1). GTDB lineage: Bacteria > Planctomycetota > Phycisphaerae > Sedimentisphaerales > Anaerobacaceae > SG8-4. The sequence goes on from CAZLTY010000010.1 coordinate 10,317, forward strand.
TTGGAAACTAGCAGGGCAACGAGAACTGAATAGAGGATTGATCTGGGAAATGATTTCTTCGGCCAGGGTGTCGATGCTGAACTCCTGGCCAAGGATAGGAATTCTGATTTTCTAGCCATGAGAGTAAAGACTCTATGAAGCCAGGCTTGTCAAGTTGCTATTTTGGTCTATTTGGCATCATGGCAAGAAGTCTTGCCGCTGTCCTGATTAGAACATCCCCTTGCGACTGCGTTTTTCATTGCGCAATCCGCGCCGGCTTCCCTTGCCGGAGCGGCGTTTTCCGCTGTAACCGCCGCCGCCACCTCCACCTCCACCGCCACCTCCACCGCCCGGAGTAAAGCCACCGCCTCCGAAATTCTGCGGCGGCCGCTCGGCACGGGGCCGAGCCTCATTCACGGTCAGGGGTCGTCCCTCCAAGTCCTTGCCGTTACACGCTTCAATGGCCTTGTTGGCGTCTTCCTGAGAAGCCATTTCTACAAAGGCAAACCCCTTTGATTGACCCGTATTCCGGTCGATCATGATATCACACTTTATCACGCCCCCTGCTTGCTCAAACAGAGCCCTCAGATCGTTTTCCATGGCGTCATAAGAGAGATTGCCGACGTATAATCGAGTTCCCATAAGTATATCTTCCTTTCTTTGTAGACTTTGTGAGTCCGCATCCTCACGCCCAAAACCAATGGCAATAGGATGACCCTTTACAAAAGAGAACAGCCCGGAATCCCACAAAGGTCATATTCTATATAGTCGATGCCAGGCAGTATAAGCGGATTTGGGATGAATGCAACTACTATTTTCTGTAAAAACGCCTACCTCCGCCTGGCCGAATCCAGCTAGGAGTCTGTCGGAGAATTCCGTCGTCGGCCCGAGAGCGAGCCATTTTTTTGCCTGGCAAAGACGGCGAAGCAGGCGATGTTGGCTTTATCGTCGATAGAGCCGGATGCAGCCAGGCAGAAAAAGGGCCGCTCGAAGCCAGATCGAGTTCTCCGACAGGCTCCTATGGGCGTGTTTCACCCCTAAACGCAGATCAATATGAAATCGTGGCGGCCGTTTTGGGGAGGAAGAAACTCAAGAAGCCGGCAGTCCGAGATCTGCCGGCCCTGTTTCTTGAGCATAATGTCTGCCGCGCGACCGGTACGCCAATCGCTTACACATCACAGGCCTTGATCGCCTGTACTAGCGACTCTACCGGGTCGCGCTGGGGCGAGTACTCGTGGGCCACGTAGCCGGTGTAGCCGGTCTCGGCAATCGCTCTGGCCACCGCGGGATAATAGATCTCCTGGTTTTCGTCGAGTTCGTGACGGCCCGGAACGCCGGCGGTGTGAAAATGGCCTATCATCTCGATGTTCTTGCGTATAGTGGCTATCAGATCGCCTTCCATGATCTGCATGTGGTAGATGTCGTACAGCATCTTGAAACGCGGCGAGTTTACGCGCCGGCACAGCTCGAAGCCCCACGCGGATTTGTCGCACATGTAGCCGGGGTGGTTGACCCTGCTGTTGAGCAACTCCATGCAGATGGTTACGCCCGAATCCTCGGCGATCTTGACCGCCTCTTTGAGGATAGTATGGCAATTGTCCATACCCTCGTCGTCGCCGATTCCTTTGCGGTCGCCGGCCATGCAGATCACGTTGGGCCACTTGTACTCGGCGGCCGCCTTTATGTTCTCGGCAAAAGTCTTGATGAACTCGGGGTGCCGCGATTTGTTGTTAAGGCCGTTCCTGATTGATCCGGCGCCGGGCACCATCGTTGCGACCAGGCCATGCTTCTTGACCGCGTCCCAGTCGCCGCGACCGACGAGGTCCAGACCGAGCAGGCCCATCTTGGCAGCCATGGCCGCTTCCTGCTCTCGACTGAGCTTGAGCTTTCGCAGACAGCCCCTGCATATGGACTGCTTGATGCGCCCTTTCTTGACGATTTTGCCGGTTTGGCCCGATGCCGACCGGGGCAATCCGGCAAGTATCGACGAGGCGCCGACAACCGCCGCCGCGGTCGTGAGGACGTCGCGACGTGTAACAGAGCGGCCTTCAGCCAACCCGTGTATGCCCGAACATTTTCCAGTGCGATTCATCTTACGCTCCTTTCTGCAATTGTATTTGCCAATCCAAAACCACATGCTATCACTCGGGCCATTGTTAGTCAACAGGCGTTCGAGGTCCAAGTCTATTAGCAACGCGGACTCCATGCGGTTGCAATGGCGATCGGTTGTCGTTAGAATTGTCCGTAAAATGAACCATTGCTGTGGCTATTCTACAGAAGGAGGTCAGCCTATGGACCCGAACACACGATCTATCGCTCAGACCACTGTCATTCTGTTGTTTGCGTTCACAACCTTTGTCGGCAACGCACGAGGTGGAAATCCCAGGGGAGAAGCGGCGAGCATCCTGGAGGCGACTGACGTGAGAGGCGGTGTGATTGTACACGTCGGCTGTGGAGACGGCAAACTAACCGCTGCCTTGCGAGCGGGCGATAGCTATGTGGTCCACGGTCTCGACAAAGACCCGGCAGATGTCGCGGCGGCCCGCGAGTACATCCGGTCGCTCGGCCAATACGGCAGCGTCTTCGTGGAGCTTTGGTCGGACGAGAAACTGCCGTACATCGACAACTCGGTCAACCTCATCGTCTGCGAGAACGCCGGCGACGTGCCTGAATCTGAACTAATGCGTGCCCTGGCCCCCGATGGAACGGCCTATGTCAGATCGGGTGGGCAATGGGTTAGGACGGTGAAGACTCGGCCCAAAGAGATCGACGAGTGGACACATTACCTGCACGATCCCAGCAACAACGCAGTCGCCCACGACAGCGTCATCGAGCCGCCGAGCCGGTATCAGTGGATTGCCGGGCCGCGTTACTCCCGGCAGCACGACCACATGTCGAGCGTCAGTGCGGTAGTTTCAGCGAACGGGCGTCTGTTCTATGTCTTCGACGACGCTCCCCGTGCGTCCATCCTCATACCGCCCAAGTGGCGGCTGATTGCACGCGACGCATTCAACGGCAAGCAGCTCTGGGAGCGCCGGATCGAACTGTGGCATCCGCACCTGTGGCGACTCAAGAGCGGCCCGCAGATGCTGGCTCGCCGACTGGTGGCCGTCGGTGATCGCGTCTATGTCACCCTGGGGATCGATGCGCCGTTGTCGGTGCTGGATGCGACAACGGGCAAGACTCTCCGTACCTACGAGGGAACGAAGGCAACAGAAGAGGTCCTCTTCGTTGACGGCGTGCTGATCCTGTCGGTCGCCGCCGAAGGCCAGCCTCTGCGCAGCGACCCTAAGAAACGCTACAGTTCGCTGACCGAGATGAACAAGGATGTCACGAGTCCGCTGTGGACGCAGGCACCCCGGACTATCATGGCGCTCGACGCCGACTCGGGCCGGGTGCTCTGGGACAAGGAATCGGACCTGGTTTCGCTGTCGCTGGCGGCCGTCGATCGGCGCGTACTCTTCCATGACGGCGAGAGAATCCGCTGCCTCGACCGGCGCAGCGGCGAGCCGCTCTGGGCGTCGGAGCGGCTGCCCAAGAAGGAGAATATGCGAAGCTCCGGCGGAGCAACACTGGTCCTGTATGACGACGTAGTCCTGTACAGCGGACAGGCCCCGGAGAAACGGAAACAGCCCACCACCAGCATGTTTGCCCTGTCGATCAAGGACGGCAAGACGCTGTGGAAGGTGCCGCACCATCCATGCGGGCACATGGGCACGCCCGACGATATTCTCGTCGCCGGCGAGATGGTGTGGAACGGCGCCGTGGCAAAGGGTAACGATTCGGGCACCATGACAGGCCGCGATCTGCACACAGGCGAGATCAAGAGCGAGTTTGCGCCCAACGTCGAGACCCACTGGTTCCACCACCGCTGCTACCGAGCAAAAGCAACGGATAAGTATCTGCTCTTTTCCCGCACAGGCATCGAATTCATTGACCATGCCGCTGAGAACTGGACCTGTCACCACTGGGTCCGAGGCGCGTGCCATTACGGCATCATGCCCTGCAACGGGCTCATCTATGCGCCGCAGCATCCCTGTGCATGTTACATCGAGGCAAAGCTCTACGGTTTCACTGCCTTGGCGCCGCCGGCGCCGACAATGCAGCCGCGCCGCGAAGTGCCGGACCGAGAGCGTCTGACAAGGGGCCCCGCCTATAGGAAACTCAGAACTCAAGACTCAAAACTCAAAACTGATGCTGACTGGCCGACGTTTCGGCACGACGCCGAGCGCAGCGGGGCCGTCAAGACAACCATCCGGCCGACCGGCCTCAAGCGCACGTGGAGTACAGAACTGGGCGGCAAGCTCAGCACACCGGTCGTCGCCGACGGCAAGCTCTTTGTCGCCTCAGAAGATGCCCACTGCGTGCACGCGATTGATGCCGTGACGGGCGAGCATTTGTGGAGCTTCACGACCGGCGGTCGCGTGGACTCGCCGCCGACGATCTGGCAGGGCCGGGCGCTGTTTGGCTCGGCCGACGGTCACGTCTATTGCGTCAGCGCAAGCGACGGCAGGCTCGCGTGGCGGTATCGCGCTGCGCCGGAGGACCAGCGCATGATGGCCTTCGAGCAACTCGAGTCCGTATGGCCAGTTCACGGCAGCGTCCTTGTCCTAAACGATGTACTCTATTGCGTTGCGGGCCGCTCGATGTTCGTCGATGGCGGACTGAGGATGCTGCGCCTCGATGCGAAAACGGGACGCAAACTCTCCGAGACGATCCTCGATGACAAGGATCCCGAGACGGGGGAGAATCTCCAGGTTCACGTCGATCGTCTCAACATGCCCGTGGCGCTGCCCGATATCTTGTCGAGTGACGGCAAATACGTGTACATGAGATCGCTGCCGTTCGATCTGCAGGGCAAACGAAAGTTCGTCACTTACGTGCCCGTCAACGAACAGCGGGGTGACGACCTGCACCTCTTCTGCCCCACGGGTTTCCTGGACGATTCTCTCTGGCACCGGACCTACTGGGGCTACGGCCGCGCATGGGCATCCGGCGCCGGCGGCTACCACCAGGCCGGGCGGGTGATTCCGGCAGGCCGGCCGCTCGTATTCGACGACGAAACGGTCTACGGCTACGGCCGGCTCTGGCAGTATTACCGCTGGACGACGCCGCTCGAGTTCAGCCTCTTCGCCGCGAAAAAACAGCCTGAGATCGTCAGGGGGGGCACCGAGCGAAAAACAGTCAAGAGGAAGGGCAAGCGGGTCGGGACACGACCGTCGCCGGTCACGCGATTCGTCCAGGACTGGTCCGACGACATTTCGGTACAGGTCAACTCCATGGTCCTGACCGACGGCGCGCTGTTTGCCGCCGGCCCGCCCGATGTGGCCGACGAAGAGGCAGCCGTCAAGACACTGCTCGATCCTGAGACCCAGAAGAAACTCGCCGAGCAATCGGCTGCCTTCGAGGGCAAACGCGGAGCGCTGCTTCTCGCCGTCTCTCGAGACGATGGAAACAAACTCGCAGCCTACCGCCTCGACTTTGTCCCCCGGTTCGACGGCCTGATCGCAGCCAACGGGCGGCTCTATGTTTCGACTCTTGCCGGCGACGTGCTCTGCTTGAGCGGCGCTAAAGGCCGGCCGCTCGCACGGGCCGAAGACGTCATCGCCGCTGCACGCAGGTAAAAGCGAAGTGGGATTCGAGCGAAACTACTTGACGAAGGCATCCGGGCAAGACATCATGTCGGTGGATTGGTTTGCAATAAGAAGAGAGGTAATTTAAACAAGAGGAGTTCTACTATGAATCGCACGGTTCTCATAAAAGCACTGTTGCTGGCGGCAATTCTGGCCCGGCCACTTTCTGCTCAGGCAGACAAGAAAGTCTTTCGTCTTGGTATGATCGGCCTCGATACATCACACGTCATAGCCTTCACCCAGATCATCAACAATCCCAAGAACAACTATGGCTGCAAAGTCGTCGCCGGTTACCCCGGAGGCTCGCCCGATATGCCGGCCTCTGCGGATCGAGTCGAGAAATTCACAAATCAACTTCGTGGCAAATTCGGCGTCGAGATTGTCGAGACCATCGAGCAGCTTTGCGAGAAGGTTGACGGCGTGCTGCTCGAGAGTGTCGATGGACGGCCTCATCTAAAACAGGTCAGACCGGTGATCGCGGCGAGAAAGCCGGTGTTTGTCGACAAGCCCGTGGCGGCGAGTCTTGAAGACGTGATCGAGATATTTCGACTGGCTAAAGAGAAGGACGTTCCGTGCTGGTCGAGCTCCGCCTTCAGGTATGGCAAGGGAATCGTCGGAATCAAGGACAATTCTGATGTTGGCAAAGTGAAGAGTTGCGACGTTTTTGGTTCAAGCTCCTGGGCCGAGCATCATCCCGACCTGTATCTTTACGGCATACATCCGGTGACAGCCCTGTACGCGGTCATGGGAACAGGCTGCCGGCAGGTCACGCGGTTTCGCACAGAGGACCTGGACATGGTTGTCGGGACCTGGGCGGACGGACGGATCGGGACCTACAGGGACCTGCGCGGCGGCAAGAGCAGCGCCTCGGTTCGCATCTTCGGAACCGAGGGAATGATCGAAGCCAAATCCTCCGGATACAAACCCCTCGTGGACGAGATCGTGCGCTTCTTCAAGACAGGCGAGGTCCCGGTCTCGGCAGAAGAGACGATCGAGATCTACGCCTTCATGAGCGCCGCCGACGTCTCGAAATCTCAGGACGGTGCGGCAGTCTCCCTGGCCGAGTTGATTGAAAAAGCGCGCAAGCGCAACGAAGAACGCCGTTCACAGAGGAATCGCCCGAAGTGAACTACTCCGGCGATGCCGTCACAGCTTTAGAACAGGGGTAAGGTAACTAATGCTTTTCACAGAAGCATCGGCAACAGGCAGTACAAGGAATACAGATGAAGGTTGGCATTATCCATAACGAAGACATGACCCGCGTGATCAATGTGTTCGGCATGCAGAACCAGGAAAAGTACAATCCACAGACCGTCAAGCGGGTCGCCGCCGCCCTGGAAAGCGGAGGCCACAACGTGGCGGTGATCGACGGGAACATGCACGTGGTCGAGTCGCTTGAGAATTTCATGCCTCGCGTCTTGGACGGCGAGCGTATGGGCATGATTTTCAACATGGCCTACGGGATCCAGGGCGAGAGCCGATACACCCACATACCCTCCATGCTGGAGATGCTGGGCATCCCTTATGTGGGCTCCAGTCCCTCCGGTCACGCCCTGGCCCTGGACAAGATCATCACCAAGATCATCATGCAAAAGCACCAGATTCCTACCCCTGAGTTCTGGGTGTTTTCTGCCGCCGACGAGGACATGTGCATGGTCACCTACCCCGTGATCGTCAAGCCCAAGATGGAGGCGGTTTCGTTCGGGCTCAGGGTTGTCCACAAACCAGAGGAACTGAAGGAGGCGGTGGCTTACATCGTGGCGGAATTCCAGCAGCAGGCGCTGGTCGAACAGTTCATACCGGGCCGTGAGTTTGCGGTCGGTCTTCTGGGCAACAATCCTGTGGAAGCCTTCCCAGTATTGGAGATCGACCTGGAGACCCCCGATGCGATTCAGACGGTGGAGGACAAGAAGTGCGAACCGCGAGCGAAGATCTGTCCGGCCGATCTGGCCCCGGACAAGGTCGAAGAAATGACCCGTCTGAGTATCTCCGCGTTTCGAGCCCTGCAGTTGCGGGACTTTGCCCGTGTGGATATTCGCATGGATCCGAATGGGCACATCCATCTGCTGGAGATCAACTCCATGGCCAGTCTGGGCAGTACGGGATCCTACGTTCACGCGGCCGGGTCCACCGGGTACGACTTCGACGCCTTGGTCAACAAGATGCTGGACGTGGCCGCCGTCCGCTATTTTGCGACCGAAGGAGCCGTTCAGAAGACCCTTTCGGACCAGAAGACGATCCCCTTGCCGACGCGCATTCGCGGCTTTCTACGGAGTCGTCAGTCCCAACTTGAGACGTTCCTCAGAAACTGCGTCAATGTCAATACGCACGTGCGTAATGTCGAGGGTGTCAACACCTTGGGCAACCTCGTCGCCAAACAACTCAAGGGCTTCGGCTTCCACCAGCAAGTCTACCCACAGGTTGAGATCGGCAATCAGTTATTCTTCACCAACGCAGAAGACAGTTCCTGCGACGCGCTGTTGCTCGGTAACCTCGATGACCACACCAAGCCCGGCCGTCAGGAGACTTTCTCGGTGTCGGAGGCAAGACTTCGCGGTACGGGTATCTGGGGACATAAGGGTGGGTTGGTCGTCATGCTCGCGGCCCTGCAAGCGCTACGATTCGTAAGACGGCTCAAGAAGATGCGGCTTGGCATTCTCCTGACCTCCGACGATACTTTGCAAGGGCGCTTTGCACGGACCCTGATTGAAAACAGGACGAACGACGCAACCGCCGTCCTCGGACTGCGCGGGGGGGATGTCAACGGTGGATTAATCACCTCCCGGTCGGGCGCGGCGGTCTACAACTGCCACCTGAGTCTTGACAAAGCCCGTGACGCCGTGGACGTCGCTCGGGCACTGGGCGCTTTCGGGCGCCTTATCGGTCAGTGGACGAAATTAAGTGACAAGGATAGTGGCCTCGTGATAGCGCCGTTCGAGGTGGCGGCAGAGTCGAACATCATGGAAAACTATGCGTATGGAGATGTCAAACTCAGTGTGCGCTTCAACAATCCTGAGCAGTTCGAGGAGATCGATGGAAAGATCCGCAAATTAGCGCAAGGGAAAAAGTCAAGTCAGTGGCGTATCCGGCTTGAAGGTGGACAGCGGCGCCCCCCGATGGTCAGAACGGACCAAGTGGAACGCCTGTGGCAGGTGATCGAATCGATCGCGACCGAACTGGATATCCGCCTGCGCGAGGAGCATCGGTGGAGTTCCGCCGACATTTGCTTCGCCGACCAGCACGTGGCGCTGGTCGATGGTTTTGGCCCGGTCGGCGCCAAGCCGCCCAAGCAATCCGAATACATCCTGCGTCACAGCTTACTCGAGCGTTCAACACTGTTGGCGATGGCGCTCGTCAGACTACACGAAGGGGCTCTGGCTAGATGAACTTGAACACAATCGAAGCGGGCTTTGGGCCCACGGACGACGGCCGGTGTGCGACCGGCTCGCGCGGCATGATCGCCACACAGTCGGCGCAGGCGACAGAGGCGGGTCGGGCTTTGCTCGAGGCCGGTGGTAATGCGATGGACGCCGCCGTGGCAGCAGCCTTCGTTCTGGGCGTCACCGAACCTCAAGCCAGCGGGCTCGGCGGACAGACCATGATGCTGGTGGCCCGCGAAGGGGAGATGATCGCCATTGATGGCTCCAGCCGCGCGCCGTCACTGGCGCACACCAGCGCGATCTACAAACGCGACCGTTCCGTTGGCTATCGGGCTGCCACCGTACCCAGTACGCCGGCGACCCTGGCCTACGTCCATCGTTGCCACGGTCGGCTACCCTGGAAGGCTGTCCTGGAACCGGCGATTGCCTATGCCGACGATGGCTATCCAGTTACGCAGTTGCAGCAGAAACTGCTCGCCAGGGAGCGGCAGCGCTTCGAGCAGGTGGACTCTCAGTCGGGCCTCAAGCGCTTCTTCAAGAACGGTGAACCTTACCAGGAAGGTGATATCTTCAAGCAGCCCGAACTGGCCGAGGTCTTGAGGCGCATGGCGGACAGAGGCATGGACGAGTTCTACCGCGGCACGATCGCCAAGGAAATTGACGCCGACATGCGCCAGAACGGTGGCTTGCTGCGATATGATGATCTGGCCTTGATCCCGTATCCCATCGAACGCGAGCCCCTCGTCAAGCCTTTTCGGGGACTGGACGTCTACACGATGCCCCCCCCCGGATCGGGCCGAACCTTGTTGTTTACCTTGGTGATGACCGACATGATCCCCCTTGATCAGCGAATTGAAGACGAGGCCACGCGTTACCTGCTGTTCATCCGGATTCTGCGCAAGGCGCTGCTGGAGCGATCGGACCGCCCATTTGACCCGAACTTTTTCCCACAGATCGCCGCCGACGCCGACTTCTTCGACCCGGTGTACTCTCGGGAATGCCTGACCGAAATTCTCAAGGACGTGGACCGCTCGATCTTGCCTTTCATCCCGTCCGAAGACGAATTGTCCGGCGAGACGACGCACCTATCGGTCATCGATGAGACGGGGATGGCCGTCAGCCTGACCCAGTCCATCGAACGCGTCTACGGTAGCAAGGCCGTTGCGGAAGGATTGGGTTTTCTCTACAACAACTATCTGTACGACTTTGACTACAACCTGCCCGAACACCCGTTCTATCTGCGTCCCAACGCGGTGCCATGGGCCACCGTCTCGCCGACCATCGTCTTTCATGAGGGCGAGGTCTGGATGGCGGTGGGCAGTCCAGGCAGTGAGCGGGTGATATCCACTCTCGCCCTGTTTCTTGAGCGCGTCGCCGACTACGGCATGTCGATCGATGAGGCGATGCGGGCCCCGCGCATTCACTGTTCACTGGGCGGTCGCGTCAGCCTGGAGGTCGGTCGCTTTGCCGAGAGTCTGAGTCCGTTCTTCGAGCTAAAGGGTTTTCGGATCGATCGCCGGGAAGACTACAGCTTCTATCTGGGATGCATCCAGGCCGTTCTGCGCAGACACGATGGCGAGGGTTTCCAGGGGGTAGCCGACGTGCGGCGTGACGGCACTGCCATGGGACTGGACTGATGGAAACTCCATTGCCCTTTCTCATCTCAATCCCACACGGCGGTGAGAACATCCCCGAATATGTACGAGACCGCGTCGCCCTCACGAGAGCAGAGATTCTCGAGGATGCTGATGCATTCACAGGTAAGATTTACAATTTGCGAGAACACGTTCACACCGTGATTCAGAGCGACACGGCGAGGGCCATCGTGGATCTCAATCGCGACGTAACCCAGATGCCTCCGGGCCATCCGGACGGCGTACTCAAAACCATCACATGCTACAAAAAACCGGTCTATATAGAAGGACTGTTCCCGACTCCAGATCTTGTTAATCAGCTCATCTCAGAGCACTATCGCCCCTATCACGACAAGATTCGAGCCGCGGCAAGGGCCCCGGACATCGTGCTGGGGCTGGACTGTCATTCCATGGCCGAACAGGCACCGCCGATAGAGGCGCAGTCGGGATGCAGGCGCCCGTTGATCTGTCTCGGCAACGCCAACGGCAGATCTTGCGAGATGCGGTATGCCGAGGCGCTCGCCGCCTGCTTCCGTGAGGTCTTTGCGCTGGAAGCCGAGCAAGTAACGCTCAACGAGCCATTCTCAGGTGGTTTCATTACACGCTCTCATGGCAACAACCCTGTTCCGTGGATCCAATTAGAGATCAACCGGTCGCTCTACCTTCGGCCTCCGTGGTATGATGCTTCGAAGCAGACCATATCCAGAGACCGGGTTGCGGACTTGTCGTCCTTGATCGTTCGCACGCTCAGGAGGCTCTACAGCAAGATGACGCGGTAAAGTTACTACTTTATAACGTCTGAATTTGGTGATCCGAGCGGGCTACACAATCGAAGAAGCCCATAAGAGCTAGATCAAGATGCACGAATTGCAATCTACACCAGTGCATGCCTGCATCAGCCATCACAGTAACCGTGTTATGTTTCTATATAGTCGGTTCCGCATCACTTAAGCGCACGCCTTTTTCCAAAAGCGCGGCACAATTGACACAATGCCTGGCCCAGGGGATTGCTTCGAGTCTCTTCTTGGGTATTCGCTCACCGGCGCCCTCGCAGATCCCGTATTTGCCACTGTCGATGCGACGCAGCGCGTCGTCGATTTCCACAAGGATTCGTCTCTCGCTGTCCATCAGTCCCAGCGTGTTTTCGATTTCATAATTGTCAGAGCCGACGTCGGCCATGTGAATAGGCACGTTCGACAGATCCGTTCTCTCGCGTCGCAGGGCCACGGATTCCATCTCGCTCACGGTGCTGAGTATCTCATCTCGCTTGGTCAGCAGCATAACCTTCAGCTTGCTTATCTCGGCTGGCGACAGCTCTTGCCCATTTGTTCCATTCTCTGTCATATTGCTCCCGCACTTTGCAGGCCAGATATTACCGACCGAGGAATGTTACCAGGCTTTTGACAAAAACCCGCCTGAGAGGTGCAATGCTTGTTTCAATTTCTTGGCAAGTCATCCCGATCATGGCGAATGAGAAAAAGCCAAATACGAATCCGGCCACGGCACACGCCAGCCGGCGGACCTTCAGAGGATCTATCCGCGGAGAAAGGTAGGTTGAAACCTGCTCCTCGATTTCCCCCAGATACCGCAGATACGGTTCCTCAAGTTCGTCCAGAGCATCCGATTCGAGCTTAAGCAGTATCTTGCCCTGAAAAAGTAAGAGAAACTCCTCTCTGGCATCGACGGAAAACTCGTAGTGAGCATTCAGAAGATGTTCCAGCATCTCTTCGATGGTATCGGGAGCCGAATCATAAGCTCGAATACGCTCGATCAAATGGTCCACGGCTTCCTCAACCAGCGTGACGACAATTTCTTCTTTGTCGTCAAAATGCTGATACAGAGTACCCTTGCCCAGATCGGCTTTTTGGGTGATTTCCTCGATGGTTGCAGCGTCGACACTCTTTTCGCAAAAGACATCAAGCGCAGCTTCTTTGAGCCTCCTGCGAGTCCTGACGGCCCTTTCTCGAGTCCTGTTCTTGCCGGATTTCTTGATCTTGACTTTCATGGATGTGACTACATAGTCAAAACTGACCAAACGGTCAAGAAAAAAGTTGACTTGCCAAAAAAAAACGTTATTTTTGTGAGGCTTTGAAAACAGGTTGAAAATGACTGGCGTTACGAATACAGGAGCACTTGATGACAAATCTTGTTCCCACTAAAGTCTTCCTGACCAAAGGAGTCGGACGGCACAAATACCAACTCAAATCTTTCGAACAGGCCCTGCGCAAGGCGGGAGTGGCCCACCAGAATCTGGTTCAGGTCTCATCAATTCTACCGCCCAAGTGCAAGATGGTCGGCCGGGAAAGGGGGCTCAAGAAGCTGATCCCGGGCCAGATATGTCATTGTGTGCTGGCGAGGGCCGATACGAATGAACATGGAAGACTGGTCGCCTCATCTATTGGCGTAGCTGTTCCCAAGGACAAGAGCAAGTGGGGGTATCTCAGCGAGGTCCATGGCCATGGCATGAACAGCCAGCAGGCCTCAGACATGGCTGAGGACCTGGCCGCCAGCATGTTGGGCACGACGTTGGGCCTGGAGTTCGACCCCGACACAGCCTGGTCGGAAAAGGAGCAGGCGTACAAATCGAGTGGCCTTTTCATAAGAACAACCAACATGACTCAGGCCGCAAGGGGGCAGGAGGGTCTGTGGACAACAACAGTGGCGATGGCGACGTTCTTGTTTGACTGAGCGGATGAAGAGGGCTTATCTCCCATGAAGGAACCAATCAACTTCGGTTATTTGCCGGAAGAATTCTCGAGTGCGGAAGATGCCGGCATTGTGATCATCCCAGTCGCCTATGACGGGACGAGCACTTGGATGAAAGGCGCCGATGAAGGCCCTAATGCGATAATAGAGGCCTCGGCCAACATGGAACTGTATGACATAGAGACCGATAGTGAAGTCTATAGACGGGGCATATTCACTGAGGAAGCCATAGGCGGAAAGATCACGACCCGAGAGATGGTCGATGCAGTGCACGATGCCGTTCAGTATTATCTTGAGGAAGGCAAGTTCACTGTCATCATAGGCGGCGAGCACTCGGTCAGCGTTGGTGCGATCAAGGCCTATGCTGGGCAGTACGAAAAGCTCACTGTCCTCCAGTTGGACGCGCACGCCGATTTGCGAGAAGAATACAACGGCTCGAAATATAATCATGCTTGTGTCATGGCCCGCGCGAAGGAGTTCTGCCCGATAGTTCAGGTGGGTGTCAGAAGTATGAGCGTCTCCGAGAAGGAATCCGCGGACGAATCACGAATGTTCCTTGCCGAAGATATCCACGACAACACCGACTGGATCAAGAAGGTCATCTCCAAGCTTTCGGATGACGTATACATAACCATTGATCTGGATGCTCTTGATCCTTGCATTATGCCCTCAACGGGCACGCCAGAGCCGGGAGGTTTGTTGTGGTATGACGTGTTGGCATTGTTAAGGAAGGTCTCTGAGAAAAAGAACGTCGTCGGTTTTGACGTTGTTGAGTTGTGTCCTGATAGTAGCAACAGGGCCCCGGATTTTCTTGCCGCAAAGCTCATCTACAAGCTGCTAAGCTATAAGTTCGGAGGTTAGAATGGACAAGGGCGATTTTCTTCAGAATCACGTCAAGCATATCGACGTAACATCATTCGACTCGACTGAGATTATCGAAGCCATGAGAGATATGTCCTTCACGGCCAGAGACACTGCGAGGGCGGCAGACATTCTCGAGCGAATGATCGCCGATGACGACTGCACGATCATTCTCTGCGTTGCCGGCAGCACGAGCGCGGCAGGCTGCATGAAGATATACTCGGATATGGTCAAGCATGGCATGGTCGACGCGATCGTCGCTACCGGAGCTACCATAGTTGATATGGATTTCTTTGAAGCTCTAGGATTCAAGCATTACAAGGGCAGCCCGGAGGCTGATGACGGCAAACTCAGAGAACTCTATATCGACCGAATCTACGATACATTCATCGATGAAGAGCAATTGCAGGTCTGCGACACTACAATAAAGGAGATAGCCGATTCACTTGTGCCGCGGGCTTACTCTTCAAGAGAATTCATCAGAGAGATGGGTAAATATCTGACCGCGAATGCCCAGAAGCCGGATTCCCTAGTGCAGACGGCTTACGAGAACGATGTGCCGATATTCTGCCCGGCATTTTCGGATTCGAGTGCCGGGTTCGGCCTGGTCAAGCATCAGGATGAGAACCGCCAAAGCCACGTTTCCATCGATTCGGTCAAGGATTTCCGGGAACTGACGCAAATCAAGATGAAATCTCCTGTTTCGGGCCTGTTCATGATAGGCGGGGGCGTGCCGAAGAATTTTGCCCAGGACACCGTGATCTGCGCCGAAGTCCTGGGAGATTCGGTAGATATGCACAAGTATGCCGTGCAGATCACAGTGGCAGACGCCAGGGACGGAGCCTGCTCCAGTTCCACGCTCAAAGAGGCATCTTCCTGGGGCAAGGTCGATACCGCCTACGAGCAAATGGTTTACGCCGAGGCAACAGCAGTGCTTCCGTTAATTGTCAGCTATGTCTATCACCTGCGGAGCTGGCAGGGCAGAGAAGACAGGCGATGGAGCAGAATCTTCGAATGACCTATGAAATGAAGTCAATCAAGGGCAAGGACCTGGGCCGCCAGCCCGCGAAAGTACAGAAAATCCTAAGCACGAAACCCTAAATCCTAAACAATGTCTAATGTTCAAAATACAAATTCTTAAAACAAGAACGTCAGGGTGGGCAAATGCCGTGTTGCCCACGCGCAACGCTCACATGCGCAATCCGCCAGAGGCGCCCCTCTGCAGTCGCGGATGTTTTGGATTTCTGTCATTAGGATTTTGAGTTTGTTTAGGATTTAGATATTAGAATTTAGAGTCTACAATGCCGAAGTTTCCGCCTTCAAGGCGAGGGGTTTTCTCCCATTCCCCGAAGGGGACACAAAGAGAATAGACGCAGATTGTATGGTCGTGGCTTTTGTCTGTCTTTTTGCTCGGCAGACACATGAGTTTTGCTAAGGGGAGCAACAATGGCAGCTATGGATACAAGGACAACACGAAGGGGATTTCTGAAAAAGGGCGCATCGGTCTTAGCAATGCTCACCGCGCCGACGGTGGTGCCATCTACGGCATTCGGTTTAGACGCACCGAGCAACAGAATTACACTTGGCTGCGTTGGTCTTGGCGGGATGGGGATGGGCAACCTGAGAGGCTTTCTGAACAAAGACGGCACCCAGGTCGTGGCTGTCTGTGATGTTGTCACATCGGGTCGGACCGAATATGGCCCGAATGCAAACGGTTACGGCAATAAGGGCAAGGACCTCGGCCGCCAGCCCGCTCGGCAGACGGTCGAGCAACACTACGCGGACAAAAGCCGGAGTGGCCGATTCAAAGGTTGTCAGGGATACAGGGACTTCCGGGATCTGGTCGCGCGGACGGATATCGACGCGGTTGTGGTGACGACCCCCGACCATTGGCACGTACCGATAGCGCTGGCCGCGGTCAGGGCGGGCAAGGACGTATATTGCGAAAAGCCGTTGAGCCTGACCATACGCGAAGGGCGTATTCTTGCCGATACCGTGCGAGCCTGCGGGCGAATACTCCAGACCGGCACTCAGCATCGTTCCAACTCAAGACGCCGCTTTATATGCGAACTGATTCGCAATGGAAGGATCGGCAAGCTGCACACAATCAGATGCAGCATCGGCGGCGGACCGGTCTGTGAGCCACAGGCTGAGATGCCGGTACCAGAAGGTTTTGACTACGACATGTGGCTCGGCCAGGCCCCCTGGGCGCCGTATACGGAAAAACGCTGCCACTACTATTTTCGCTTCATATGGGATTACGCCGGCGGACAGGTCACGAACAACGGCGTGCACGCGCTGGATTTCGTCCAGTGGGCCAACGGCACCGACCTGACCGGTCCGGTTCAGATCGAAGGCCGTGGCGAATTCCCGAAAGACGGACTGTTCGAGACGCCGACGAGTTGGAACATAGAATACGTCTACGCCGACGGCGTAAGATTGCTCTTTGGTTCCGGCAAGAGCGGCGTGCGTTTCGAAGGCACCGAGGGATGGATACAGAGTTCACCGTTTGATGCACATCCCAAGTCATTGCTGACATCTGTCGTTGGCCCGAACGAAATTCACCTGTACAAGAGCAGCGACCATAAGCAGGACTTCCTCGATTGCGTCAGAGACCGCACGGATCCGATCGCTCACGCCGAGATAGGACATCGCTCGGCCTCCATTTGCCATCTGGGCAATATTGCCATGTTGACCGGGCGAAAGCTGAGGTGGGACCCGAACAAAGAGAGTTTTGTCAATGACGCCGAGGCGAATCGTATGCTCAGCAGACCGATGGCAAGCCCCTGGCGCCTTTAGGACCAGCCACTCCTACATTGGCTGGCATTTATCGTCTAACATCATAATCGGGCCTTCCGCAACAAAGCGTCAGTAAAGCTCCCATGGCGCCCAGATGTTACCTATCGCTCTTCGGCCGAAACGTATCGGTGGTCGTCCCAATTCGAAAGCTCCCAGGTCGGGCGCTTTTCCGGCGTAATTGTCATTGAAATTCGCAAGTCTCACTCCCGAATCGATAACTGGATTCGGGACCGTTATGACAGGATCGGTCAAAGTGACAGTCCTGTCTCCCTGTTGCATGGGGACCTTGCCCCATTTGATCTTCGTGGTTGTCGATGAAGGATAAAACTCCAAAGCATACGATTCTATAAACGAGTGATTGCCTCGAATTCCATGTCTTTCTCTGGCAATGCCTCGATCCATGCCGGTGAACAGGTCATAATCAAAATCACAGGGCGTCTCTGCCTGCCGTGAAGATGTCAGCCGGCCCGGGCAGTCGAAGATGTTGTTTCGCGTAACCGTGTTTGGATTAACATGACCGCTGAAAACGTTAAATGCGCCTCTGGGTTGGATAGCCGTGTTGTGAAAGACGAACTTTCTCCCTCCTCCGAATTCATTTCGCTCGCCCACTTTTATCATGCTCCCGCCAAGGGGGTCCCGATGAGTACGGCGACTCTCTCCGAAGACATTGCGGAAGATGTACAGAGGCCCCTTCGACGTGCACGCCGTCGCGATATGCTGGAACGTCTTTTCGATATAGTTGTTCCATATCCGAACGTTCATGTTTGCCCCTTCGCTTTCGATCGCATCGTCCCAGACGTTGGCAATGATATTTCCATAGATATCCGAGTCGCGATTAGGGCTTCCTTCGAAGCTGTAGTTTGACGCGCCGCCGATGGCGTCGTTAAAACCGTGATCTTCGGTCGATCGAATCTCATTGTAGCGAATGACGTTTCCGCCGCTTGAATTTATCAAGGTGATCGCCTGGGGGCCGGCAGGGTGACCCGTGTCCCAGTCGTTCGATGCGCCTCGCGGGTGCTCGATCAGATTGCGCTGGATGGTAAGATTGCCCGAGCCGCGCTGGGCGTAGATAGCGCTGTCCGTGTTGCCCTGGTTCCCATATGTTTTTGGCCCGCCTATGCGACCCCAGAATGTGAAACGACAATCCTCGATGACATTATCATGGCGTTTCGACTTGATCAGCAGGCCGCCAATCGCGGCGTTCTTGAATTCAACTCCGCGAACGATGACGTAATTGGCATCGATCACACAGGTGTAATCCTCTGCATTTCGAACGTCGATCGTTGCTTTCGAGTTATCCGCCGGCGTGATAAGGTGATAACCTTTGGCAGAACCCGATTCGGTGACAACTAACGGTTTCGAGCGGACGCCACCTTTGAGGTAGGTCGTTTTGCCAATCGGAAAACGGTCGTTTCTGGTTTTGCACGTCAGTTCGTGGCTGCCGTTATCAAGAGTTATTTCAACGGCATAGTTCGTGTGCGGTTTCAAACCAACAATGCTTCCACGATATTCCTTGTCACGCAGGTCGTAAACCAGGGGATAGCCTTGTTTCGGTGTCGATGTTCCGGTTTGCCTGAACCTGACATTGCACTGGCCGAGGTCCGGCGATTTGAAATACAGCCCGATGCATTCGTATGTGGCAACGGCATGGAAACTGTTCTCTTCAGTGCCGTACAGCACCGAGACGTTGGTCGTCGCAAACAAGAAAATGGACAACAACAGATTGATCCCGCGCTTAAATGTGTTCATGAAAGACTCCTACATAGCCAGCCCAAATCGGTCGATTCCTCAGTTGAATCATATCGAGCTGATTGCGTTTGTCAAGCACAGGTCAATTTTCGCAAATGACTGAGATTTCTCGGGTCGTGATTATTGTGATATGTATTCTACCCGCCGCCGAGACATACGACTGTGCCGTTTTCGAGTGCTCCGTACAGTCGGCCGGCCGCTGCGGCAAGACCGTCCCAGACCGGAGAAGCTTCGAGCGGCTGTTCGCCCAGCACGTCGCCGTTGCGCGCCGAGAGTATCTGCAGGAATCCACCCTCTGCATCCCTGCCTGCGATGACCAGGGTATCGCCCGCCCGCAACATGGCCCGGGCATGTTTCGAGAAGTCTGTTTTCCACGATGTGCCGGCGAGCTTGCCGCTGCCTGTTGTCCGCTTTTGGAAGTCCGGCACGAAATTCGCCGGGTTCGAAGGATCCGGCCTTGGGGCGGCATAGACACCGGGCTCGGACCTGTTGGCCCGTCTGCCGCCGGCGCGACGTACGGTCCAGACGGTTTTCTCGTCGAACGTCATCATAAGTCCGAAGGGGACGGCCAGGTCGCTGTGGACGATCCAGGGAAAGGCAACCGGCGTTCGCGTAATGTCACCGGTGCCGAGTATCCGGTATGACCGGTTGTGCTCGGCGTCGTCGAGCAAACTGGAAGTCGAATACAGATGAGGCCGGCCGCCAGATTTGGCTTCGAGTTTGTCATTAAGACGCACGTGGCGCAGGTATATCGAGTCCGCGTCGGCAACAAGGATATCGTTCGTGGCGCCGCGCATCGAAAACGCGTCGCTGCTGTCGGGCGCCAGGTGAGTTTTGTAGTCAAGCGTGTTCTGCCTGATCTGGATCGCCGAGGCATGTTCTGTCCCCTCCGGTGGCCGATCCATGGCACCGGCGTGCTCGCTTTCGACGAGTCGCTTCGCAATCACCTTACCCGTAGCGGGATCGAGGCCGTAGAGCATGATGCCTCCGTCCAGGTATGAACACCTTCCGGCGGCTGCGTATGCCACGCCGTTCTTGATCAGCACGCTGCCGTGCACCGGCCAGACGGATTCCAATTGATCGAACGCCACGGCATTCAGTTTCTGCGGCGAGGCAAGAAACCGCCACCGAAGGGCTCCGTCCGAGGCGCCGAGGCAGTAGATGTAACCGTCAGCCGATCCGAACAATGCGAGCCCGTCATGAAAGGTCGGCGGCGAATCCACGCGAGCGCCTGCCGTGAACTGCCAGAGTTTTTCTCCATCTGCTGCATCGAGTGCGCAGACCGTGTGGGCGTCCACCTGGGCGACGAAGACTTTGCCGTCTGCGACTGTCGTGCTACTGAGCCGCCCACCGATGTCTGCTTTCCACGTCTGCCTGAGAGTCGGCGGAACGCCGGCCGAGGTCGAACCGCTGCGTGCGTTGTTGCCACGGTATGTGGGCCAGTCATCCGTCGCTCGTCCCTCGTCTTTCGTCTCTCGTATTCGGCCGTAGGCGGAGCCCTTTTCCAATCTCTCCGGGTTGAGGGTGCGCGTGTTTCGTGCCGGCGCAAGCGCATGGAAGCCGACGATTTTGGCCTCGACGTAGCATCCACACGAATGTGGAGGCGCGTAGATAAGACCGTTGCAGGGTGTCACGCCCACGCGGCAGGTGCCGCGCGCCCAGTTGTTGCGCGAGTGGTTCTCGCCGTACATGTCGATCATCTCGATGCCGCGCTTGGCTGTGATGATGTATCGGCTGGTCGCCTTGCCGGGGTAGCAGCGGTAGTGGTGACCGTCCGTCCACAGACGCTCGATGATCTTCCGGGTCTGCTTGACCTCGCCTGTGTGCAGGTCGCGCGGCTGGGCGAAGTCGGGACCGGACCACACAACACCGTCGGAAACGTAGATCTCGCCCGGGGAGCCTTCCAGGCCCGGGTAGTACGTGCTGCGCCACAACACGCTGCCGTCCTCGGCCGACAGCGCTGCGAGTTTTCCGTTGTATTCGCGGACCCTGGGATGCGAGCCGAGGAATTCCTGGACGTCCTTGTTGAGTGAAACGGGATCCCTGCCGGCGTATGACACGAGCACGACGCCGTCTTTGACGATGAGTTTCTCGCGCGGAAAGTAGAGCTTGACCTTCTTCTGAGATTGCGCCAGTTCGCGCCGCCATTGCGGCTTGCCACTATCGGCCGACAAGCAGACAACACTCTTGTCTGTTTTGACAAAGACTTTGCCATCGGCGGCCGCCAGGGTGAGTCTTGTGATCTCGCCGTCTTTGCCGGGCGACCATTTCCAGAGGCCCTTGCCGGTCCGAGCGTCCGCAGCTACAATTGCGTGTTCGCGCATGACGAGAAACAGAATGTCTCCGTCCTTAATCATCTCGGAGAATCCGCTCGTTCCCCAGAAGCTCCGGACTGTTCTGCCCGTATCGATGTCGAGAGCATTCAGCGGCTCGTCCGGAGCAGGCGCCACATAAACATGTGAACCATCTGCGACCATCTGTCGCCACACTTCTTCCAGGCCCCATTTGGTCTTTTGCTCGGCGTGTGATTTAAGCCGTATAGGTCGGGTCCAAAGCAGCACGCCGCTGAAGGCGTCGCGTGCGACGACCGCCCACTGACTCGGCACCTTCATGTCCGAGGTCTCGGTGTGGTCGATCAGGCTTATGAGCCGGCCTTTCGACGAGAGCACCGTTCGGACGGTCGGGTACGTGCCCTTTTCCGCGTGGTGATCGCGGCCCCACATCGGCTTGGAGCGCCACTGCAGATGTCGGGGCGGACCAACTGCAGTGTCTTCGGCAACCGCGTTATTGTCAGGGCCGTGGAGGAAATGAGTCCAGTCATCGATGTCGGCAGGTACTGGTTTTGCGAACTTCACCAGATCCGTTTCGACATCAGATTTTGGATGCCGGATGCCGGAGATGAGTTCTTCGTTTCCATCCCTGCTGATGATCCCGACTCCTCGTGGAGCGAGGGTCCGATCCATTTCATTTTCAGAGACCGCACATGTGGGATCCAGGGCCACCAGCAAGTTGACCAGATTGTCAACGTATGGAAGGTTCTTACCGTCAAACACATCAACCGCTACTTTTCCGTAGATGCCCTCCGATTGTACGAACTTCCTTGCCGCTTTGACCGTCTCGGCATCGATGTCCAGGCCCTGGACCAGATACGGCCCGGCCTCGCCAATGTCCACGAGCAACTGCGGATCGCCGCAGCCTATGCAGACGACGAGGCCGCCTCTGACGCCGGACGCTGCAAGCAGGTCGAGGGCACCAACCCTTGTCTTCGACAAAGCTGCACCGGAAAGAACCGCCAGGCAAGTGAGGGCCGCAATCGCTGATTTTGTTACGTTCATTCTATTCGATCTCCAACCTGATCTTGCGGTCCTTTGCGCCGACGACGTGAAGTTCGATGCTCTCGCCCTTAGCCCTCTTGAGTCTCCTCCGCAGAGCCGTGACGTTAGCTACCTTCCTGCCGTTCACGCCCAAGATTGCATCACCGGCAACAATTCCTGCTTTGGCTGCCAGAGAGCCTCGAGGTACTTCGATCACGTAGACGCCTGCAAGCTCACCCACACCGGCCACGGACTTCTCTTCCTCCGTGACCAGGTCTTTGACCTTGGCGTCAAGACACGTGTAAACCCTGGTCTTGGGTTCACGGTGGGCGGCGTCGGCAGATGCTGAATCGCCCCAGATATTTTCCGGCTTGAACTTCTGGTACTTCCTGTGCGCCTCGTCGGCAATCCTTTTGAACTCGGCCTTGCGAACGCCGAAGTTGTCCATAGGGAAGTTCTTGAAGCCCAGCTTAAGTGCGGGTGAGTCGTCGGCCACGCGAAGATCGTAGCTGGCCGGATCAATGAACTTAGGGTCTGCCGAGATCGAGTGCACGTCAATCCCCGCCGCCTGGAAATCCTTCAACTGCTTATGTTCCAGATCGGGATTTCTGTACTGCTCCGAAGACCAGTAGAGATTATTGTCTATCTTCTCGGCATCCAGGATCTTCTTTTTGTCGTTACGCCACGGCATGGTTTCGGGCTTGGCCGGAATGACGATATTTCTGCAGATGTAGTCCATGTTGTGATCGAACGGGACATGCTGCTGAATGGCGCGGCCTCCGATGAAGATATTGTTCTCTACCCTGCGATAGAAGCCTTCCCGGAGTTTCACCGAACTGCCCAGGCACAGGTTGTTGTAGACGCGGTAGTTGCTGGACCCGTCGTCGAGATCGATGCCCCAGCTATGCGACTCGGTATTGTGCATCCACCGGTTGTTGCGGATTACGATGGGCCTAACGCAGTCCAGCCTCGAGCGCCTCTGCGCCTCGATCTGTGGAACTCTCTCACCGGCAAAGACAGTGTCCTGGCGATAGCCTTTGCCGCTGTGGTGTGGTGTAAGCCAGTAGCGGTCTCTGCCCCACGAATTGAAGGGCCCGTGGTCGCCGGTTTCAATGACCGTGTCGAACACGTCGTTATGCTCGATGACATGACCGCCCCAGCAACCGTCGTTGACTGTGATGCCCGAACGCGGCACATGGTATATGGTGTTGTGGCTGACGGTGATGTTCTGTGCCATGGAAATAAAACATCCGGCGGTTTGCTTGCCAACTCGCCCGATCGCAAAAACCAGGCAACCGTCCATCTTGCAGTCTTTGGGAAAATCATTTCCCTTTGGCCCCGGTGTCAGGTCCTGCTTGCTGTAGGCGATGCTGTTGGCGTAGCCGATCGGGTTGCTGCGGGTGCAGGCGTAGTTACCCACAAAGGCCACGGCGCTGTCACCCAGTCTCTCGAATCGACAGTCTCTTACGGCACTGTGACGGTTGTAATTATTGAAGAACACGCCGTTGCCGCCCGTGGCGTTGAAGAAGCAGTCGGCGATTGTGCAGTGCTCGGTTCCGGTCAGTATGACGGCGCCGGAGCGGACGATGGACCAGTCACCGCGATTAAGCGGCTCCCAGTTCTCCTCGGGTTCGGCGACAACACGGTGCGCGTGACGGAACTCAATGCCCTGGATGTCGATATACCTTACCGGTTCCTGAGTCGATCCGGCGAAGCTGATGAGATTCTTGACACTGGTGGCATACAAGGGCAGGCGATCAAGGTCCATGCCGCGCTCGGGATAGACGTAAAGCGTCCCCGTCTCGCGGTCGAGGAACCATTCGCCTGCGTCGTCAAGCTCTTCGAAGATATTCTCGATCATGACATTTCCGCTGTTAAGCTCGCGATGCCTGTTCTGCTGCCAGCCGCCCTCGAGCTTCAGGCCCTTGTTGTCTTTTCCCGTAATTCGATAGTGAACGCTGCCCCAGCGGTTCCGGTGCAGGGCGTGGAGCAAGCCGGTAGTCGGGCGTTTGTAGTTCTGCGCTCTCTTATTCACCTCGTCGAGGCTGGTCACGCCGTCGAAATTGCCCTGACCTGTGAAGTTCGGGAACCGGGCCATGTGCAACTTTCTCTCGCCGATGGTTACAGCATCGAATTTGCACGAGTGCAGAACATCGTCCGGCACCGTGGCCTTGAGGATTTCGCCTTTGTGCCGCTGCCATTTCAGTGTCGTGATCCGTGTCGCGCCGCTTACGATAGCCAGTCCCTCGTTCTGTGCCTTATAAACAACCGGCGCCTTCTCGGAACCCGAATCCTGCGGTTCCAGGACAAAGCTTTCGTCCAGCAGATAAATGCCGTCGGCCATGATGATGTTTACGGGCTGCCTTCCGGCGATCCGGGCCTGCCTGATCGCATCGCGCGCCCGGGTCAGGGTAGCGAAAGGCCTCTGTTTCGACCCCACATTGTCGTCTGAGCCGGTCGGTGAGAGGTGGTAATCTCTCGCCATCAACGAGGCCTGCATTACACAGCACATCAGCATGCCAATAATCAGTTTCTTCATTTGCGAATTACTCCTCAGATATTTTATGAGCGGCCAAAGGACAGAGTCGCACCATTATACTGAAGATTGGGGGATTGTCCAACGACCGATGCGATCACGAAGATGTACACTTAACACTTAAAACCTAAAACCTAACACCCAAAACTGGACTCCTGCAAAGTCCAGTAGAACGTAGAATTCTGTCTCCTAATATATGACTATTTTTGAGCATCGGCAAATATAGAAGAAAAGGGCTGTGAGAAAGAAGGTACCCACAGCCCCAGTTCAGATACTCTCAAGAGCATTCTACGGACAAGTCGCAAGCCACTCGGTCGTGAAGGCTGCCAAGTCGTCTATGTCGATTACTCCGTCGCCATTGAAATCTTCACATAGCTTACAACCTGTGGAGGCCGTTGTCGCCGGAGAGAAGTAATAATCCTCCGTTTCGCCAATCTCGTATTTTGCATAAGGGCCGGAGCCGCCATTGCCTAACCGCCCGGTCCCACTGCCGCCTTTCCAGGGCTGCTCTGAAAGAGTGATTCTCATCCAAACCTCTGTCGGTCCGCCCTTCGGATGCCAGGAGAGGAACGCCGGTGTGGTGATCCGACTGAGCCCCGCCGGCAAATCGAAAAGAAACTGGTTTTGCACTGCCCACTCCGTCGCAGGGCCACGCAGGCAAGTAGGAGTGTCGTCCCAGTCACCATCACGGTTGAAATCGAGCCAGACGTTGACCCAAAGATCGGTGCCCGGATTGACGACAGTGACATCATAGTCAATTGTGGCCCAGCCGCAATTCGGCAGGTTGAGCGGGAAGACGACGCCATCGTCACCCCGGTCCTCGTCCGGCCAGTTGGCTCCGGGCCTTATGTTATTGACTCCATCCTGGTCGATGCCGGTGTCGGCCTCGG
>CAZLTY010000011.1:0-35416 GCA_964562575.1 uncultured Pirellulales bacterium
GCTGTCACTACCTGACCAGGGGAGACTGGGACTGGGAGGCGGGGATGAATCGCGACCAGATAACCGAATTCGAGTACATCCGGGATCACGCTCTACGGGCGGTGTACGGCAATTGGGCCTTCCTGAAGAACCACAGCCGAGACAAGGCAAAATTTGCCGACCGCAAGCTCGAATGGGTGGCTTTTATCGCGGGCAAGCGTGAATCCCGCAGACTGCTGGGTGACGTTATTTTGCAGCAGCAGGACATCCAGCTTCGCAAGGAATTCGCCGATGCGTTTGTGACGACCACATGGTCTATCGACCTTCATTATCCGGCTCCTGAGAATACCAAGTACTTTCCGGGCAATGAATTTCGCTCGATTGCCAAGTTCACCAAGATCAAGCCCTATCCGATTCCTTACCGCAGTCTCTATTCGCGCAATGTCGGCAATCTGCTAATGGCTGGCCGCTGCATCAGCGTAACACACGTAGCGCTGGGAACGGTCCGCGTGATGCGCACCGGAGGTATGATGGGTGAGCTGATAGGCATGGCGGCATCATTGTGCAAAAAGCACAACACCGATCCGCGCGGCGTTTATCAAAACCACTTGGGCAAGCTTAAGCGCTTAGCCCGACGGGGTGTAGGAAAAACCGGCAAAAAATAAACGCCAGCTTTCTTGTATGATCTTCTAGCAGACTGGTTCGTTTGCTCTGCCGGCGGCGTAAGTCTCTCGGGCGCTTGGCCGATTGACCAGGGCCGGCCAATCCATTTGCCTTGAAGAGATACTTAAGGAGTGTCGGCATTGGATCGAAGTCAAATTGGAAGGCGGTAACTCTCAGAAATGGACACAATTCAGTGGGGGGATTCTGAGAATCTCGTTGACCACCTGGGTTATTTCCGAAGTCTACTGAAAGTCATCCAAGGCGGCGGAGTTTTCACCCGATATTGCCGGCAGCCTCGGAAGGAAACCAACACCGACAAGACCTGGACTCAAATAGAAGAAAAGAGGATACAGGGCTGAGGTGCGGAGGGAGAGGAAAAAGCGAGATATCCCCAGCCCTGTGAATGTGCCATAAAGATACCGTAAGCTCCATCACCTACAAAACCCAATATATCAAATTGCTTTGTCCAAAGCAATACTATTCTTGAAAAAAAAACGCTCAATTCCGGCGAAAAAGCGTTGGTGTTTCGGCTTGTTGTAACTGTTTTGGCGAAAAGTGGTTATGGCGGCAGAATCGCCGGCAGGTCCATGTTGTATCAAGGAAAATGTTTGGCGCAGGTAAAGAAAAAGGGCTGAGGCAAGGAGGAAAGGAGGATTGAAAACCCCAGCCCATAATCCATTATTTATGATTACGTCCGATTCGACAGAAGGTTCACTCAATTCTTCACTCGCCTCGTGCCAGATTCAACTGTTTGGATCGCGGAAAAATAAGGAAGGGCTGAGGTCAGGAGGAGGGAAGTGAAGTTTCATACCTCAGCCCGTGGCTTTGTGTCTCTATTCTACGAGCTTGACTGACAAAAGTTCGCGCACAGGCGAAAAAACGGCTATATTCGCTACGATCGGAGGTGACATTTGGCTTGGCAATGTGCTAAAATAGGGTTTTGCAATAGGGCCCGATTCTGATAGCATTGCGGTGTTGACCGAACCTCATGTAGGAGACAGTTGGATGTCGCTGAACGTTCTGAGGCCGAAGGTCAGGTCGCTCTGGCTTTTGTTGATGAATGTGGCCCTGATTATGGTGGGCTCTGAAATTTCCCTCGCCGCGGATTATTATCGCAGCAGACCGCTCGGTAAGCATCTCATGTCCCTCGCTGAGCAGAATCCTGAGCTTGTGCGTATCGAGAGTATTGCCCGGTCGATAAGCAGACGCAACGTCTGGCTCATCGAGATTAGCAGAGGTGTTAAGCAAGATCGCAAGACTCGCCCGGCGATGCTGGTGGTGGCCGGTATTGAAGGTGACGACTTGATAGGATGCTCTACAGCCGTATCCTGGGTTGACTATCTACTCGAGCAATACGGCAGCGATGCCGAGGTCACCAGGCTACTCAAGACTACGACGATTTATGTCATCCCGCGACTAAATCCGGATGCCGCGGAATATTTTTTCGCCAGGCCCAGACTCGAAATTTCCCTCAACAAAAAGCCCGCCGATGACGACCACGATGGGCTGATCGACGAGGATGGCCCGGAAGATATTGACGGTGACGGACTGATCACGTGGATGCGCGTCGAGGATGCTGAAGGCAAATACATGCTTGATCCGAAGGACGACCGGTTGCTCATGAAGGCCGATCATCTGAAAGGTGAAGTCGGTGCGTGGCGATATCTTACCGAGGGCACCGATAACGACAAAGATCAGCGGTGGAATGAAGACGGCCCCGGCGGGGTCAACTTCAATCGCAACTTTCCGTACGATTTCAAGTTCTTTGGTGCCGATGCCGGTTTGCATCCGGTCAGTGAAGATGAGACGCGGGCGCTTGCCGACTTTGTGGTTGAGCACCCAAATATCGGGATTGTCGTGACCTACGGCGATGTGGACAACCTCTCGAAGACTCCCGAAGGCGCCCATCCGGTCAGTCGGCGAATGCCGATGACTGCTATTGACGCCGACGACGTGGGCTACTATCGAGCAATGGGTGAAATCTACCGTGCAGCGCTCGGACTGGACAAAGAGCTTGAGGGTGCCTCTGCGGGCGGTTCATTCAGTGATTGGATGTACTATCACCGGGGCAGGCTCTCGCTGGCCGCCCGAGCATGGAGCCCGGCTACTGCAATCGAGCCTTCCAAAGCCGCCGAGAAGAATGATGAGCCGAATTCCGAATCCGACAAGAGCAGAAAGAGCGCCGATGATGACGACAATCGCAATGAGAAGGAGCGCAAAGAGTTGAAGTGGTTTGATGAAAATGCGCCGAAGGCTTTTGTCAAATGGCGCCAGGTCGAACATCTTGATTTTCCGAATCAAAGGGTGGAGGTCGGTGGATATGTTCCTTTCGCCCTGACCAACCCTCCGGCTGCGATGATTGAGCAGGTCGCTGCCAAACACACAGACTTCCTGACGAAAGCGGCGCAGCGGCTTCCACGTATAGGCCTGCGGAAGGTCAAAACCCGGCATCTGGGCCGGTCAGTGTATGAAGTCAAGATTGAGGTGGAGAATACCGGATTTTTGCCTACTTCGCTGGCGCAGGGCCGAACAACGCGAGAGGTTCATCCGACCCGGCTTATAGTGGATTTGGACGACAGATATTTTCTCTCGGGAGCCAGGTTTACAACTTTACCCTCGATCCGGGGAAGCGGCGGGATGGTTGAGGCACGCTACACAATCAAGGCGCCGGACCGTAAGAAGATCGGTTTCGAGGTCGTCTCGATGCTAGCCGGGCGGTTGGAAGGCACCATCGAGCTGCCGGACGCTACATGAATCAGCATGCTGAGAATGTTCCGTGATATCAAGGGTCTTTCTTATGAAGCATCGAATCATATCCAGGCAAGGCGTCGCAATTCTATTATTCTCCGTTTTCCTCGTGTCCTTTGGGCAAACAAGTCTGGGCAAAGCCCGCAGCCGCAAGCCCAAGGCACGTAACCCCGCCAGCCATTCCTTTCCCGCTCTGGGGATATCCGCCGAGCGCAAGGTCCCGGTGGCGTGGAACCGGTTCTACGATCACGCGGGGCTTTCAGCTATTCTTTCACGGCTTCACAAAGCATTCCCAGAACTGACCAGACTCTATTCTATAGGCAAGTCAACCCAGGGAAGGGACATCTGGTGTCTGGAAGTGACGGCACGCAACGTCGGCGATCCCGATCGCAAGCCGGGAATGTACATCGACGGCAACATTCACGGTAACGAAGTACAGACAAGCGAGACGGTTGCTTACACGGGGTGGTATCTTTGCCATCAATACGGCCGGCTGGACAAAGTGACGTCGCTGCTCAATGAGCGAGTTTTTTACCTGTTGGCGACAATCAATCCCGACGGCCGCGATTCGTGGCTTCATCGAGGAGGTTCGGCCCGGTCGGGCGCCGAACCAACGGACGACGATGGCGACGGACTTGCCGACGAAGACGACAGCGAGGACCTAAACGGCGACGGTCTTATCACGATGATGCGCGTCAAAGATCCTCACGGACGGTACAAGCTGCATCCCGATTATCCCGAGTACCTGATGGTCCGGGTCAGGCCCGACGAGCTAGGGGAATATAGTCTCCTCGGTTCCGAGGGGATCGACAATGACAGTGACGGTCGGATAAATGAAGATCGCCGGGGCGGTTACGACATGAATCGCAACTGGGGATATGATTGGCAGCCGAACTACATTCAGCGCGGTGCCAGGGAGTACCCGTTCTCTCAGCCTGAGACTCGCGCGGTGTCCGAATTTGTTCTGGCCCACCCCAATATCGCGGCGGCGCAGTGCTACCACAATTCAGGCGGTATGATTCTGCGCGGCCCGGGCCGTGAGGGTGGCGCGATGCACAGCCGGGACGAGAGGGTGCTGGCGCTCATCTCCCGGCGGGGAGAGAAGATGCTGCCCTTTTACCGCTCGTATATTCTCTGGGATGATCTCTACCCGGCCTGGGGAAGCTCGCTGGACTGGCTCTACGGCGGACGGGGCATTCTCTCGTTTGCCAATGAGTTGTGGACTGCCAAAAACCTGTACAAGACACCGGATTCGCCGTCGGACGAGCAGGAGGCCGAGTTCATGGAACACGTGCTGATGGGCGAAGGCTTCGTCCCCTGGCGCGAGTATGAGCATCCGACTTACGGCACAATTGAAATCGGCGGCAGGAGGAAAGAATGGGGCCGAATCCCGCCGTCGTTCTTGCTCGAAGAAGAGCTGCATCGCAACATGGCTTTCACGCTTTACCATGCCGAAATGATGCCTCTGATCGAAATCAGCGACATCATGATAGATAAACTCGGTGATGACCTGTACAAGATTTGGGTCACCATCGAAAATCAGCGATTGATCCCAACCAGAACGGGCCAGGATGTAGAGCACCATATCAGTGCGCCTGACATTGTCTCTGTCGAAGGCGGTAACCTTCGCGTTCTGTCTGCCGGCCGAGTGACGGACCGATTCTTCAAGCGCGTCCAGGCCGTCGAACGACGTCCCGAACGAGTGGAACTCGACACCATCGAAGGCGTCAGCGCGGTCCGCGTACAGTTCATCGTCGAGGGAAAAGGCCAATTCACCGTCACAGTAGACTCCACCAAAGCCGGCCTGCTGAAGAAGAGCCAACTACTGCCCTGATCGCCAAAGCTGATTGACTCTCCATGCCATGCTGGAAATGCACGGAGGATTTGACCATTTTGGGCCAGAAGCGTATGCCGAGGATTGTCAAAAGCCGTTATTGACGAATGGGGGCTGTTCGGCTATCCTCTTGCTTGGTCATTGCCGCGGAAGCGGGAATCCGGACTGCCGGCGTCTTCCTGCGACGAGGCAAGTTGGTTCAATCTTATTTGAGAAAGATTGTGTGATGCTCAAGAGAACGCATAATTGTGGCCAGCTTCGGCTGGATGACGCCGGCGCGAAGGTTACGTTGGCCGGGTGGGTTCATTCCTATCGCGATCACGGCAATTTGGTATTCATCGATCTGCGCGACCGGGAGGGCCTGACGCAGATAGTCTTCGACCCTGAGACTCAGGGCGATACTCACAAGGTGGCCAGGGCGGCCCGCTGCGAATGGGTGATTGCCATCGAAGGGACGGTCCAGCCCAGAAGCGAAGGGATGGCGAATCCGAAACTGGCTACCGGCGAGATTGAGGTCGCCGTCGAGCGGCTCGATGTTCTCAATACGTCGAAGACGCCGCCGTTCGAGATCGACAGCGCCGATAAGACGGGCGAGGAAGTGAGGCTGGTCAGCCGATATATCGACCTTCGCCGACCCCAGATGCAAAGCAAACTGCGCACGCGCCACAAAGTCACGATGCTCGTGCGGGACTATTACGACAAGTTGGGCTTCTGGGAGATTGAGACACCGATGCTGGCCAAGAGCACGCCGGAAGGGGCGAGGGATTTTCTCGTGCCGAGCAGGCTGAGCCAGAACTGCTTCTATGCTCTGCCGCAATCGCCTCAACTCTTTAAGCAGATGCTGATGGTCAGCGGCGTGGACAAGTACTTCCAGATCGTGCGATGCTTCCGCGATGAGGACCCCCGCGCCGACAGACAGGCGGAGTTTACGCAGATCGACGTCGAGATGAGCTTCGTCGACAGTGATGATGTCATTGCGGCTAATTCGAGCCTGGTTGCACAAATCTGGAAGCAGATGCTGGACGTAGATGTCCCGCTGCCGATACGGCGCATGTCGTACAAAGAAGCGATGGATAATTACGGCGTCGACAGGCCCGACCTGCGTTTCGACATGAAGCTCAAGGATGTCTGCGATTTAGCCAAACAGAGCACGTTCAAGGTCTTCACTTCGACCATTGACAACGGCGGCATAGTTAAGGGTCTTTGCGCCACCGGCGGCGAGAAGTATTCCCGAAGCGACATCGAAAAAACGCTCACCAGTTTCGTCGGCGACTACGGCGCAAAAGGGCTGGCCTGGGCCAAAGTAAAATCCGAGGACGGCAAGCTCTCGCTGCTCGGTGGTTGTGCGAAATTCTTCGACGATGATCTACGGCAGCAACTGATCGAACGCTTCGAGGCAAAAGACGGCGATCTGTTGCTGCTCGTTGCCGACAGTGAAGAGGTCGCTAACAAGGCCCTGGCGCCGCTGCGATGTAAACTCGCCCGTGATCTGGAGTTGTACGACCCGAAGCGATTTGAGTTCGTGTGGATAGTGGACTTTCCGTTGTTTGAGTGGAATGAGGAGCAGGGACGCTTCGATTCGTTGCATCATCCGTTTACGTCTCCTACCGAAGACGATTTGGGCAAGCTCGAAACCGACCCGGGCAACATCTGTTCGCAGGCGTACGACATTGTCGTCAATGGCTCGGAAATCGGCGGGGGCAGCGTTCGTATTCACGATCCGGCGGTTCAGCAGAAGGTTTTCGACCTGCTCAACATCTCGCGAGAGCAGGCCCAGGAGCGGTTTGGATTCTTCCTGAAGGCCCTCGAATACGGCGCCCCCCCTCACGGCGGAATAGCTTTCGGTCTCGACCGCGTAGTCATGCTGCTTACCGGTACCGAGAACATTCGGGATGTCATCGCGTTTCCGAAAACCCAGCGGGGCCAATGTCTCTTGACCGACGCCCCGAGCGAGGTGGATGCCAAACAGCTTGACGAGCTTAACCTTCGCATGCAGAAACACTCACACGTAATCGAGCAGGAGACAGACGAGCATAAGTGACAGCCCTGGGGCAGGTTCTAATTTTATGCCGATCGATCTACGTCACATTAAGCAGAGGCTCGCGAATCTCAAGCGGATCTGGCCATTGTCGCTGGCGAGGAAAGTGCAGGCCACCTTCGGAGCGGCGGTGATACTCGTGCTGACGCTGGCGCTTTCGATCCCCTACATCTGGATGGACAAGCTTACCACAAAGGGCCTGCTCGATGCCGGACGATCGAGATCGAACATGCTGCTCGATCGACACTTCCAACTCAAAGGGGTAAGCCAGACTCTTTCGGCGCTTGACGGCGCCGGACGACCGCGTGATCCGAATGATAACGAGATAAGCTGGATTCGCTTCACAGAGCAGGATGTGAATGGCCTGCCGGAATTGACCGAAGAAGCCCAAGAAGAGATCGAGAAGCTCGTAGGCGACCAGGACAGGGACGATCACATCTTTTTTTCCGCCGAGCAAGGTGGTTCCCAGAGCAACTATATACGAATCTTCAGGGCCACCGATAACTGCATAAGCTGTCACACTCAACAGGGTACCGCCAGTGCGTTCGATCTGAACAAGCCTATCGGTGCGGCCCTCATCCGGTCCCGGGGTCTTACCGGTGAAAGGGGCAACACGGTATTCATGAATCGGATCTGGATCATCGTGGCCGGCTTGATAGGCGGCACCGGGGCGATTGTCACCTTCTATGTAATAACACAACGTCTGATTCTACGGCCCATCCGGCAACTGCGGGCGCTTGCGAATAATGTTGCCGAGGGAAATCTCGAAACAAGAAGCGCGATCGCCACGCGGGACGAATACGAGAAGTTGGCCACGGCATTCAATAACATGCTCGACGTGATACAGGCGACCCAGCAGAAACTGCGCCAGGCAAACAAACAGCTCGACGCCAAGATAGCCGAGCTTTCGGGGCGAAATATCGAGTTGTTCAAGGCGAACAAGATAAAGAGCGAGTTCCTGGCCAATATCTCACACGAGTTTAGAACGCCGCTCAATGCGATTCTGGGTTTCGCCCAGGTCTTGCGGGAAAAGCCTGTCGGATTGAGAAAGGCCAAGGCGCAAAGATATGCCGAGAATATTATCACCAGCGGAAACAGCCTTTTGAACATGATCAACGACCTGCTGGACCTGGCGAAAGCGCGCGCCGGGAAGATGGATCTACACATAGAAAAGACCTGCGTAGCCGATCTGCTCGAAGCAGTTGCTTCCGAGTTCTCACTGCTGGCCGAAGAGAAGAAAATCAAAGTCAAATTGTCTGTCGATTCGGATTTGCCGATGCTCGTGACCGATGTCGGCAGGGTCCGGCAGATACTGTACAATTTCCTCAGTAACGCCGTGAAGTTCACACCGGCTCGGGGCAGGATTGAGATTCAGGCGATATTCCCATCGCCCGGGACGCAAAGCACCGGGCCCGAGGGGCGGATGATCCGGATCGCCGTAACCGATTCCGGCTGTGGTGTGGCGAGCTGCGACCAAGAGAAGATATTCGAGAAATTCCGCCAGGCCGACGGCTCGATTACCCGCGAATCGACCGGCAGTGGGCTGGGGCTCACCATCAGCACCGAATTAGCCGCGATGCTGGCCGGCAGTATCGGCATGGAGAGCCCGCCAGAGAGGCGCAAGAAAGGCTCAACGTTTTGGCTCGATATCCCGATTACGCTGACCGGAGAAGATGACAAGGCCAACGACGAAATGGATTCTGCCTGAAACAGTCCGTTTTCTTCTTCTTTGAGTCTGCAGGTGTGTTTGGTGAGTTTCTTGTTCCGGTTTTTGTCGGGTAAGGAGAGAATTATGCGTTTGATGCGTTTGTTTTTGTTTGTTCTGTTGCTGGTAAGTGCCGCCTCCGCCGTTGCGGCTGCTCTGGCCGAGACCCATCCGTTTTCCGTTCACGATATGCTGGCGATGGAGAGGCTTTCCGATCCGCAGGTCTCGCCGGATGGCGAGTCGGTTGTTTTCGTGAAGCGCCAAACCGATCTCGAAGCCAACAGAGGGCGGACCGATTTGTGGCTTGTCGGTGTCGATGGGGCCAATCTTCGCCGGCTGACGTCCCATCAAGCGGCCGATTCCAATCCTCGCTGGGCGCCGGACGGGGGATCGGTATGGTTTATTTCGACCCGCTCGGATTCTGCGCAAGTTTGGCGCATCGCCATTGACGGTGGGGAAGCCGAGCAGGTGACCGATGAGCCTCTTGACGTCGGCAATCTGGTCGTCTCCCGCGGCGGCGAGCACATTGCTTTTACGATGGAGGTCTTCCCGGACCACAGTACGCCGGGCCAGACAAAGGACAGGCTTGATAAGATCGAAAAGGCAAAGACAACCGGACGGCTCTACGAGCGGATATTCGTCCGGCACTGGGATGCCTGGAAAGATGGCCGGCGGTCGCATCTGTTTGTGATGCCCGCCGCCGGAGGCGATGCAGTGGACGTGATGGGTGATATGGATGCAGACACTCCCTCCAAGCCATTCGGGGGACCTGAGGAGATCACGTTCACGCCGGACGGCAAAGGCATCATTTTCTCGGCCCGTGATGTGGGCGCAGAAGAACCGTGGTCGACGGACTTCGATCTTTACCTTGCGCCCGTCGACGGTTCGGAGTCGCCGAAGTGCCTGACCGAAAAAAACAAGGCCTGGGACACCAACCCGGTCTTCTCTCCGGACGGCAAGATTCTCGCGTACCTGGCAATGGCCAAACCTGGTTATGAATCGGACCGCCTGAGAATCGTGCTTCGCCGCTGGCCAGGCGGCGCAGAACGTGTCCTCACCGAGAGTTGGGACCGAAGTCCGTCATCGGTTTGCTTCTCTGCAGACGGAAAGACCATATATGCTACGGCGACCAATTTAGGGCAGCGCTCTCTGTTTGCCGTTGATGTGAGAGGCGGCACAGTCGAGACCGTACTGAAAGAAGGCAGTATTCGCTCGCCAGCCGTCGCGGGCTCCAGGATTGTCTACGGCATGGATACCCTAAGCTGCCCTGTAGAATTCTACAGCGTTAAACCAGACGGTAGCGACGTGCGAAGAATCACAACCATCAACTCAGAGAAGATCGCCGCCGCCCGCATGGGTGACTACGAGCAGTTCACGTTCGCTGGCTGGAACGATGAGACGGTCTATTGCTATGTTGTTAAGCCCGTCGATTTTGACGCCAGGAAGAAATACCCCGTGGCTTTTCTTATCCATGGCGGACCCCAGGGCTCGTTCGGCAACAGTTTTCACTATCGCTGGAACCCTCAGGCCTACGCCGGGGCGGGCTATGCTTCCGTCATGGTGGATTTCCACGGCTCTACCGGCTACGGGCAGGCGTTCTGCGATTCAATCCGGGGCGACTGGGGCGGCAAGCCCCTGGAGGATTTGCAGAAAGGTCTGGCCGCGGCTTTGGAGCGTTACGCCTGGATGGATGGTAACAGAGTCGGCGCCCTGGGCGCGTCGTTCGGCGGTTTTATGATTAACTGGATAGCGGGCAACTGGCCCGACCGTTTTCGCTGCATGGTCAACCACGACGGCAATCTCTGTGAACGGATGGCGTACTACGATACCGAGGAGCTTTGGTTCCCCGAATGGGACCATCTCGGCACGCCCTGGGACAATCAGGCCGGTTACGAAAAACACAATCCCGTCAATTTCGTCAAGAACTGGAAGACGCCGATGTTAGTCATCCACGGAGCGTTGGATTTCAGAGTGGCCGATACCCAGGGCCTGGCTACCTTCAATGCTCTCCAGCGGAGGGGCATCCCGAGCAAACTGCTCTACTTCCCCGACGAAAACCATTGGGTTTTAAAACCGGCAAATTCCATCCTCTGGCACGAAACCGTCATTGGCTGGCTGGATCAATGGGTGAAAGAATGACTATTGATTATTGATGATTGATGATTTATAGTGCTCCCGATTGAGAATTCCCGTTTTTGCGCGGGCAAGTGGCTTTAAGACAACTGGTCATGGTTTTGCCCGCGGGAATTTACTACCCTTCAAGGGTATATCACTCGTGAATATTTGGCTGTAGGTAGGCCTACGTCGATTTGAAGCAACGGTGTAACGATGACTAAGAAGCATGTGAGAGCGATTTTTCCGGGCTCGTTCGATCCGCTTACGAACGGGCATCTGGATGTTATCGAGCGCGGCATGAAGCTCTTTGACGAGCTTATCGTCGCTGTGGGGCGAAGTCCGGTCAAGAATCAGCTATTCACGCCAGAGGAGCGTGTGGGGATGATCGCCGAGTTGATCGAGGCCAAGAACATGTCGGGCGTTTCGGTGGAGAGTTTCGAAGGGCTGACGGTCGAATATGCGGCCTGCAAGAAAGCGGATGTCATCCTGCGCGGGCTGCGCAGTCTTACCGACGTGCAATACGAGTTCCAGCTCGCCATGACCAACCGTGCCGTCGCGGGGATCGAAACGATCTTCATAATGACAAGCGAGCAGTTTGGCTTCACCAGTTCGACTTTGATCCGCGAGGTCGCCTCGCTGGGAGGAGATCTGTCGAATCTGATTCCGAAGAATATTTTCGAACACGTGAAAAGAAAATCCGGTGACCTGAGGGGCTGATCGCAGAGAAACCAGGGCATGTTTACAATCACGGTCGAAACACACTTCAAGGCGTCGCACCAGTTGGTCCTGCCGGACGGCTCGAAGGAGCCTGCTCACAGCCATGATTGGGTGGTTACCACCGCCGTCAGCAGCAAAAAGCTTGACGATACGGGAGTCGTGATGGACTTTCGGATGCTCAGGGGAATTGTCGAGAATGTGACGGCCGAGCTTGACAACGCGGCGTTGAGCGATCTCGAGCATTTTCGCCGGAACAACCCGTCGGCTGAAAACGTAACTATGTATATATATGATAAACTTCGGGTCGGATTGCCCGAGGGGGTGGAGTTGCAGAGCATCAAGGTAGTCGAGGAGCCGGGTTGTTCGGCAAAATTTGCCGAATAGACCGTTCGTCCTATAGTGGATATCCGAATCTGTCGATTATCTTTAGGCTCTGTCTGAAAACTCGATCTGGCTTCGAGCGGCTTATTTTCCGTCTGGCTGCATCCGGCTGCATCGACGATAAAACCAATATCGCCTGCTTCGCCGTCTTTGCCAGGCGAAAAAACGCTCGCTCTCGGGCCGACGACGGAGTTTTCAGACAGAGCCTATGTGCAGTTGCAATGTGCCTTCTTTTTGACTTGTTGCAGAAGAGGCTTTCTATGGTATAATGACAAGAGGTCAGGCCTTGTAGACCCTGGGCGGGCATTTCCAACGGAGTGTTCGCCGAAACAAGAAAACGAGAATCGAGTTTATTATGCAGTGTCAGATTTGTAGCAAGAACGATGCGACTATTCACTTGACAGAGATCGCCGACGGAGTTCGCACTGAAATACACGTTTGTGAGCATTGTGCCGTCGAGCAGGACATAGCTGTAAAGAGTCATATCCCGATGAATGAGCTGCTCAGCAATCTGCTTGCCTCGCAGCCGACGGATGGTGAGCTTGCCGGCCCCTCGGAGACCGAGCTTGTCTGTCCGAATTGCGGTTATACGCTCGCTCAATTCCAGAAAGAAGGAGCGTTGGGTTGTCCGGGTGATTACGAGGTTTTCGAGAAAATGCTTGGTCCACTGATAGAGAAGGCCCACGATGGCAACACAACTCACAGGGGCAAAGTTCCTTCGAGTACGCCGGCGGACACGAAAGAGCAGATGGAGCTTTTGAACCTCCGGCAGCAGCTCGAGGTGGCCGTGCAAAACGAAGACTACGAACTGGCCGCCAAATTGCGGGACCAAATACACGAAACTGAAAAATAGCAGGGCCGCCTCCTACCAGCCGATAAGTAATATGAAACTGACCGACATAAGCAATGACATAAACGAGTGGTTCGACGGCTCCGGCCCATTGAGTGACATCATAATGTCATCGCGCATCCGTCTGGCCAGGAATCTCGCAGGCTACAAATTTCTGAGCCGCTGTTCGGCCGCTGAGAAAACCGAGATACTCAACAGGCTCAAAGATGTCATAACCTCGCTCGATCTCGGCGACAAAGTCTTCTATGTCAGCGTGGATGAGGCTCCGACTCTAAACAAACATTTCCTTGTGGAACGTCACCTTATCAGCCGGCACCACGCCTTCGGCAAAGGCCCTCGCGGCGCCGTTATCGCCGAGCGGGAGTTTTTCACGGCTATGATCAACGAAGAGGACCACCTGCGAATCCAGGTTCTGAAAGCCGGCTGCCAGTTGTCACATTGTGCCGAGCAGATAAACCGCATCGACGATATGATAGAGCAAAAAGTCGAGTTCGCCTTCAGCCCTCGTTACGGGTACCTCACCGCTTGCCCCACCAACCTGGGCACCGGAATAAGGATCTCGGTAATGCTTCATCTGCCCGCTCTGAAGATGACGGGCCAGATAGAGAAATTCTTCAACGCCGCCAAGGACATGAGCCTGGCGGTTCGCGGGCTCTTCGGCGAGGGAACCGAAGCGGCCAGCGATTTGTACCAGTTGTCCAACCAGGTCACGCTCGGAGTCTCGGATTCGGATATCGTCTCGCAGTTCGAGAACGCGATTATCCCCGAAATAGTCGAGTACGAAAACGCTGCCAGGTCGCAACTGCTCTCCAATCAATCCGACGTCCTCGATGACAAGATCTCCCGGGCGATGGCGCTGCTGCAAAACGCCCATCTGATAAGCTCGCAGGAGGCGCTATTCCTGCTTAGCCACCTGCGATTGGGTATCAACATGCACCGGCACATGGGGGCTTCGACCCCCGCGATAGAAAAGCTCCGCGTGCTCTGCGGCGAAAGCGACGATGCGGAAAAGGCATCTCAACTTTCCATCGCGAAAATAAATCGCCTCTTCATGCTCACCCTGCCCGCACACTTGCAGTTGAACTACGGAAAGTCACTCGACCCCACCCACAGGGACGCACTTAGAGCACAAATTATCCGTTCAGCGCTGAACCAGGATGACCCGCAACAAAGGTAAACTTCCCACTGCCCGATATTTTTCGTTTTTCCCGGGCTACTGTGCGTATATCGTATCGAAGTGACGCGAGCAGATTCTTTTCAGAGCAGCCCTTCCATGGAAGGCACCTGCTTAGCCAGTATCCCGTTTGTCCAATTCATGCTGGACCACTACATGGGAGCAAGGGCGCGGTTGACACCGAATCGGGACGTCAGGTAACCAGGTGGTGGGTATCAGGCTATCGCGATATCAGGTGTATTCCGATGCGAACGCTGTTATTCCCTGTGTTCTTGATTCCCTGATCTCCTGTACCCTGACAACCTGGTATCCTGATGCCCCTACTTGTAACTACAGCCTGCCAAAATGGCACGAGAATTGACGTTGGCAGATTCTTGCGTCACGGCATCAGGTAGGCTAACTTCTGGGGATCAAATGACTTAGGGTGTCCTCGTCAAGGCTCCTGGATGATTGGCACGCTTTTTGCACATTTAAGGCCATCAGAGATGTAACTATTGCGAAAGGAACATAACTATGGCTAAGATCATTGGAATAGATTTGGGAACGACAAATTCGGTGGTTGCCGTGATGGAAGGCTCGGCGCCGAAGGTCCTTATAAATTCATCGGGCTCGCGGCTGACCCCTTCGGTGGTTGGTTTCACCGATAAGGGCGAAAGGCTTGTGGGCCAGATTGCACGCCATCAGCAGGTCACAAACCCTGAGAACACGGTGTTTTCCATAAAGCGTTTTATGGGCCGACGCCACCATGAAGTTTCGTCGGAAGAGAAGATCGTCCCTTATGGGATTACCGGGGCCGCCGAGGAGCTGGTGAAGGTTGACGTCCGGGGCAAGGAATATACGCCGCCCGAGATTTCGGCGATGATTCTCCAGGATTTGAAGAAAACCGCCGAGGATTATCTGTGTGAGAAAGTGACCAGCGCGGTCATTACCGTCCCGGCTTACTTCAACGATTCACAGCGCCAAGCCACCAAAGATGCGGGCAAGATCGCCGGGCTCGAGGTCGAGCGCATTATCAACGAGCCTACCGCTGCGGCACTGGCGTACGGACTGGAGAAGAAAAAGAACGAAAAGGTCGCCGTCTTCGACTTCGGTGGCGGAACATTCGACGTTTCGATCCTCGATATCGGCGACAACGTCTTCGAGGTTCTAAGTACAAACGGCGACACGCATCTGGGTGGTGACGATCTGGATGCGGTACTCATAAACTTCCTAGCCGATGAGTTCAAGAAGACCGAAGGCATCGATCTGCGAGACGATCCGATGGCACATCAGAGGCTCAAGGAAGCAGCCGAAAAGGCCAAGTGCGAGTTGAGTTCGCAGCTTGAGAGCACGGTCAATCTGCCGTTTGTCACCGCCGACGCCTCGGGTCCGAAGCACCTGCAAATTACCATCAGCCGCAGCAAGTTCGAGTCGCTCATCGAGCCCATTCTGGAACGGTTGAAAGACCCCTGCCGTGCAGCATTGGCCGATTCGAAACTTCCCACGGGCGAAATCGCCGAGATATTGCTCGTCGGCGGCTCGACAAGGATTCCGAAGGTCCAGGACATTGTCAAGGACATCTTCGGCAAAGAGCCGAACAAGAGCATCAATCCCGACGAGGTCGTGGCGCTGGGCGCGGCAATTCAGGGAGCCATCCTTGCTGGCGATGCCGGCGTAAAGGATATTCTGCTGCTTGACGTCACGCCGCTTTCACTGGGCGTCGAGACCCTTGGTGGGGTGATGACAAGGCTGGTCGAGCGCAACCTCACGATTCCGACGAGCAAGAAGGAAGTCTTCTCAACCGCCGCCGACGGCCAGACGACCGTTGACATCCACGTTCTACAGGGTGAGCGAGAATTCGCACGGGACAACCGCACGCTCGGCCGATTTCAGTTGGCCGACATTCCGCCGTCGCCGCGCGGCATCCCGCAGATCGAAGTGGCGTTTGACATCGATGCCAACGGCATTCTGAACGTCTCGGCCAAGGACCTCGGTACGGGCAAACAGCAATCAATCGAGATCAAGTCCAGTTCAGGGCTCAGCGAGGAGGAGGTGTCGAAGATGACCCATGAGGCCGAGTCACACGCTGAGGAAGACAAGAAGAAGAGAGAAGTTGTCGACCTGAAGAACCAGGCGGACCAGTTGATTTACTCGACAGAAAAGAC
This sequence comes from uncultured Pirellulales bacterium, assembly GCA_964562575.1. Lineage (GTDB taxonomy): Bacteria > Planctomycetota > Phycisphaerae > Sedimentisphaerales > Anaerobacaceae > SG8-4. The sequence continues at coordinate 16,349 of CAZLTY010000011.1, forward strand.
GCTCAAAGAGCACGGTGAAAAAGTCTCCAGCGAGACACGGGGCAATATCGAAAGTGCGGTCAACAACCTTAAAGAAGTGATCAAAGGCGAAGACGCCGACGCGATAAAGAAGGCTATCGAAAATCTCGGAACCGCCGGCCAGGAATTGGGCAAGGTGCTTTATGAGGAGGCCGCCAAGAAGCAGGCAGCCTCGGCGGCCGCAGCCGGTCCGGGCGAGCAGGCGCCTCCTGCCGCCGGTGAGGATGAGACTCCGAAGAAACCGGCGGGCGATGTAATCGACGCCGAGTTCGAAGCCAAAGATAGCGGACAAGAAGATTGAGACAATAAGAACCTAATGCTAACGGTTCTTGACTCGGCCACTCGCTCCCAGACAAGCGGGATGGAAAATAGCAAGTGCAAGAAAGCCGGAGTGCAGGTTGAAGATTTCGAGGCCCAGGAAGGTGCCCGACAATCGCCGGCCTGTCCCGGCTTGTTTGCTAATACGTTGTCATTTTCACCGAGCCTCGAGGGGCTCACCAAGCGCATCCAACGGTTCTTTTACAATCAGCTTGTCTCCCAGCGTCGCGGCCAGATCGGGAAGGTCGTAGGTCGCCAATGCTCCATGCACGGCGTTTACCTGCTGATTGACGGAGCGGCCCAGCTCTATCACACTCGACCACGACGCCAGCGGACGTACCAGTTTAACCGAGGCGAAAAGATCGGGTTCCAGTGCCGCGGCGTGAAGCGCGGGTACGCCGAGGCTGCCCACTGCGATCAACTCCACAGGCCCTGCCTGCTGCTGTTTCAGAAGGCGTGCACAGACCAGCACGTCTTCGGCCCGCATTCCGACGTAGGAGCGGCCGAGCAGGTAGGCCGTGAAGACATCTTTCCAGTCGGCTCCGGTCGTGCCGGTGAATTTCCTCTGTGTGGTCTGTTGCGTTTCCCCTGTGCCGCGCAGGTCCACCGCCACAACGCGCCGGCCGGTTCGCATCAGTTTCTCTATTGCCCCGCCAGGTGCGGCGTCTGCACTCTTGCCCTCTTCGTGAACATACAAGACGGTTCGGTGGGGAGATTCCTGCCTGGCCATGAACACCAACGCCGGCAGATAGATGCCGGCCTCCGGCATCAGGCCCGCCTTTCGGATCATGCAGCCCTTTCGCTCGATGACGTCGAGTTCCCTGACCTCTGGTTCCGGCAGTTCTGCGAGCTTGCGTATGCCGGCGATGCGGCGCACCCGGCCCAGCAACTCGGTGGGGTTTTTCGTTGTCCACAACTTCTTGCGGCGACCGGCCAGGTTCTTCTCATAGTCTCGGTTCAGGTCATATGTTGACCGTGCGCCGTCCAGTAGCATTACCTGACCGTCCGGTGTACACTGGATTTCCTTTTCGCTGAGCAACTCAATGGGCGGTTCGGTGATCGGTTCGTCCTTGTCCAGCAGCCAGCGCATCATCCAGCGTGTCGTGGCTTCGCGAAGGGGCTTATGATAGTTGTGCTCGCCGTCGTGCTCGATCAAATCGACGCGCTCGGCATATCCCATTCGGCTGTAAAGACGTTTGGCGTATCGCAGCGTTGTCCATGTGCCGGATATGTCGAAAAAGTCGCCGGTCGCCGCGCAGATCAGTGTCGGCTTTGGCGCTCGCATCATAACATAATCGGCGTGGTCCATGCCGAAGGCAAGCTGGCCGAAGATGTTCTGCTCGGCGTCCTGCGGGCCGATCGTGGCAAAGAGTCTCTCGAAGTTTGTCAGGTAGCATGCAGGGGCGGCGACTTTGACACGCTCGTCCAGCGCCATCAGATACGACGTCTGTGTACCTCCGCCGCTTAGACCAGCACAACCTATCCGGGTCGGGTCCACCTCGGGCCGCGATTGGAGATAGTCGATGGCTCGCATCCCGTCCCATATCTCGAATCGTGCCGTATTTCGGCCCAGCAGCATGCTGCCGACCCCGAGTGTGGTGTGGGCTTTGGTGCCCGAGAGCGCAGGCCACTGCGAAAGCATCTGGCCTCGCTCGCCCTGATCTATCGGGTCGAAGACGAGAGCCACCATCCCGTTGAGCGCCAGAAGGGCCCCCACGCTCTGGTAGATCTCGCGGGCCTTGGCGGTGAACGAGTGACCCACCGGCTCGATCACGCCCGGATAAGGCGGCTTGAAACGGCCCGGATCGGGCACAAACAGAGCGCCCGTGACGTAGTGCTTCGGCTGGCTCTCGAAGATGATCTTCTCCACCTTGTATCCATCACGGGCAATCACGCCTGTCACCTGAGGATTCAGCGGCGTTCGTTCGGGCAGACCGCCGATTGCCTCGATAAATTTCCTGCGCAGACGCTCTTGATATTCAGCGATCTGCTCGGGCGTCTTTCGCTGCTCGTATTGCTCTTGCCAATCCTCGAACTGAGCCCGGGTGAGCCCGCGCAGGTAGTGGCCCATCATCTCGGCCGGCTTGACGCCATCGACAGTCTCAGGCAAGACACGCAGATCTTCTCCGGCCAGTCCCCCAGCACCGAACACAAGGAGCAAACACAGAACCACGGCAACCATTCTCTTGTTCATATTCAACCTCCACGAAATCTATTTTCCTATGCAGAATCGACTGAAAATCTGCTCCAATATCTGCTCGTCGACGCCTGCCGGGCTGCCTGCCGCCGATTCGATGTCGCAGAGAGCCCTGTGTGCGGCTCGCAGCAACATTGCAGCGACTTCATCGTTGCCCGCTTTCAATTCGTCGATGGATATGCCGACGTTTTCAATTGCCTCGGAGACAGCCCTTTTGTGGCGAGCCGTGAGGGCGACCGCGCTTGCGCGCGGAACGTCGAATTCTTTGAGAAGCTCCTTGTCGATCGTAGCTTGGAGCTGTTCTATTGCGGTGCCGCTCTGTGAAGATATGGGCATGAACTCTTCGCCAAACAAATTATTCAACCTGGCGAGACGATCAGATGAAACCTCTTCGCCAAGCAAATCGCATTTTGTTGCGACAGGCACAAGGACCTTCGGCTCTATGAGTTTTCGGATTGCCAGATCCACATCCCACTCAGGTTTTGATATATCGGCGCAGAAGATTACCACGTCGCTGTTTCGCAGTGCTTCGACAGCCGCTTCTTGTGCCAATTCGTCGAGAATGTTCTCGGCGTCTGTCAGCAGTCCGGCACAGTCGAACAACACGCACTGACAATGTGCCAAGGTCAGGAGGCCGGTAAGGACATCTCTTGTAGTCTTGTGCTTCGACGAGACGATGCTTCTTTCCTTGCCGAGCAATTTGTTTAGCAGGCTGCTCTTGCCTGCATTGGGCGCTCCGGCAATTCCCACCGCCGGCATCTCGATCAGCGATTCACAACTGATGCTGCCGGTGAGCAACTGTTTGAGCTGGTCCTTGATTTCGGCGAGCCTCTTGACTGCCTCAGGGCGGGAAATGAACTCGATATCCTCACCGCTGAAGTCCAATCCGGCTTCGATCAGGCTGAGGCAATCGGTCAGGTTCTCACGCAAACTCGCTGTAGTCTCAGCCAATCGTCCGGCCAACAATTTCTCCGCGGCGGCTAGTTGGTATTTGTTGGAGCTGACAATGATCTCGTTAACAGCCTCGGCCTGGGCCAGGTCGATCTTGCTGTTCAGGTATGCCCTTGCGGTGAACTCGCCCGGCTCGGCCGTTCGAATCCCGGCGCACATTGACAATAGATTGCCGACCACAGCTTCGGTGACTGCGCGATTTGTATAGATGTGAATTTCCGCGACGTCGTCGCCTGTGTAGGAATGTGGAGCCCGAAAGAGATACAGCTTTGCGTCGATTTCAAGTTCATCGTCAAGAGCCAAACGGCCGGACAGCAGTCTGGGGCACGCCGGGCCATCGGGGATTGGCGATTCGATCGGCGGGCGAAAGCCCATCTGGCAGATATCGAATGTTTCGGGGCCGGTTATGCGAACGATCACCCTTCTATCTGAGGTTGGAGAACTGACAGCTACGATGGTGTCACTTAGTATGTACATTAGCGTACAGGGTACAGCGCACAGCGTTTAGTGACCGGTAGACGCTATCCGCTAAACGCTGTACGCCACACGCTAGGTTTTATAAAACGGCTTGGGTTTCTTCTTCTTTACCTTTCCGCCGGTTTTGCTTGTCGCGGCGACCATGCCTTTTGACTCGGCTTGTTCCTTCTCGCGAATGTGTTTGCGAATTACGTACTGCTCGAAGACGCCTGCAAAGGTACTCGACATAATGTACATATTGACGCCCGACGGCGCCTTGTACAGCATTAGCGGGAATAACAACGGCATCATGATCTTCATCATCTTCTGCTGCTGAGCCATCTGCGGATTCGTAGAGGCATTCGCCGGTGCCGGCATCAGTTTCTGTTGCAGATAAAACGCCACGCCCATCATGAGCGGCAGCAGATTGAACGAATCCAGTTTGCCGAACAGCGGCAGAGTGAACGCGGGGAATCTAAACAGGGCGTCCGGCATGGAAAGGTCGGTAATCCAGAACGGCAGAAACGCCGCACCTCGCAGATCTATACTGGCATACACTGCGCTCCACAAGGCGATCCAAATAGGCATCTGCACCATCATCGGGAGAAATCCCATAATGGGCGAAGCACCCTGCTCTCTGTAGAGCGCCATCATCTGCTTGTTCATCTCGGTCTTGTTGTTGGCGTATTTCTTCTTTATCTCTTCGGCCTTAGGTGCCAACTGGCTCATCTTGCTCATCGAGACCTGGCTCTTCTTGGTGATAGGATGCATGCACAGCCGCATGAAAAGGACCAAGATGATGATGACGATACCGTAGTTGCCGATGAGGCCGTACATGCCTTTCATCAGCGCCAGTATCCCAAAGGCCAGGGGCTTGATAATCTTCGCGGGGCAGCAGCAGCCCATGAAATCTATCGTATGAGAAAATCCCAGCTTGCTGTACTGCTCGTTCTTATCGAAAAGGCTTTTGTCCTTGGGTCCGAGATACATCTGGAACTTGTATGTCCTTGAACTGTCCGCCTGTCCGGTCGCGGCAAGAGTGCTCGGTGCGATTGCCAAATCCATTCCCAGCGTTTCATCCCCGCTGTCGGCTCTGGGGTCTCCGTCAGGATTGTAAAACCGGCCTGTCTTATACGAGAGCCAGTTCCTGTTTTCGTCTGTAATCGGCACGACTATCGCGGCGAAATACTTGTTGACGGCGGCAACCCAGAGGAACTTACCACCCGGACTTTCGAAAGGCTTGCCTTTGGTGAGGGCCTTGACGTCGAGGCTTGTACTGACAATCTCGTTATTCGAATTCCTGAAACCGGCCACGATTTTTCTCATGTTGTCGGCTCTGATGGCTTCTCTGCCCAGTCCGCCCGGTCCGGCCATGTCGAAACGCACTTTTTGCTCGATGCCACCAAGATTCTCGACGGTGAGATCGCAATCCATAAGATAGCTTTCTGGGTTGATTCTGTAAGTCTTGGTCAGCTTTATGACTGCCTCGCCGGTGTCTCGACGTTTGAGGATCGCCTCGAAATGTGCGGTATCAATCCTTTTGTCAGTGTCGGTGCTCTTCCAATGGAGTTTATTCAGTGGCAGTTGCCGCCCTTGCTCGACGAACACAAAACTCCTGTTTGCCATTGCAAGAATCTCGCCGCCCATGCTGCCCGGGATGGGCGAGATTATCGCCAGCGGTTGCGGGTTATCGCGGTCCCGGTCGTCGAATCCGCTGAAGGTGGCTGTTCTGATTGCTGCTCCCTGCGAGTCCAGTTCCAACTGGTATTTGTAACCACTCTTGGGATCTACCGAGCCGAGCGTGATGGTTTTGGCCGGTGCGTCATCGGCGCCGAAAGCGATACTCTGGGCAGCCTGCAGTTGGGCGTCATCGGAAGCCGATGCGATTGTCGCCTCGGGTGTTTCGCCGGCCGTAGCGTTTTGAAGGAGGATGAAATCCTGTCCGCCCTGTAGCGATCTGTCAAAAAGCCCCGATGCGGCGACGAGCCAGCCGCAAAACAGAACATAAACCGCCACAACCAGAATTAAGGCAATTCTCATAATTTTGTGTCTCGTGTACTATCTTCCGCTTTGCAGGCGTTCGGCGTGGAAGTTGTCCAACTGATCGATTGCCTTTATCTTCTTCATCGTACTCTTGAAATCGTATTCGAGCCGCACGAAATGGACCTCGTTCTCGGTCGCGTAGACATAGCTTGCCCGGTTGTCCCTGTCTCTCGGCTGGCCGACTGAACCGATGTTGATAATCGCCTTTTCTCCCTCGATAATCGGGTAGACGTCGCCAAGCTCGGCGGGCAGATAGAAATCGGGCTCATCGAGAAATACGCCCGGCATGTGCGTGTGGCCGACAAAGCAGATATGTTGTATCCGCTCGAACAACAGGCGAACCTTCAGCGGATTGGTGTAGACGTCGTCGGGAAAAATGTACTCGTTGATCGGCCTTCTGGGCGAGGCGTGAACAAAATCTATTGTTGCCGGGGTGTTGCCCAGCTTGCTCTTGAGTGTCCGTCTCATGGGCAACTCGCCCAGGAAACTCCATCGCCTGTTGCGGTGCTTTTCTTCTTTCTCGGTCTCCAGAACCTCCCGGCTCCAGAAACTCGCCTGCTCGGCGCCGTAGTTGAAATTCGTCGGCTCGTAGAAGACCGCATAGTCATGATTGCCCAGAATGCACCATTTGCTCTTGTCGATGATCAGATCGAGACATTTCTTGGGGTCAGGTCCGTAGCCGACCACATCGCCCAGACAGTAAATCGTTTTTATGCCCCGTTTCTCAACGTCGGCCAAAACCGTGCTCAAGGCCTCAATATTCGAATGTATATCGCTTACAACCGCAAACATGCACGCCCTTTGTCAAACATGAATGAATCTATCAATACAAGAGACAAGTTAATAGCAGAAATTCGGCACAAAAGCCAGAACATTTATCAGCTTTTCCTGCACCCGGCCTAATGCTCGACTAGGAGTCTGTCGGAGAATTCCGTCGTCGGCCCGAGAGCGAGCCGTTTTTTCGACTGGCAAAGACGACGAAGCAGGCGATATCGGTTTTATCGTCGATGCAGCCGGATACAGCCAGGCGGAAAAAGGGCCGCTCGAAGCCAGATCGAGTTCTCCGACAGGCTCCTCGATGCGGTTATTTGTTTGCCCTCGGGGCGGGTGCTGTTATAATGCCTCAGACGATTGACTTGATGAGACAAAACGATGGCCAAGGATATTACTCTTCTTGAAACTCGCGAGCTGAAGAAACGGTACTCCGGCAGGACCGTTGTCAACGGGGTATCCATTACGATCGAGCAGCGGAGCATTGTCGGGCTGCTCGGCCGCAATGGAGCCGGTAAGACCACGTCCTTTAGGATGATCATGGGGATGGTTTCTCCAAACGGCGGTTCGGTCATGTTCGATGGCCACAATATCACAAAGTTGCCGATGTACAAACGCGCCCGGTTGGGGATCGGATATCTTTCGCAGGAACCGAGCATTTTTCAACGATTGAGCGTCCGGGACAATCTTTACGCGATTCTTGAGACGATGTCGATTACCAGGGCCGAGCGCAACCGCCGGGCCGACATGCTCATCGAGCGTTTCGCGCTGACAGAGGTCGCCCGCAGCCAGGGGAGGTTTCTCTCGGGCGGCGAACGCAGAAAACTTGAAATCGCCCGCGCGATGGTGACCGAGCCTTCACTGGTTCTTCTGGATGAACCTTTCAGCGGGGTCGATCCTATCGCCGTGCAGGATTTGCAGCATGAAATTCGCCGGCTCGTCGATTCCGGCGTCAGTATTCTTGTCACCGACCATAATGTCGAAAGAACGCTCGAGGTAGTCGATAAGGCCTATATAATCGACCACGGCAACGTGATAGGGATCGGTTCGCCCGCCGAGATCATTCGTGACGAGCTAGTCAGGAAATCTTATCTGGGCAACACGTTCACCGGCGGCGAGTTTGATGATAAATGACGAATTGCAAGAACTCGTCTGGAGGATATGACAGAACCACGCGGATGCCAGATATTGATGTTGAGAAATGCCGAATGACGCATTATCCGTCCGAAATTCTGGTCGGGCGGGCTCAGCCTGTTGAGACGATCAACGACAGTATTCGCCGGCTCGTCGATAAGATGATCGACATCATGATCGCAAACAAGGGAATCGGCCTGGCCGCACCGCAGGCGGGCCTGCCGCTGCGCCTTTTCATCATTTCACTCGATGGTAGCAGAGAGAACGTCAGGGTCTACGTGAATCCGACCGTTACAACGGCCGGAGAGCTCAGCACGAATGAGGAAGGCTGCCTCTCGGTGCCTGGTATTTATACGAAGATTCGACGTTACAAAGAATGCGAAGTCACTGCAACCGACCTTGACGGCAACGAGTTCACCGTACAGGCCGAAGGCCTCGGCGCGAGGGCTCTGCAGCACGAATACGATCACATCGAGGGAATGACCATCGTCAACCGCATGGGCCAGACCGCCCGAATCGTGCACCGAAAGCAACTCAAGAAACTCCAGGAACAGCACAAGAAATAGTAGGCTGTTGCTCTTGTCCAGGACGACCATGAACATCGTATATCTTGGCAGTGGCCACTTTGGTGTTGAGTGCCTCAATGCTCTGGGCCGGTCCGACCACAATCTGAAGTTCATAGTGACCCAGCCTGCCCAGCAGGCGGGCAGGGGCCGAAGGCCGCGTTCGACGCCGGTGGCATGCTGGGCGGATGAGCACTCTATACCGTTTATTGAAACGAATAATGTAAATACGTCCGAGAATATCAGTCGGATTGCGGCTCTTGAGCCCGATCTGATTGTGGTCATTGCGTTCGGCCAGAAAGTCGGCGGCGAATTGACAAGTTTGCCGCCCCAGGGGGCTGTCAATGTCCACGCCTCGGTGCTCCCGAAATACCGCGGAGCCGCCCCGATTAACTGGGCGATAATCAACGGCGAAGCCACGACCGGCATTAGCATAATCACGCTAGCCGAGAAGATGGACGCTGGCCAAATCCTCTCACAGGCAAAGACCGACATCCGAGCCGATGAAACAGCAGGGCAGTTGCACGACAGGCTGGCGGAGTTAGCGGCGCCTTTGCTGTCGAAAACGATCGACCAAATCGCGACCGGCACGGCAGTCTATGACGAGCAGGATGATTCCAAAGCAACGCTCGCCCCTAAGCTGAAAAAGACCGATGGCTTCCTGGATTTCGCCGAGCCGGCGAAAACCATTGCGAGAAAGATCCGCGGCTTCTGGCCCTGGCCCGGCGCCTCGGCGAATTACGTCTCAGAGAAGACCGGCAAATCTGTCCGTGTGAACATAGCGATGGCTGAGCCGGTCGAGACCTCAAACCCGGCACACCTGGTGGCCGGAACGCTCGACGAGAACCTCAACATCAATTGCGGCGAAAATGCCCTGAAGATAACAAGAATCAAACCGGCAGGCTCGCCACTGATGGACTTCAAAGACTTCGCTAACGGCCGACAAACCCGACCGGGAGATTTGTTTACGAAGATATACCCTTGAAGGGTAGTAGATTCCCGCGAGTGAGATCATAAGCTGTTATTGTAAAGCTACTTACCCGCGCAATAGCCGGGATTTTCAATTGGGAGCACCATAACTGCGTAGACCATGGCAGACGAAAGAGTTAAATCCGCGCGGGCTGTTGCGGTTCAGGTGCTGAACCGGTGCGATCCTGAGAAGAACTATGCCGGGCCTGTGCTGGACAAGCTGTTGCACAGGACCGAGCAGAGGCAGCGGGCGACCGACCTTGTGTTTGGAACCATGAGGAATCGCCGGGCTATCGATACGGTGATAGCGACATTTTCCGGTCGCCCCGTCCAGAGGATATCGCCGCACCTGCTAAATATCATCCGCGTCGGGGTTTATGAGCTTGTCTATGCTCCGGCAGCCGAGGAGTACGCGATTGTCAATGAGGCGGTTGAGTACGCTAACGCCGTCACGGGCAAGAGGCAGGCAGGCTTCGTGAACGCTGTCTTGCGCCAGGTCCTCAGGCACATAAGCAATCGCCAGGTTCCGATCGAGCAGGCGAACGCCAGACGCACGCTGCCGCATGCACTCACGACCGGCTGTCAATTCGATACAGATTTTCTGCCGGATCGCCAGGATTTTCCGGATGGCTATCTCAGCACGGTTTTCTCATTGCCCGGCTGGCTTGTTACCGATTGGCTCGGCGAGTTTGACGAAGGTCGGGCAGGGCAAATCTGCGCAGCATCAAATCGCAGGCCGAGCATTTATGTAAGGCCCAATCTGCTGAAAACGACGGTGCAGGAATTGGCCGACAAGCTCGCCGCCGACAATATCGAGACCGAAACAATCGAAGGGGCGATGATAAAACTCAAGAGCCCGAAGGCCGTGAGCAAACTTCCGGGCTTTGCCGAGGGCGAATTCACGGTTCAGGATATTACAGCTTCGCAGCCCGTTCGGCTTCTCGGCCCACAGCCCGGCTGGACGATACTCGATCTGTGTGCGGCCCCCGGTGTCAAAACGACTCAGTTAGCCGAGGTTACAGGCGACGCGGCGAGGATCTTCGCAACCGACATCGACAGTAGCCGGCTCGCTTTGGTCCGAGAAAATACAACTCGGCTCGGCATGAACGGCGTCGAGATCGTACCCCACGAGAGAATTTGGAATTCTAAGTCTTCAATTCCAGATTCAAGATTCGATTGTGTTCTCCTGGACGTACCCTGCTCGAACACTGGTGTGCTGGCCAGGCGAGTCGAAGCTCGCTACCGGGCTACCCCGAAGGTGGTGCGGGCTCTGGCCAAGATACAAGGTGAGTTGCTCAGAACCGCCTCGGAGATGATAAGACCGTGTGGGAGAATCTGTTACAGCACGTGCAGCATTCAAAGGTGCGAGAACAGCGGGCTTATCGGTGATTTTCTGGTCGAGAACAAGGCATTCGAACTCGAATTGGAAAAGACTACCCTGCCTTCGACGGACGGACTTGACTGCGATGGGGGCTACACGGCGATCCTCGTCAAAAAATGAGGGCCTTGGGCAACGACGAGAAAACTCTTACCTTTGCGTCCATAACCTGATATGATTGTCGACAAGAAATAGATGATTTGCCGACAGGTGCCTGCAAGGTGTGCAGGATGTATCGGCAGTAGTTCGGTTTGGGATTTCTTGATGAGTAAACTCCTGGAGAAAGTTAACAGTCCGGCGGATATCAAGAAGCTGTCTGTGCCGGAGCTTAAGACGCTGGCCGAGGAAGTACGCCAGTATATACTCAAGTCGGTCAGCAAGACCGGCGGGCATCTGGCTAGTAACCTCGGCGTGGTGGAATTGACCCTGGCGCTTCACTACGTATTTGATTTTCAACATGACAAGCTGCTCTGGGACGTCGGGCATCAATGTTATACCCACAAGATCGTTACGGGCAGAAAGGACAAGTTCAAGAAACTCCGCCATGTCGGCGGGATAAGTGGTTTTCCCAACCCTGCGGAAAGCCAGTACGATCAATTCTCCGTCGGGCACGCGGGAACATCGATAGCTACTGCAATCGGAATGGCGCTTGCAGAGGAATTGGCGAGCAAGGACAAGAAACGCCGTGCGAGCAAAATCGTGACGATGATCGGCGATGCCAGTATTGTTAACGGCACTTCCTTCGAGGCCCTCAACAATCTCGGGCTGGTTAAGCGGCAAATGCTGATCGTGCTCAACGACAATTCGATGGCGATAGACGCTACCGTCGGGGCGATGGCGAAATACTTCTCCAAGGTGCGGTTAAGCCATACGTACGAGGGGCTGCGCAAGACTACAAGCAACATCCTCGAACACATGCCGGTCATCGGCAAAAGTGTAGAAGAGACAATCGAGAGGATCAAGAAGGGCATCAGAATGGCCCTGCCGGCCAGTCAGATGTTCGAGAGTCTGCACATACCATACTTCGGCCCCGTTGACGGGCACGATATCGGCTCACTTATTCAATTATTCGAGGCGTCGGCCGAGTTGAATCACCCGGCGATCCTGCATGTTTACACCAAAAAGGGCAAAGGATTTCGTCCGGCCGATCAGGGGCCGAGTACGTTTCATTCGACCGGTCCGTTCAAAATAAACGGGGATACTGTTGAAAAGTCTACTGCCCCAGGCAAACGCAATTTTACCACCGCATTCGGCGAACATCTGACGAAATTGGCCGAGAAGGACAAAAGAATTGTCGCCATCACCTCGGCGATGTGCGATGGCACTGGTCTGATGGAGTTCAGCAAGAAGTTTCCCGGTCGCTTTTATGATGTAGGTATCGCCGAAAGCGCCGCTGTTGATATTGCTGCCGGCATGGCCCGAGATGGGTTGAGACCCGTGGTCTGTATTTATTCGACCTTCCTGCAGCGCAGCTTCGACCAGATATTTCAGGAGGTGGCTCTACAGAATCTCGGTGTAGTTTTTTGCATCGACCGCGCCGGGTTCGTCGGCTCTGACGGCCCGACTCACCACGGGCTTATGGACATAGGCTTCATGCGGATGATGCCGAACATCGTGCTTACGGCGCCGGCCAACGACATTGAAACGCAATTGGCTCTCAAGTTTGCTCTGGCGGCTGATAAGCCGGTTGTGGTCAGGTATCCGAAAGATGCTGTGCCGTCCGAGGAGTTTTTCCGTGCCGCGTGCGCCAAGCCGTTCGAGTTGGCCAAGAGCGTGACAGTCAAGAAATCGAAAGGCTCTTCCGTGGCGATCGTCAGCTACGGCGCCGTCCTGACAGAGGCGCTGAAAGCCGCGGCGCTGCTGGCTGAGAAGAAGGTTCCGGTTGATGTGATCAACGCCCGGTTTGCCGCTCCGGTCGATGAGAAGATCAGCACTCTGCTGAGGCGCGGAAAGAGAATAGTCACCGTAGAGGACCATGCCATTGCGTGTGGTTTCGGCTCGGCGGTGCTCGAAATGGCCGCTGCCAAAGGTTGCTCGCCAAATAAAATGGCTGTGCTTGGCGCACCGAGGAGATTTATCGGACACAATTTGCGAGATGCTCAACTTGCCGAAGTGGGCGTAGACGCCGATAGCATAGCCAAGACGGTAAGAAGAATGTTGAAAGCATGAACTTACGATGCGAGAGACGAAATCTCTACCTAGGCTGGTGATTTTCGGTGATGCTCAAAAGCTAGGTGTCAGCGGTGCGATTGCCGAATTCATGCGCTTTGCCAGAGGCAAGGCTCACGTGTTGGCCAGCTACAGCATCGAGGACGTAAAGGAGGCCGGCAGTTGCACGCGCGACTGCGAGCCTGCGGCCGGTCCGAAGGGTGAGATACTGAAAGAATGTGATTTCGCGATTGTTTTCGGAGGTGATGGGAGCATCATCTCGGCGGCACGCAGCTTGAGCAGGGCGTCGATCCCATTGATCGGCGTCAACGTTGGCAAACTCGGGTTTCTGGCAGAATTCAGCGTTGGCGAGTTGAAAGATTTCTTTCCTTCACTGGCTACCGAGATGGTCCGGACATACAGGCGCATGATGCTCAGATGCCGGGTCTTCGCCGGCAGCGGCCGAGACAATCCAGCCGAGAAATTCTGCTCGGCTGCCGTCAATGATGTCTTCGTTGCCGCTGGGCCGCCTTTCAGGGCGGTTGAACTTCAGATTCTGGTCGACGGCCAACCCCTGGCCGGCTGCGTCAGTGACGGACTGATAATTTCCACCCCGACCGGTTCAACGGCCTATAATCTCTCGGCGGGCGGGCCAATACTCTCGCCAAAGATCGAGGCGATGGTAATCACGCCGATTTGTCCTCATTCGCTGAGCTTCAGGCCCATCGTCATAAACGCCGAGAGCACGATAGAAGTGGTCGGCATACGCGTCAATGAGGGCACGACAGTTTCCATCGACGGCCAGGTCTCTTTGAGCCTGTCGAGCGACGATGTTGTGAGGGTTGAGAGAGAAGACAGCGATTTCTTAATCGTAAATAATCCGCTCAGGAGCCAATGGGATACTTTGGCAACTAAACTCAGATGGGCAGAAAAGCCGAAGTATAAGGAATACCCGAACATATAGGTAAAATAGGCGAATAGGCAAAAGGCTGATTGGGTAATTTCGAGGTATTCGGTGTTATGAGGACTCGGTTGTTAATAGTCGCGGCGGTCTTGTTGCCAACGCTTGGTTCATCGGCAAGTTATTCGATACGCAATCCAGCCATAAGGAATCCCGTCGGCACGAGCACGGCGCCTGTGAGCAGCATCCGCAGCGGTTTGCTAACCACTCCGGTCCCAATCGACACGGCTGCTGAGCTGTCAATCACCGGCAATCTGCGTGGCGGCAAGTATTTCCGCGGCAATGTGCCTTATCGGTCGATAACCGATTTCGGTCTGGATCCCGGCACCTCGTCGCTTAATTCTTCCCGGACGGCGCCGTCGCTCAGCTCCTTCCTGAGAGACACTGCGGGTGCGGAAGATTTTGGCCGGCGTTCGTCGCGACATAGAACGCGCCCGTACTATTCTCCGACTGAGACGGTTGCTACCACTGTGCCCGGTCGTCCGCGGGTCTTCAGACCGCCAGATTCGGGGATTCTAAGCGGTGTTCAGCAGGGCCGTTCGCCGACTACTCACCTGTTTGTGCTGGAGTCTTTGCCGGCCCAGCAGATTGCGCCCGGGCCAAGTGCGACAACGGCTGAGTCAGACCTGCGAGGACTGCGAACGCGATACGATTCGCTGTCGACATCGGACGGGACGTTCATCGGCGAGAGTCACCAGAGCCTGCGGGATGCCGGGTGGCTGACTCCTGGCGAGGCCGCCATACGCCGGCAGGATGAAAGGTTGGCGGCCCAACGCCTGAGAGAGCAGGGTTTGGAATCTTTGCTCGAAGCTCGCCGAGAATCGAGGTTTGCCGACAGAGAGGCGCCCATTGACGAAATGAAGTTGGGACTGGAGGCTAAGACACCGGCTCGATCCGCCGCAGATGCAAGAGATAGGGCCGCTGCTGGCTACCGGCTTTTGCCTTTGGAGACGTCTAGGCCGTTGGTGTATCCCACTTTGCAGCAAGACGCTGCTGAGCCAAAAGGAGCCGTAGGACCAGAGCTACAGACTGTCCCGGGGCCGCCGACGCCCGGTGCGCAGGACAGCTTTATGGCCAGTCAAGCCGAAGACGCGACAGCGGAGCCGGGGCCCGCTTTCTTGCCGCCGCGCGGTCTCTCTTCGCAAGCGGCGAGCGGCGCCGAAGAAGGTGACGTCATGGCACGGATAAGACAGCAGCTCGATGATTTGGCCAGGTCCGTTGAGTCCAGTCTGCAAGCCGAGCCGGGCGATGCAGGTCAGAGACGCAGCGTCATGCCGGCTCAAGAAACCTACGAGGTGCGCTCGGGAACCAGGCCATACGTGCCCGGGTCCAGCGGGATATTGAGGCCTTATGAACCCAAAGTGCTCGAACCGGGCCCTGGCAAAGAGATGCTCACCCCTGCGAGGACAGGCGGGGTGTTCGGCGAAGTTGACTACATAGGGCAGACCAGTCTCGAATCTCCCCAGAGACCGAGCCTGGATGTTTCTCGGAAGATAGCGTCTTTGCCTCACCCGTCAAGCACACTTTCGCCGGCCGAAATGTCAACTCAGGCCAGACGTATAATGGGTTCGCACAAGAGCATACAATCTCTCTCGGACGATAAATTCAACCGCCACATGCGGGCCGCCGAGGACTATCTCAGGGCCGACAGGTACTATAAGGCTGCGGACTCCTTTGCTCTGGCGTTAATCTACGGGCCCGACAATCCACAGGCCCTCGTGGGCAGGAGCCATGCGTTATTTGCCGCCGGCGAATACATGAGCAGCGCCCTGTTTCTTTCCCGGGCGCTGGCGATCCGCCCCGACTACGCGAAGTCGAAAATCGATCTGGTTACTCTGTTAGGTGGCCGCAGCCGACTTGCCGAGAGGATTGCCGACGTTGAGCAGTGGTCGGCAAGAAGCGGCTCGCCTCAGTTGGGATTGCTCCTGGGCTATATCTATTTCCAGAGCGGGCGACTCGGCGAGGCCACCAAGGCGATCGAGGACGCCCATACGAAAATACCGCAATCGCCCGCTATTGCCGCCACAAAAGAGGCAATTGCCGCCGCACGGAGGTAGTGATACCCTTGAAGGGTAGGAGATTCCCGCGAGCAAGGCCATAACCTATTATTGTAGAGCCGCTTGCCCGCGCAAGAACGGGAATTTTCAATCGGGAGCACTATACTGGTGACCTGATCCGGTTGGTTTGTCTTGAGTCCGGAGTCCTTATCGCGAGATACTCTTTTCAAGCTGGGCATACACCGTTCGGGTCTTCGAGACTTTGTTACCCGCCGGTCCTTGCCAGCTAAGCTCTCCGTTCTTCTTCATCAGCTCTTCGATCCTCTTGCAGGCAAGGAGCACGGTGGCGTGATTCTTGTTGCCCATCACTCTGCCTATCTCCGAGGATGACATATTCGTGTGTTTTCTCGTCAGATACATGCTGAAATGGCGGGCCAGGGCCACCGTCCGGTTCTTCTTGGATGAGTGTATGCTCGCGGGAGTTATCCCGAAGTAAGTCGCCACTACCGATTCGATATCCGATACGTGCACGATCGGATCGCATCTTTCGACGTGTTCGGCCAGTACGTCTTTAGCCATGGACAGCGTGATCTTATCATTCTTGAGCGCCGCATAAGCGATAAGTTTCAGCAGGGCGCCTTCCAGTTCCCGCACGTTGGTTCGCAGGTTTTCGGCTATATATCTTATCGCGCTGTCGGGGATCGACACCGAATGATTCTTGAGGTTCTTTGCGTACTGTTTGCATATCCGGCATCGGGTTGCCAAATCGGGCGGCTCGATCTTGACGACCATTCCTGAGACAAACCGGCTGACCAGCTTTTCGGAAAGTTGGCCTATCATCTTCGGGTGTGCGTCGGAAGCGAGAACGACCTGCTTGCTGGCCAGATTGATTGTGTTGAACGTGTGCAGAAACTCTTCCTGTGTCGAAGGTTTGTTGGCCAGGAAGTGGATGTCGTCGATTGCCAGCAGATCGGTCTGGCGCATACGACGCCTGAAGGCCTCCAGCTTCTTTGTCTTCAGGGCCAGGACGAATTGGTTGACAAAATCCTCTGCAGACAGATACCGCCAGTTGGTTTGAGGCCTCTTCTTCTGCGCTGCGTTGCAAATCCCCTGGAGCAGATGTGTTTTGCCGATTCCGTATCCTCCGTGGATAAAAAACGGATTGAAGGGACTTTCCTGCTCTTTGACGATGAGTTTGGCGGCATTGTAGGCCAGTTCGTTGGAAGCGCCGACAACAAACGTGTCCAGATTTAGCTTCAGTTTCCTTCTCTGTGGTCCACCCGCGGCTGTGCTTGCGATCTTTCTGTCTCTGATAGGGTGAGCTCTGCGCGGGCCGTTTTGCGCTGTCGACACCGACGACGCCTGTGAATCCAATTGAGTCCGCCTCTGGTTGCCTGTAAGTTCAGGGTCGATGGCGAATGTAATCTTGGCGTCGATTCCGGTGGCCGAGCGAACCGCCTGGGTGATTTCATCCAAGAAGTGATTCTCAATCCAGCTTGCTATGAAGAGATTTGGCACGCCGACTTTCAAGTACTCGCCTGTAAGTGTGAGCTTTGTTGAATTCTTGAACCAGATGCGAAACTTCTGCCGGCCTATTCTTTCGGCGAGCGACTCTCTGATGGCGCGTACTTGTGTATCGGTTGCACCGGAACTCTCATCCATGATTGTGCGCTGCATCGATTTTCTCCTTGTTCAAACATCGAACCTTGACACCCTCCAAAGGCGAATATTAGTATCAAAACCCGAACTTCAAGTATGATCCTGCTTTTAGTCTTCTAAATCAAACGTCTTTTGAAGAATTTCTTTTCCACTCGATGGAGGTTTCTGTGGGCATTGACTTTGCGCACGAAAAAAAGTTGTTCTTCACAGGTTTTGCACATCCCAAACCCCGATTGTGGAAAAGTTGTGAATTGGATTTGAGACGCTCGAATCTTCATACTCACGATTGCCCTGGCGTGGGGACTGTCGTAAGATACGGCCCTCATGATGGAATAGAACTGGAGACTGTCTATGGATGTTTGCTTGACGCCTGAAGAGCTGCGTGTGTTGGGGTGTCTGCTGGAACAAGAGGTTGCTACATTGACACAGGACTTGACGGCCCTGCAGCAGGCCTTTGCGCGGTTCAAGCAGCAGTTTGAATGATACAAGGGGCAGAAAGAAGACGATCACTGATCCCTCAACGGCTGTTTCTCAAGCCGGCCCCCCTGTTCGGCTGGGATTACTTATGGCCAACAGTCACACCGTCGGCCAATGTGTTATACCCGGTATGGGCATCCCAGATACCTATATTGGCACAGCGCAGGCTATAACGCGGATCGCCTTCCAGCGAGGGATAGGGATCCGGCAGGTTCAGGTGGACCGTATAGGATCCGGTTGACATCTCTTGCGCCAATTCCACGACCTCCTGAATCACGATATGCTCCCCTGGTTTCCAAAGGCGCGGATCTACGATAATATCGTGTACTAACTGTGTGCCCAGGTTCTGATGCCTCATCACGATCTGCACCTTGCGAGGGTTGTAAAGGGACGCGAATCCCCTGTTCTCCAGTGACAGTCCGGCTAGAATACTCAGCAACATGTCCCGCCCCTGATCATAATCGCGGGCTATTGACGTGGAATGCCATTCGCCCCAGGGTCCCACAAAACCTGCTTCAAAGAGGGCGATCACGTCAGCATTCACTGCAAAGACAGGTTCCAGTTGACGCAGATGTCCCTTAATGATATCCGTGTACTCATAAAAGCCCTGCTCCGGATTGGGAAAGATGCTAAAGTCTTCTTCGTAACGCGTGACGATAGTCTGAGCCGCACCGGCCGACCCAGCGCAAATAATCAGGACCATCATGAAAATGTCCCGTAGCCGTTGAGATTGATATAGCATAATGCATACCTCCACAGGTTTCACCTGACTGTTTTGCTTGCGATTATACAAAACATCGGCCCGTCAGGGCAATGGCCTAAAGGTTGTGGATACTGGACGAGCCAGTTTGGCGCATCTGTTTGGAGAGGCCTGTGCGAGATATGAAGGGGCGTCAATGAAAGAAAAGAATTTGCCACAGAGGACTCTGAGGGCGCTGACAAAGTCAAAAGTGAAAAGGCAAAAGGAAAAGGAACCGCAGATTAGCGCTGATGGACGCCGATTCTTGATCCACCACGAAGGCGCTAAC
>CAZLTY010000012.1:0-34867 GCA_964562575.1 uncultured Pirellulales bacterium
CGATAGCAAACCAATCGGCCAAAAAAACGTCAGCTTAGCTTAACACCTATGCCCCGAGCGGGGCTTTATTCATCGCGCCGAGGCCAGCGGAGCAAAAGAGGCGGACATAGAAGGTAAGACAGGGCTGGCAACTCTCGCAAGCTGCCAACCCTTGAGTCTATTCCAATGTAATAAGGTGACTACGGGTGCACGGCCCGGTTGTAGATGCGTACGTCGTCGATCAGGCCGGAGAAGTAAGTTCCCGGTTGCATATTCTTGCCGCAGCCGATGTACAGGCCGTTAGGTGAGCCTTCCAGTCCATTTTGTGCATCTTCAGCCACTGCGATGTCATCAACATAGAGCGTTCTGTTCGAACCATCCCATACAAGACCGATTCGATGCCATTCGCCATCAGTGATGACTGTCTGGGACAGCAGTGGTCCTGTGGCGCCAAGACCATAAGTCTTTATATCCGTCATAAGGTAACCTTCAATTGGATCCGCATAAAGCCAGTTTGCAGTACCCATTTGTGACAAAACGACCTGGCCTGGAGCGCCGCCTTTGATCCAGGCAAAAACACGAAATGGCCCATCGTCCGGATCCAGGACGTAGTCGGTGATAACACAGTCATCGACTCCATCAAACTCAAACGCACCATTTACCATACCCCCATCTGGCAGACAGACCGGATCTCCAATGACATAGGCGTCGTTGGTACCGGCACTATCTTTAGTGAAGATACCTTCCTTTTGATCAAGCTTCCAATGTGCAACCAAGTCAACCAGCAGAGCTTCGTCAAGCAAATACTCAGCGAAAACCACCATGTCCTGAATATCGACAATGCCGTCGCCCCAGGGCATCGGACCAATATCACACAATGGTTCGTCTGTGCCCCAATAGTCAATCATAATGCACAGATCCGCAGAATCGACATTTCCATCTCTGTTAAAATCAACAACCGGATCTATCGACGCCTGCCACAGGTCGAAGTCACCATACCCACCTGATCGGCGGGAGAAGAAGTAGAGAGTAGAACCATCGGACGAGATGTTCGGTCCCTGATCATTAGACGAACTGTTGACTGTTGACCCAATATTTATTGGTTCTCCCCATGCGTCTGAGGATGTTGATCGCCTTATCATCCATATATCCGTGCTCCCATGCCCACCGGGCCGCGGATTTGGATGATCGCTAAAGAAGAGTACCAGGCCGTCTGCCGTAACACTGGGCGCGCCATCACTCGCCGAGCTATTGACAGTCGAGCCAAGATTCACTAGCTCTCCCCAAGGGTCGGATGTCGTTGCTCGACTCGTCACCCACAGGTCGTTACGACCATCCCCTCCATTCCGATAAGACTCAATATAGAGGGATAGGCCATCGGCTGAGATGCAGACATCAGTATCATCAACCGACGTGTTAATATTTGGCCCAAGATTAACCGGTTCTTCCCATGGATCGTTCATCGTTTCCCGTCTTGTTACCCATAAATCGTATCCACCTAATCCGCCTGTTCTGTCGGATGCAAAGTACAGTTCCAATTCATCACTTGAGATGCTCATTTCACCATCCCAGGCTGCGCTATTATTGACGGTTGGGCCAAGATTTACCGGCTCCCCCCAGTCATCATCTATCGATTCACGTGTTGTCACCCATAGGTCAGCCCATCCGCCGCGAAGAGATGTAAAGTAGAGCGACAAACCATCAGCCGATATGCTGGGTGCCCCCTCGCCGGATGAACTGTTGATTGTTGGTCCAAGGTTCGTGGGAGTGCCGAAGATGAAATCTGCATTTACATCCCTAACGGTAGATAGAAGAAAACCGATGACCACTAGACTATGAACAAAAACCTTTTTTGTTGTTCTGCAGCTACTCATGATTCGTACCTCCAAACTTGTTTTGTTTCTGGGCTTGCTGTATCATGATAAGAGCCTTGGCTCGGGCGCGCAAACCGTCCGTCCGAGTTTGGCTGGGCCGGTGAGTTACTGCTGGGTCGCGTGATGCTCACCGGCTGCTTTTTATTTTCGCTATTCGGTTTTTCGGTATTCGGTAAAACTGAAAGCCCTTATATCATCTTTTGTGATTCACATTTCACACCTCAAAATTCATACTTCATTCTAGTCCTCCTTTCCGTCTCTCTGCCTGATGGTTTTCGATGCTGCGTCAGACTCTCGGTTCTCGTGTCCCTCCTGGCCCAGGGGAAGAATTGGCACCTGCCATAAGTCATGACCTCCGCAGCCGGATCGGAAGGAAGAGAAGTATAGGGTGGAGCCATCAGCCGAGAAGTTCGCGCGATACTCGCGGCCCTGCTTGTTGATCATGGGACCAAGATTCATGGGCTCACCCCAGTTAGCTTGTTGGTTAGTACGCCGTGTTACCCAAATATCGTAAAGGTTTGCCCCCTCGGCGCTAAATAAGAGTATTAGACCGTTCCTTGATATGGCAGGGGCGGTTTCCATGCCAGATCCGTTTACGAGTGGTCCGAGATTTACAGGATCGCTCCAGGCCGTATCAGTAGATTCTCGAGTCGTTACCCACAGGTCGGACTGACCGTATCCTCCCCCCCGCGATGATCCGAAGAACAGCACAAGGCCATTGGCCGAGAGGCTGGGGCAGCTATCCTGTACGGGACTGTTGACCGGTAGCCCAAGATTGACCGGATCTCCCCAGGGATCATTCGTTGTTGGTCGGATTGAAACGTATATGTCATCATCACCGAATCCTTGAGCCCGATTGGAGGTAAAGAAGAGTGATAACCCGTCGGCAGAGATGTGTGGGGCCCAGTCGTTTGCCGGGCTATTGATTCTCGGTCCAAGATTCGCGGGTAAAGGCCAAGGTGCACCCTCCGATTCACGTGTCGTGATCCATAGATCCTTACCACCGAATCCACCGGAACGATTCGAATTAAAGTAAAGGGTAAGACTGTTCGTTGAGATACTCGGCGCCTGGTCATTGGCCGAGCTGTTGACTGTTGGTCCCACGTTTGTGGGGACAGATTGCCAGAGATCTGAAAGAAAGTCTCGAAACCCTTGGTCCAGTAGATCATTTTTCAACCATGGACTCAAGGTGCTTACATGCTGTTCCATATCGTGCAAAAGTCTTTGTCGATCGTGTAGGTAATGGAAACACTCTGCCCGATGAAGATAATTCTCGACATCATTGCTATCGGTTTCGATTCTGCGGCTGTAGAAGTCGGCCATCTCCTGGTAGTGTGCTTTTAAGGTTTGCCCTGGGCCCAAAGCTTCAATGGTTGAAATACTGGGATCTAGGTCAGTCAGCCAGACATCAAAAAACGGAATCCCCACACAGAAAGCCAGCTTAGATGCATCCGGGGCCCAACAGACACTGGACACAGGACCACTGAGAACTTTTGTCACCTGGCCCGTGTCCAAGTCATAAATCCACAGTCCCGTTCTGACCTCTGGAAAGATAAAACCACCCAGACTGAATTGGCGACTATCAGGCGACCAATGTCCACCCCACGTCAGTGGAGGGACAGCACATTGGACGATGATCGATTGGGAAGCCAAGTCGATGACATGCAGTGATGCGTTCTTAACATAGGCCACATGCTTTTGGTTAGGTGATACGGATGGAACGGAAGTGGAACAGGCCAGAATAGGCTGAGGCAGAGCCTGGGAATCTTCAATAGCAATCGAGTAGAGTGTTCCCTCCAAGGCATAGTAAACGTATTTGGCGTCTTGGCTCCAGGAAGGCCAGCTACCCTGCGTCAGACGTCGAGGTTCGGTTCCATCAGCATTCATGATCCAGACCTCAAGTGCAGCACGACGGCGGTTTCTGTGTTCAGGAACGGCAAGTTCTGCCAGACGAAGATTCCGGGCTTCGCGCGTAAAGGCGATAAACCGCCCATCCGGTGACCAAGCCGGGTCTTTTCCGGGAACGATTAACAACTCAGTTTCCTGAGATGTAACATCATATATGGCGAGTCCGCTACATTGTAGCATGCCCAGCCCATAGGCCAGTTTCGTGCCGTTTGGAGACCATCTGGCTGTAAAGCCGTCTTTGATGATTCGCTTGGACTTGGTGGAGAAGTAGTTGTAATCCTCTTCGGCCTCCAGCATGGATAAAAAGGCGGCACCTTTCGGTTCTCGGTGCGGTGCGCGCCATACTCGGCCTGCGTCTAATACGTCGAACACGTATTTATGCGACCAGTTCCTGAAGCGGGAGCGAGTCATTGCACTGGATTCGATTATCCGATTGAAATAGGCGCTCGCCTCCTCATAATCACCTCGAGCCGTGAGAGCGCAGAAGATATGGAAGTGGAGCCTTTCATTGGTAGGGAAGTGCTGCAGCCCCCTGTGAGCCTGTCCTATGACACGCCGGTAGTCACCGAGACAGAGGTACGCCTCACAAATGCGTCCATGGAGTTCTGCACGCTGTGGATCGTCTTCGGGCGTACGTCGCAGTGCATGTTCATAATCGCTGATGGCACCCTCGTACTCTCCCAGACCTTGCTGCGCCATCCCGCGCAACCTGTAACCCAATGGATTTTGCGGTTGCTTGGCAACCATCACGAGTGCATCGTCCTTCATCCTGGCATACTTTTTCGATGTGTAATCGATAAAGGCCCGTAAGCGGCAGGATTCGTAATGTCCGCGATCAAGATCCAGGGCCTTTTCCAACCACCCAAGTTTATCTTTAACAGCAACCACCATCATCGCACGCAGGAAATATGCTTGGGCTGTGGCCGGGAGTAATGCATCGACCTTCTGTTGATGGTATTCGATCTCTTTAAGCCTTTGCGCATCCACTGTTTCTCTCTCCCAGATGATTCTGGCCGTAAGTGCATGGGCTGCGCCGGCAATCTCCGGTTTGGCATCCAGCAAATCGCTCAACTGGTCCACGGCCTCTTCAGGATAACCACTTTCGACCAGGATGCCCGCATGGAGTAGTTTCGCCTCAGTGCCGACATGGGGGCTGTCGAGAATCGAGTCGAGGGAGGAAAATGCTTTGGCTAAATCGCCGCCCGCATAGGCCTTATGTGCCTCGGACAGCACAGAATGATCTCTGTCGGATTGGATCTTCGCCTGCTGGCGCTGGCTCTGAAACCACATGGAGACCACGGCGATGAGGGCCGCCAATAGTGCAAAAACGGTCAATCCTGCCATGACCTGTTGCCGATGCCGGTAAAGAAACTTCTGCAGGTGGTACATGACACTGGGACCACGTGCCAGCACCGGTTCGCTGCGTAGATGTCGCTGCACATCCTGGGCCAGGGCATCTACGGTCTCGTACCGCCTGACGCGGTCTTTTTCCAGGGTTTTCATGACAATCCAGTCCAGGTCACCCTGAATTGTCTTTCGCAGGAATTCCGGGGTGACGTGACGTTGCCTGGCGATATCGGTTAGGGCGGCACCCATCGTACTCAGCTTGGTCGAAGGCCGGACGGGTTCCTCCTCGCGAATGACACGCTGCATCCCCAGATAACCGGCTTGGCACAGTTCTTCCTCACTATATGGTGTGGTACTGGTGAGCAGTTCATATAACAAGATCCCGAGAGAATAAATATCCGTGCGTGTGTCCACATCCAGGTCGTTGAACTCGGCCTGTTCCGGACTCATGTATGCCGGTGTACCAATGATTTGCGCGAAGTGTGTAAACAAGGTCTTTTCCGTGAGTCGCCGATTGATGGCCTTGGCAATCCCGAAGTCGATGATCTTGGGAACGGCTACTGTATCCTGTTGAGCGACCATCACATTGGAGGGCTTGATATCGCGGTGAATGATGCCCTTCTGATGGGCGTGTCGAACCGCATGGCAGACTTGGCTAAACAAGGCCAAACGCGCATCCACGCTCAGCTCATGCTGGTCGCAGTATTCGGTGATGGCAACACCCTTGACCAACTCCATAACAAAATAGGGCCTGCCCGTTTCAGTTGCGCCGGCATCGAGGACTTTGGCGATGTTCGGATGGTCCATCATGGCCAGGGCCTGACGCTCGGCCTCGAATCGGGCGATGACCGCCTTGGTGTCCATACCCAGCTTGATGATCTTCAGGGCAACCTTGCGGCGGATAGGCTCGGCCTGTTCGGCCATGTAGACAACGGCCATGCCGCCCTCGCCGATTCTTTCGAGCAGCTTATAGCGACCAATGACCGTGCCGGGGGCTTCGGAGACGGGGAGATCGTCCCGCGTAGCCTCCGGCTCGGCGATGAGAACGTCGAGGATACTGTTCCTGCTGCCGCTGACCTCGAGCAGCGATGTTACCCGTGCCAACAGTTCGCTGTCGCTGCCGCAGGCGTTTTGAACATAGGCCTTTTGCTCGGCGGCAGTCTTGAGTCTTACCGCCGCCTTGAAAATTGCCTCTTCATTGTTGTTTTTGTCCGACATATATTTGTCTCCACATCATAATGCGAAATCCGAGCCGTCGAAATTCGCCGAAAAATGGAAAATTCCCGGAAAAAGTTAAAAGGTTTGCAGGAAAAGGGTCTTCCAAAAGGTTCATTTTGAGAGCAACCCTCCTGATCTCTGATTTCACCTGTGCGAACCCGGCTCGTCCTTGTTCATCTCCAGACAGAGCCAGGCTCGGGCGTAGGTGAGGTCTTCAGAGGCTTTGGCTTGTGAAATTCGGAGTACTTCGGCTGCCTGCTTGCCGGTCAGCCCGGCAAATACCCGCAGTTTTACCAGGTCGGACTTGGTCCTGTCCGTTCCGCCGAGTTTCTCGAGCGCCTCATCAAAGGTGAGCAGATCCTCGGGTGCAATTTCCTGCGGAGTAACAAGTATGGATTCGTCAAGCTCGACTCGCTTTCTATTGCCTCCCCGCCTGAGACTCTTCTTTTTGCGGGCATTCTCGATGAGTATCCTTCTCATCGCTTCGGCCGCTGCCTTGAAAAAGTGCCCCCGGCTGTCCCATTGTTCATTCTGCGCCCCGAGCAGCCTGAGATATGCTTCGTGCACGAGCGCCGTTGCCTGAAGTGTCTGACCGGGCAATTCCTGCGACATCTTCCGAGCGGCGAGAAGGCGCAGCTCTTCATAGACAAGGGGAAGCAGCTCCTGCGCAGCCCGGGGGTCACCCTGCTCGATGGCGTTCAAGATCTGTGTAACGTCGCTCATGGCCTTTCTCGGGTCTTGATCCGGCAATGGTGTCACACCATTGTACCGCCAGGCGAGCGAAGGATCAAATACTTGCCGCATGTAGGTTTGAGCGTGTAACGAGAGTCAGGCATCGAATATCGAACAAGGAACATCCAATGCCGACAACTCCTTCGTGTCTCCGTGCCTCTGTGGCCCCAAGGGTGAAGAGGCATGTGTGTGATTCCTATCATGCGCGCGCCGGGGCCTTGGTTCTTTCGGCCCACGAGGATGCTTCTTGTACCTTCGCAGATTCAACGGATTCTATTGGTGGTCCTCATGGTTTTCTTGCTGTGAGCCCAATTATGGTCAGTTTTAGGCTTGACATCATGTGCGTTGCTGTTTATTTCTCAGGGAGTGTTTCTGGAAACTGTGGCGTACTTCGAATTTCAAAAGGAGGCTTCATGAACAAACGTCCATACAAGATATACTGTGCTGGTCCGTTGTTTAATCCGAAAGAGCGTGAGGAAATGGAACATATTGCTGTTTCCCTCGAACGCGCGGGCTATGCTGTATTTCTTCCTCAGAGAGACGGACTTGAATTTGCCAGACTTCTGCCAGTCCTTTTGCGGCGGAATGTGTCGTCTGAAGGGGCCACTAGAATACTCAACAATGCTATATTCTGTTTGGACGTCTTTCATATTACTGATAGCCATGGCTTGGTACTGAACATGAATGGCCGCGTCCCCGACGAAGGTGCGATGGTCGAAGCCGGAATTGCGTGGGCACACGACAAGACGCTGGTGATATTCAAGAATGATGACAGATCTTTGCTCGAAGGCAACTGTAACCCAATGGTTCTGGGGCTCTCGAACTTTGAGTTCGTGAGCGAGTATGAAGAGATTCCCTCAGCTTTTTCCGCCAAGTTCTCAAACAGGGCAGATGAGTTCCCCCAGTTCCAGAATTCACGTTTTGAGGCAGCTACGCAAAATGGCAAAGAAATCAGTAGCTGCTTGGCTTCCGAGAAAGACGCAAGAGATATAACCGATTTGCTTATTGACCTATTCTGGGAGAGGAAATGTCAAGCTTCAAACGAGCCGAGAGGGAGTTGTTCACAAATGAACTCGCCACAATAGGTACAAAAGGAAGGAGGATCAAACAACCTCCTGATGATTTTCGTACTGAGTTTCAACGTGACGTGCATCGAATAATCTACTCCCAGTCCTTTCGTCGACTAAGACACAAGACACAGGTATTCTACTTTCCACAGAACGATCATGTCAGTACGAGAATGGATCACGTCAGATTTGTCGCCTCGGCTGCTCGCACTGTCGCTCGTTGTCTCGGATTGAATGAAGATCTTGCTGAGGCGATTGGTTTGGCGCATGACATTGGCCATCCTCCTTTTGGACACCAGGGAGAGGTGTTTCTGACGGAAATACTCAATGAGTACAAAGAACTCAGAGGTCTGATGCGAAAGTTTTCCCACGAGGTTTACGGCCTCCGTGTGGTCGACCATATTGCAAAGCGTGATAGAGAAAAGCCCGGCCTTAATCTAACGTGGGAGGTCAGGGACGGCATCATCTCCCATTGTGGCGAGGATTTCAAGACATGTAAGCTCATTGCCAGCGACAAAGACAAGGATTTGGACAATGTTGAGACCCGTGAAGAAGCAGGCAATCCGGCTACCCTGGAAGGCTGCATTGTCCGTCTGATTGACAAGATCGCCTACGCCGGCAAAGATGTGGAAGATGCGATTGAGGCTGGGATCATCAAGGACGCGGATGTGCCTTCACATTTTCAAGACAAGTTGGGCACAACCAACGGCAAGATAATCGGGACTTTCCTTGAGAACATGATAGAAAACAGTTCGGGGCACGACTATATCGCAATCTCTCAAGAGTTGGGGGATTTGCTCCACAAACTTATAGGGTTCAACAACCGACGTATCTACCATAGCCCAGGGGCCGAGAGGTACAAAGAGCAGGCCGGCAAAACGATAAAGTATCTGTTTGATGATCTTATGAAGGAAATCCGTAGAACAGCCAGGTTTCAATCGGACAGATATCCTGATCGCAAAGAGGATAGCACCGTTCCGATGGTCTACAGCGTTTTCCAAGACTTCGTAACAAAAAACATGAAGAATTCTTATTCCACTGACAACTCCGATCAGTTGATTGTCTTGGACTTCATCGCCGGCATGACTGACAGCTTTGCGATGCGGTCCGTCGCCGAGATATTCATCCCAAAGACGACAGTTTGACCAGTCTTCTGTCCACGAAGAACCATTCTCATGGGATGCGGGGAATGGTCCCATCTGACAAACGGTGCAGGACCTCGCCTGCATGGTGGACGACAAGGATTCCTTCGTCCTCTCTGTTTTCGTAGTCGGCTATATCCATGTCGCTCGGATTCATGTAGTCAAGGTTTATCTTTTCGCATCGCTCCTTGCTGATGCCTGTCGCCAAGACGACATTGACGCGTGGTTTTTCCACGCCGTCTATGAACGTGCCGATACCCTTGACGTGTGTCGAGTGTGCCATGATCCCCCTCGGGACCCCGGCGAACTGATCCATGCGCTTGAGGAAGTAATCTCGCGTGTGATAGCCAATCTTCTCGAGCCATTTGCTGTGCGAGTAGGAAACCTCCGTTATGTGCGGCGCATAGATGATCAAAGTTGCGCCGTCGGCGAGTATCGGCTCGAGTTTGTACATGACCTTGCCTGCAACCCAGATGTCGTCGTACATTTCCGGGGCGATACCGAGGATCGTGTTGTACGGCTTGTCTTTGTAGATGATGTGGACCTGCTCGGACAGGTCCGCGGCCCGTCCCCAGGCTTGGAGTGTGTCGCCGACAAAAATTCCCTTAAGCTCATTTTCCAGCGCCACGACGGCGAACAGCTTGTGCGGTATATCAATGAACGAGGCGGCTTTCTCTACGACCTCTCTCGTCGGCGTCCGTTTGTTGCCGATTATTACCGGGCATGTTATGACTCCGGAAAGCCAGTGGAAAAGATGTATTAACTCATCGCCCGATATGCCCGGGAAGATGTACTTGTGCCCGCCGGAAAAACCGATTACCTCATGTGGAAATACCGGGCCGAGGATAAAGAACTCGTCATAGTCAAATATCAGCTTGTTGACAGAGACGTCCACCTCCTCGCGGAGCACACCGCCACTGATCTTATCTATCTCGTCGGCGGTGATCTTCCCTATGGAAGTGAACGTCTGAGGTTTCTCCCATTCGTGGTTGAAGAATTTCACCGATGCGTATCTGGTGCTGCGTTCGTGAGGCGTCATGCTGAGCCTGGCGCAGATCTGCTCGGTACTCATGGCATGATGGGTGCCCAGCGCAACCAGGCAATCGACGGCCTTTGCCTTCGGTCCAAGGAACTCATACATGAGCTTGAACATTTCACCAATCGGCCCGGAACGCGTATTGTCTGGGATTATCACCAGGATTCGTTTATCCGTGTAGTCGTTTTGTGCGAAGAACTCGGCCATCGCCTCGCGCACCTGCTCATTTTCAACGCAACCGTCTTTGTTCTGTCGTTCTATTACCATAATTCAGTCGTCCTTACTTGGAGAATCGTTCCCAAGATGTTATCTTAACAGTTGTTGGTCCACCAATTAATACGGTTGTGTACGATTGGCCGTTCATCTTCACAGTGCAACCTTTGGCCGCAACCAAAGAACTCCGAACCACGAATCAACACGAACAAACACCAAATTGAAACCACGGATTAGCGCGGATTTTCGCGGATTAAGTATTTCGTATAAGATATTCTTTCATAACAAGTGAGAAAATAGCCTTTTGAAAAACACTCACAATAAACAAGAAAATGAAAGATTGTGTTACAGATCGGGCCGCGTCGCGCAGAATCCCAGCGTCAGGCCACCGTCCACGGTGATACTTGCACCCGTAATGTAATCGCACTCATTCGAACTCAGGAAGGCTACGAGGCGGGCCACTTCCCCCGTTGTGCCGATCCTGCCTGCCGGAATGGAGGTCAAAAAATCCGCCTGTCTGTCCAATGGGGTCAGCTCGGTAGCGATCGCGCCGGCTACGATGGAATTTACCTGGATATTGAATTCGGCCAGTTCCAGTGCCAGGGATTTCGTAAGCGTTTCGAGGGCGCCCTTTGCGGCACTGTAGTGGGCGTAGTACCGCCTGGCGTCGTAGGCGTGCACTGAGCTGATGTTGATGATCTTGCCGCCGGTATTGTTGTCTCGCATGATCCTGCCGGCACGCTGGGCACACAGAAAAGGCGCCCTGAGATTAACCGAAAGCACGTGGTCCCAATCTTTCTGTTCGAGTTCCAGAACAGGGCCGGGTTTCTGCGTTGCGGCGTTGTTGACGAGTATGTCCAGTCTGGTGAGACTCTGCTTGATGTGTGAAAATATCTCATCGATCGCGGCCGGTTCCGACAGCTCGGCGGTGACCATGATCGAATCGGAACTTAGCTTCCTGACATCCTCGAAGGAATCTCGCAGGGCATCGGACTCTTTCGAGCCGTGTACGATCAGCGTGCATCCCCGGTGGGCCAGTTCGCGGGCTATCGTCTTGCCTATGCCTCGCCTCGATCCTGTAACCAATGCTATCTTACCGTCGAGCTGCATTAGTTGTCTCCAAGGGAAATCCAATAGAACCGGCGTGATCCATTACAAGGTAGCGGAGTCGGTTCCCGTCAGCTATCCGGCGAAACTCGTCAATATCGGCGGTATTGATCGCGAACATATCATAGTGCATCGGAATGGTCAGAGACGCATTGATGTCACGGGCGAACCGGACCGCCTCTTCGCAGTCGAAATTGCCCGCAAAGTCCAGGCCGTGCCTGAGGTCGTCCCTGCCGTTGATCGGCAGAAAGGCAAGATCGATCCGGTATTGTTTGAGACGTTCGGCCTGCCCGTGGTATCGAATCGTATCGCCGGCGTGGAAGACGTTGATGCCGTCAATGCCTATCACGTAGCTGAGATAGGGATAGCCCTTCTCGGAGTGCTCGTCGAATTCCTCGTGCTTCGCCGGGATGGCGTGAGCGTCTATCTGCCTGAGGTGCAGATCATCGTCGCCCTTCATCGTGTGAATTCGGCCTTCGTCGATTCCAAAGCCCAGCATTGTCTGGCGAGCCGATTCGGGGCAGACAAATTGAGCGCTGGATGACTTAGCTGCGATGACCGGGATGCTGTCAGGGTCGATATGGTCGGCGTGGTCGTGCGTGCAGAACACGAGATCTGCGTGGTTAACGTCTTCGGGTTGCATCGGCGCCGGATGGATGCGGACATGCTCGTCGGGCCTTCCCCTGGTGAGTCTCTCGGCATACGTGCTCAGGTAGGGATCGACATAGATAACCAGCGTCGCTGACTTGAGGACGAATCCCTCCTGGCCTATCCACCAGATTCGAAGCTGGCCCTGCTCGACGGCCGTTTTGTTGATTTCATCGATCAATGCGTTCATGATTGACAATACCCTTCAGGGTAGTAAATTCTCGCGAGCAAAATCATAACCTATTATTGCAAAGCCACTTGCCCGCGCACGAACCCGAATTTTCAATCAGGAGCAGTACAATCGATAATCACCTTGACCGCTCCGGTTTTGTTCTTGTTGCAGGCCACCTCGAATGCGTTCAAGGCGTCGGACAGCGCGAAGCGATGTGTGATCAGCGGTTCGACCTTTACCTGTCCTGACGACACCAGTTCAATGGCCTTTGGGAAATCGCTGTACATTGCGTTCGACGACGTCTTTATCGTTCTTTCGCCGCTCAGCAACAGCGACGGCAGGCCAAGCTCGTCCTCCTTGGCGGCCATCAGGACCAGCGTGCCGCCTTTCTTGAGGATCTGAAGTGATTCGAGAATACTTGCCGAGGTGCCGACCGTGTTGAAGGCGAGATCGACGCCCCGGCCGTTCGTCTTTTCCATGACAAGGTCGCGCAGATCGTTCGAACCGTCGCTGATCTTCAGCGGATAATCGACGCCGACTTTGTCGGCGATGGTGACATTCTGTGCTGCGATATCGGTAACAAACGTCTGCGTTGCCCCCCAAACCTTGACTACCTGCGCAATCAGCAGGCCGATGGGACCGGCCCCGAGAATTGCGACCTTATCGAGCGGCTTGGGTCCGCCGACGTCGACGGCGTGGATCGCGGCGATCAGCGGATCGAAGAACGTCGCCTGCTCGTCCGTCACATTCTCGCCCAGCTCATAGACCTGTGAAGCAAAAGCCGGGCAGAACTCCGCCATGCCGCCGGGATAGAGGTCCATTTTGCCCCAGCCCTGTCCGTGACCGAGGTGTTTGGTCTTATCGCACAGATTTTCCTGTCCGCTGCGGCAAAAGTCGCATCTGCCGCACGTGATCCAGGTATTAATGCCGACACGCTTGCCGACCAGATGAGAATCGGAGTCGTCGAAGGCCTCGCCGACGACGCCCGTCAGCTCATGGCCGAGGATAATGTTTGGCGGGTTGTCGACGTGCCGGCCGAGAGTCTGTTTTGCCCAGGGGTTCTCGCCGTGGAAGTAACGAACGTCGCTGCCGCAGACACCACACTTGGAGACCTTGATCAGCACCTGACCGGCGGAAAGCTCCGGGGTCGGCACATCCATCACTTCGAGTTGCTCGGCGGATTTTAGAACGAGCGCTTTCACCGGCTCACTCCCTTATCTTCATCACGGATAGAATGTATCTTCACTTTTCCCACGGCGGTAGCTCCGGCAGGTATGCGTCGAATTCGGCGATTACTCTTTCTTCGTATTCGCCGGCGTACCGGCCGTTGATAAACTTGTCGAACGCCTCCTCGCAGAACCGCTTCCAGGATTGCACTTCGTCGCCGGGATTGATCGGATAGAACAGAGCATCGTTTGCCTTGGCCGCCTTCATGTCACCTGGTGCATCGCCGATCATCAGGACATGATCCTTCCTGTACCTGCCCGTGGTGGCATAGTCGAGGTGCCGGGCCTTATTGCCCATCTCCTGGCCGGCGATGACGGCTGCGTATTTGGCTATATCGTGCTCCTGCCACTCGCGCCGCAGCGCTTCGGCGGGCGTACCCGATACCACAATGATGTCTGCCAACGACTGGATCTTCTCCAGACTCTCGCGGACATACGGAAACGGCGGCATTGCCTTGACTGTCTCTTCTATGGCCCAGTTGACACGCTCGCTCCAGGCCAGAGCAAGCTCCAGTTCCTTTTTTGCCTGGGGGTCCGAAGTCTCTTCGATTGCCTTCTCCAGGCCGTCGTTGCTCAGTGTACTGTTGGGGTCGTCGACCCATGCGAAGTAGTGCCGATACTGTGGAACGGTAAAATCCCTGGCCCTTGTCATCGGATGAGAGGGCAGCAGTTCTGCGATTATGCGTTTCGTCGTCTTGTGCCGGTTGCCGCCGCGGGTTTTGGAAAACAGATCCGCAAAGTCCTTGCACTCACGGGCCGCCTGAGCCACGGGTTGGAGGCCAAAATAGGCGATTGTCCACGGACAGAAACATTCGCGCTGCTTGATCCCCATAGTATCGAAGGCGCAGCCGTCGGAGTCGATGCCGACGAAGAACTCATGCTTCGGTTTGAAATCCTTCAACGCTTGTGCCGGATCAACAGCAGCCATTTCACTTTCCGAAGCAATAATCATTAATATTGTCATCCCTGCGGAAGCAGGGACAATCGTCACTAATCATTCACCTAGACTCCGCTGAACGCAGAGAATCCGCCGTCGATGGGGACGACGATTCCGGTGACGAATTTCGCCGCGTCGCTCAGCAGCCACATCACCGTTCCGATCAGCTCTTCGGCCTGGCCGAATCTTCCCATCGGCGTATGGTCGATAATCGTCTTGCCCCGGGCCGTCAGATCGCCTGTCTTCTCGTCTGTCAACAGGAAGCGGTTCTGCTCGGTCAGGAAGAATCCCGGTGCAATCGCATTGACGCGGACATCCTTGGAATAGTTCTGGCAGATATGCACCGCAAGCCACTGGGTGAAGTTGCTGACCGCCGCCTTGGCCGCTGAGTATGCAGCGACTTTGGTCAGGGGCGAGAAGGCGCACATGCTGGAGACGTTCAGAATGATGCCGGCGCCGCTTTCGGCCATCTCTTTGCCGAAGACCTGGCTTGGCAGCAGGGTCCCCAGGAAGTTCAGATCGAAAACGAACCGGACGGCATCCTTCGGCAGATCGAAAAACGGCATGTCGGGCGAAGTCGTCGCTTCTTTCTTGTTTCCGCCGGCGCCGTTGATGAGCACATCGATCCGGCCGAACTCGGCGGTGACCTTCTCTTTCGCCGATTCCAGGCTCGCCTTGTCCAGCACGTCGCACTTGACCGCGATGGCCCGGCCTCCGTCGGATTTGATTTGGTCGGCAACCTTGGCAGCGGCCTCTTCCAACAGATCCAGAACTGCGATTCTCGCCCCCGCCTCGGCCAGCGCTGCAGCCATTGCGCTGCAGAGAACGCCTCCCCCTCCGGTTATCACGATTGATTTGTCTCTGACATCAAATAGATTACTCATTAGGTTCATCCTTCTTTCTTTACAGGTTGACTAAATCGCGCCGTTCGCAGAGAATATACACGACGCCGGTTGTTGTTTCAACTGTTTTTGAAAACCGGCGATCCGGGACTCTTCTTGGGGACCAGCGTATGGAAAACTACATGATCGCAAGACTTGACGAGATAGACGCCGTCAAGTGCCCGTGCGGCTTCTCGCGAAGGGCGTTCGTCGATCCTGAAAATCCCAAAGCCACAATGCACGTGGTCGACGTCCAGCAGGATGCCCAGGTCCATTATCACAAGAAGTTGACCGAGATCTATTTCATCCTCGAAGGCAACGGAGAAATGGAGCTCGACGGCCAGAGGGTGCCGATCAAGCCGTTCGCTGCAATTTTCATCAAGCCCGGCTGCCGCCATCGAGCCGTGGGAAAGATGAAGATCGTCAACGTCTCGATCCCCGCCTTCGACCCCGAAGACGAGTGGTTCGATTAGCACAATCGGTACATCTGTGGTATAATGGACATATGATTCGCAAGACTATCCAGAAACAGGATTTAGATAACTTCTCGGAAATCAAGCAGAACCTTCAGTATTGGCTGAGCCGGCCTCCTGAAGAGCGCCTCGCGGCGGTCGACGCCCTCAGGTGTGAGTATTATGGAGATTCGCAACGACTTCAAAGAGTTGCTCGAGTTGTTCAACAAGCACAAAGTTGAATACCTCATCGTCGGCGGTTACGCCTTGGCCTTTCACGGCGCCCCACGCTTTACCGGCGACATCGACCTGTTCGTCAGGCCGGTCCACGAAAACGCCAAGCAGATTCTCGCCGCTCTGGACGAGTTTGGCTTCGGGTCGCTGGATCTGTCTGAAGACGACTTCGCCAGTCCCGCCAAAGTCGTTCAGCTTGGCGTGCCTCCCGTACGCATCGACATCATTACAAGCATCAGCGGTGTCTCGTGGGAAAGAGCCGACAGTGGCAAAGTCCCCGGCCAATACGGCCGGACACCCGTTTGTTTTATTAGCCGTGAGGACTTCATCACCAATAAGAGGGCGACCGGCAGGATAAAGGACGCCGCCGACATCGAAGCCTTGGGCGAGTAGCAGCCCCGCTGCCATCATCGCGCGGTGGGAAGAATGAAAATCGTAAACGTCTCGATCCCCACCTTCGATCCCGAAGACGAATGGTTCGATTAGCACAATAGGTGTTCTCGGATTCTACTGAAGATGGAATCGCCTACTTTGGCTCCATACACGTGACTGTGCCATCCTGCGTAACAATGTAGAGTTGTCCGTTCGCCACGGCGATACCATCCCAAACCGGCAGCGACGGCAGCGAGTACTTTGCCAATTCCTTTCCGTCCGTAGAGATGACCCAAAGCAATGCCCCTCTCTGACCGTCCCAGGCAGCCGCCTGTTCGGTGAGCTTTGCCTGGATAGCAGGATCCTTGCCTCGCTTCATAGTCTGCTCTTCATCAATCAGGTCCGGAGGGCCCGCAACAAAGAGCGTTTCACCGGCGAGGACCATCGCCAGGGCGTGAAGCGGGATTTCCTGCGACCAGTCGCATGCAAACATTGTCGTGGGAGGACGTTGAAACTGCGGCTTGAATCCTCGCACGACACCGGGCGTCGCCCCCGCATACGGCAGCTTTGTATTCTGTCCCGTTTCCACCGCGCCACCGGCTCGCCGCCCGCCTCGTGCGCCGCCGGCCGGCTGTCCGCCTCTCGCGCCGCCGCCCCGTTGTTGTCCTGCGCCAGGCCTTCTCTGTTCGCTCGTTACCGCAGCATTCAGACCCACACTCTCCGGCTCTCTACTCGAAGCAAACAGGCGATACTCCATCGGCGCGGTCCAGCGAAAATACTCCGGTTTGCGGCCGTAGCCGTAGACTCTTGAATCATCGAATACAAGTAGTCGACCTGCCGGTGCCGTTCTGCCTGCCTGGTAATAGCCGCCGGCGCCCGACACATAGGATGTGCCGAAAAGCCAATAGGATCGATGGAACTGCGTATCGTCAAGGTATCCCGTGGGACTGAACAGATGTTTTGCATCGGTGCTTGTCTCGATTCGCCGCCCT
The DNA here is from genome assembly GCA_964562575.1 of uncultured Pirellulales bacterium. Lineage (GTDB taxonomy): Bacteria > Planctomycetota > Phycisphaerae > Sedimentisphaerales > Anaerobacaceae > SG8-4. The sequence continues at coordinate 17,538 of CAZLTY010000012.1, forward strand.
TTGAGATCGAACCGTTGTGATCGCATGAAGATGTTCTTGCCATCGCTCGAGAGAACATCCGGCAAAGCGACCGGCATATTCATTCCGCGAATCTTCACCTGCAGATTCTCACCCGATTGAGGATCGCGATCGTCAAGAATTGTTTCTGTCAGCAACCGGCCGCTCTTTGGGTCGAGCCGTAACAGCCGCATGCCACCATCGACAAACATCGACCTTCCGGCAACACAGTGAACGACACCATCCTGCACGAGCACGCTGCCGTGGACAGGCCACACCGATTCGAGTTGTTCAAACGCCATATGTCGCAGATCCCCAGGCGCTGCCCGAAAACGCCAGATCAATGCGCCATCGGCCGCACGCAGACAATATACCCAACCGTCGGCAGAACCGAACAGCACACGCCCCTGATATATAGTCGGCGGTGAGTCGACACGGCCGCCGGCAGTGTAACGCCAAAGTACATCACCTGAGTTTGCATTCAGGGCGTAGACGGTATGAGTGTCCACCAACGCAACGAAGAGCCGGCCATCGGCGACGACGACGCTTGTGAGTCTGCCGTCCAGCTTCTTTTCCCATGATCGCGTCAGATCGGCGGCAACGGAGGCAGTAGTCGCGCCGCTCCGGGCCGCGTCGTGTCGATAGGTGGGCCAGTCATTGCTATTGGCGATTGTCGATTTTCGATTTTCGATTGAGCCGAAAGCAGGGCCTTTTTCCAATCGATCAGTCTGGTGCCCTCGGTCATCCGTTTTGCGTTCTGCCGGCGCCAACGCACAGAAACCGTGCAAGAGGGATTCCATGTAGCAGGCGCACGGATGAGGTGGAGTGTAGATCATACCATTGCTGGGCATGATGCCGTAGGAACAGCCGCCGCGAACCCAATGGTGGGCAGTCCAGTGTTCGTTCTCAAGGTCCACGAATTCAATGCCGGTCCTCGATGGTAAGATGAAGTTGTCCGTCGCTTTGCTCCGGTAGCAGCGCTGATGAAACCAGAAGGTCTTGACGTCGGGCCCGAACTCGCGTTTGACCTCGCCGGTCAACAGGTCACGGCCCGTGTATAACCCGGAGTCTCGGCCGCCGGCCGTCGCACCGGTCCAGAGAAGCCCGTCGATGACCAGGACATCCTCGCTGCAGTGGTGCCCCATTGCAGCGTGTTTTCCGCCCCACAAAGTCTTGCCCGAACTGGCCGAAAGGGCGCTCAGCTCCCGGAGCCCCGTTGTGAGCAAGACCACGTCTTGCTGCAGGACCAATGTTGGCGCGAAACTTGTCGGAATGGGTGCTGCTTTCTCAATCGCCTCGGAGCGCCACAACAACTCGCCGCTCTTGCGATCGAGACTCACTACTTGTTCACCATCAGAGAGGACCACGCGCTGACTGTTTGCGGCAAGAGATAGTGGGACGACCGGGTGTTCCCTCAGCCAGAGCACTCGTCCCGAGTCCGCTTGAATCGCCGTTACGGCTCTCTTCTTGCCATCCCAGGGCCATTGGACAGCCACGCGGTCGCGCTCGTCTCGGCAGTCTTCGTTGGCGGGGTAGAAGTCATCGAACAACTCCGGTGTCGCATTGGCTATCAAGAAGAGCACGCCGTCGGAGGCGATGATTTCCTCTGTCCCCTTGCTCTGCTCATACGTTTGTTTGAGTTCACCGGTTGCCGCGTCCAACGCGCTTAACGGAGCGTCAAGGGCGAGTGTGACATAGACTGTATCGTCAACAGCCACGAGGCGACGTGCCAGTTGTGTCGGCCCGCTCTTGAATGGCCAGAGATGAGGGTGCCAGTTCTCTACCGAACGCTTCCACAACACGACGCTGTTAAATGCATCCCGCGCAATAAGGACCCATTTCGGCGGCAGTTGAACGGATGCCTTGGAGCCCTCGTCAATGATGTAGAAGATCCGTCCGCCCGCTGAAACCAATGCACACAAACTTCCCATCGTGTCATGATGCCGTGACCATTTCGGACTGCCAATCCATTGAAGACGACGCGGCGGGCCGACGGAATCGTGGCCGACTGCATTGCCCGTAGAATCGTGCAGATAATGGGTCCAATCGTCTATCTCGTCGGGCCACGGTTTGACAGTCTTGATCCATGTGCCGGACTTGTTGATGTACGCCACACCGTTGGGGGCCAGTATCCGCATGACCTCAGTCATGCCGATCGCGCCGAGGTCTTTCGAGATGACAAGGTTAACAAGATTGTCAATGTACGGAAGGTGGCCTCTTTGCAGGTTATCAACCGAGACCTTGCCGTAGAGGCCGAGCGAGCGGATGTGTTCACGGGCCTTGCGGACATTCACCGCGTTCTCATCCAGACCATGTACCATATAGCTGTCATTGGCGCGCAGCGCCGCTGTCAATTTTCCATCATCGCAGCCGATGTGAACGATCAGGCCGCCTTCGACCGCGGTATCGTCCAGGATTTGTCTCGCCCGCTCACGCTCCGAGGCCGAAGCCGGACCACCAGTCGATGCGAGCACCTGAATAATGATCGCGACAATCCAACTTGTTCTTGTCCATCCCGTTACCATGGCAACTCCTTCCCGGCCTACTTCCAGCCCAGTTTTATAGTGCTCCCGATTGAAAATTCCCGTTCTTGCGCGGGTAAGCGTCTTTTCAACAACATATTATGGTTTTACCCGCGGGAATCTACTACCCTTCAAGGGCATAACTCACTCACGACACCCTAACTTGCCAGGTCAATAATCGTGCAGATCAATAGCGCCACCGGCCCCTCAATATACAGAGAATTGTCCAAATCTTCCAGTTGCGAATGCCGTCTCGGTACTGCTCAAAGATGATCCCGAATAGAAGGATAACTTTGATTGGTCAATGAACCTATCTACTCCGCGCTCCCCGCGGATGCTGCCGTTAATCAATACGCAGGTATGTGCTTGATCGATGGCTCCGTCTCAAGTATAATCCGCAGAGAGGCAGCAAGACGCCCAGGCGAGAGCCGACGAAGAGGCTGCTCGAAATCAACTCAAGTGTCATGGCTGACGCACCGCGCTGGCAATGAGTAAACTGAAAATGGATACTGTGAGGAGTCTATGAAGTTATTTCAATTGACCGCTGGCGCCCTCCTGCTGTTGGGGGCCTGTTCGGTCTCTGCGCAGACCGAATCCGTGCACTGGAACCAGTTCCGCGGACCGAATGGCGCCGGCATCGCAGCCGGATTCAAACCGCCGCTGAAGATTGACGCAGATCAAGCAGCATGGAAGATACCGCTGCCTCCGGGTAAATCGTCGCCGGTTCTTTGGAGAGACCGTGTCTTTCTGACCGGTATCGAAGGGGACCGATTGACGACCCTGGCCCTCGACGCGAACTCGGGTAAGGTCTTATGGAAACGGCTGGCCCCGGAGGTGCCGCTGGAACGAGTTCACCGCGCAAACAGTGTCGCGGGGTCCACCCCCTGCGCCGATGAAGACCACGTCTACGTCTATTTCGGGTCGTACGGGTTGCTGTGCTACGACCACGAAGGTCTTGAACAATGGGCCAAACCGATTCCCACTCCCAAGAGTATGTACGGTGTGGCGACGTCACCGATCCTGCATGGCCAACGGCTCATCCTGGTCCTGGACGACGATGCAAACATGGAAGACAGCCGTTTGAGTCGGTCCAGGGTCATCGCCCTGGACAAAGCGACTGGTGAGGTGGTTTGGGAGACACCCCGGCCTTACAATCGAGGAGCCTGGTCCAGTCCGATGATCTGGAAACACGAGAGCCGAACCGATCTGGTGGTGGCTGGCAACGGGCGGGTATATGGCTATGAGCCAGGCACCGGCGCAGAACTATGGTATGTGAGCGGTTTTTCACGCGAACCCATCGCCGTGCCGGTCGCGGGCAACGGGCAGCTCTATGTTTCCGTGTCGATGCAGGGTGGTCGTGGTGACATCGAATTGGACCCGGAACCTTTCTGGACTGCGATGCTCAATTTCGATCGCGACGGCGATGGCCGAATTGGCCGTGATGAAATCACCAAAGACTTCACCTCGCCTTTCCGCCCCGAGCTTCGTCCGGGGCATCCGGGATTCGGGATGCCGCTGCCGGCCGATCCAGACGAGCGAAGGAAACGCCAGAATAATATCTTCGACAGGCGCGACCGGAACAAAGACGGCTTCTGGGCCAAGCAGGAGTTTACAGCCGACATGAGAGTCGGTCGCGGTCAGCCCAACCTGTCCGCGATTCAGCCCGGCGGGCGCGGTGACGTCACCGAAACGCATGTTAGCTGGAATCTCCGCCACGGTATACCGGAGATTCCGTCCCCTGTCTTTCACGAGGGCCGACTCTACCTGGTCCGGTCAGGCGGTGTCCTGAGCTGTGTACACGCCGACAGCGGGCAAGTGATATATAGGCAGCGCCTGGGCGCCTCGGGGCAATACAGCGCCTCACCGATCGTTGCCAATGACCATGTATACCTCTTTTCCAATCGCGCCGTGATCACGGTTGTCAAATGCGGCGATACGTTCGCGGTGACGCATCAAGCCGATCTCGATGCGTCCATCGCTGCCACGCCCGCGCTGGATCAGCATAGCCTTTACCTGCGCGCCGACGACGCCCTGATGGCCTTTCGTTGAGACGGGACAACCTCGTCAAACACCCTTCAGGCCGCATTCACGGCCTGCTCAGAGAGTATGCAAAGAGAAAGCGAGGCCCGAAGAAGGCGGGTGGGAAGGCCGCCAAGCTATCAGGGCCTCGCGAGAAGCCACGAGGACAGGTTATCAGTTCCTAGCGATCAGCTTTATTGTGCACGCCTCACATAGTGTCCATGACGTTTTGGGCATCTGCAGAGCGGACAATGACGTATCCGGGCTGACTATTCAAGGCTGTGTTTCCTCAGGAGTTTTCCTAAAATGTGTTTTACGTCTCAAGCTCGACGGCTACATAGTTTCGAAGCTGACAGCCGCACACCAGCCTTTCTTCGCCATAGGCAACCGACATTGGACATTCTTGCCCTGTCACAGATTGGCACTCAACGAGGTTGGTCCCAGCCAACTGACGCACGGGACAGAGCTTCTCGAATTTGGATCCATAGCATTCGAAGCCTTTGGGGCAGCTTGTCTCGGCCATAATTGTCTCAATCACTCGTCTCTGGCTCGCCGATAATTCCACAAGTTGCTCCTTTTGCATTGACATAATCCAACTTCTTGAGTTACCTCATCCCAGGCCAACTTCAGTCGATGTTTCATATCAGACTATTTTTGATCCGATAATGTCGAAAGCGGACTCACAACATTGGCAAATCATGCATCCAAGGAGGCTCGTCAGTTCATCGTCTCTTTTGATGAAGGCAACGGCCTCCCTGTGCCTCCAACACCGACTCGCATCGTCATCGAGAACGTCGAGCGATCATCCGGGTTATCATTACATAGGGATTTATCGGCCAAATTGAGGGTTTTAGTATGTTTCTAAAACGGCAGAGGTTACTACTAAAATAGAAGGTATTGCTACCAGATTAGAAGCTCCAGGGTTTCCTGGCGTTTTCAGGAGGGTCGAATGAGGATCTTTTTACACCTCCAATTTGGAGACTTCCCGATTCAGCTCCACGAGCGAGCCTACCTCCATCTTCTCTAAAATATGGGCTCGGTGAAAGGCAACCGCGCGAACGCTGATGCCGAGTTCGTTTGCGACCTTTTTGTCGCTCTTGCCTTCTATCAGGTATTCCATGACTTGTCGTTCTCTCTCGGTCAGGCTGGACAGTCGGCCACTGATTGTCTCTCGTTCTCTCAGATGCAGTCGTCTTGCTGTGTCTTCCGTGACAGCCTTTTGTATTGCATCCAGAAGGTCCTGATCGCATGGCGGTTTTTCAATGAAATCAACTGCACCTCTCTTCATGGCACGGACACCCATCGTAACATCACCATGTCCGGTCAGGAATATGACTGGTATGGCGATCTGACACCTGATCAATTCTTCGTGCAGCTCGATCCCACTCATGCCTGGCATTCTGACATCCAGCACGAGGCATCCCGGCTCAGAATCACGGTAGTTTTCAAGAAAGCTCTGTGCATCGGCAAAGCTCTCGGCCTGCAGACCAACGGATTTGACCAACAGGCTCACTCCGTCCCGCATTGCCTTTTCGTCGTCAACAATGAATACAGTTGGCTTGGTTCGCATTCTTTCCAATTGCTCCAGTTCGTCCAATTCATTTAGAAGGCAACTCAAACCCGAATGTCATTCCCTGATCCGGGTTGGACCTTGCCCAGATATGGCCTCCGTGTGCCTCGACGATCGACCGGCTGATCGAAAGGCCGATTCCGAGACCTTCAGGTTTTGTAGTAAGAAAGGGCTTGAATACCATCTCGAGGTCCTCATCTGCCAATCCGTCACCGCTGTCAGTGACCGCGACCTCGACCTTCTCTTGGCCTAATCTGGCTGTCCGCACCCTCAGACTGCGTCCGGTGTCTTCTGTTTTGCTCATGGAATCAAGGCCATTTTGTACCAGGTTTATGACCACCTGTTGAATTTGAATTCTATCAACAGAAACTGTCAAGGGTTCTTCGGCAAGTTCGAGAGACAGTTCGATCCCGTCGCCTGCCTCGCCTATCTGTTCGAGCTGAAACGCATCGCGCACAATGGCGTTGAGATCGGCCAGCGAATACTCAAGTTCTTGTTTGCTGACGAAACTCCGCATGCGCCGGATGATTTCACCTCCTCGTTTTGCCTGAGCTGAAATCTGGGCCAGACCATCACGAACCTCAGGTGAATCCGCCTGTCCCGAATCGACCAGTCGCCTGCATCCGTCTGAAAACGTCGCAATCGCACCTAAGGGCTGGTTCAGCTCATGTGCTATACCGGATGCCAACTCCCCTGCAACCGTCAATCGGGAAACATGAGCGAGCTGTCTCTGCTGCCTTAGCTGCTGCTCCTCCAGCCGCCTTTGCTCTGTGATATCTCTCTGTACTGAGATACTCTACAAGGCCTCTCCATTGCCGTCCAACACGCGAGAGGCGCTGAGCAGTACAGTTCGTTGATCACCGTCTCTGGTGATGACGGTCATCTCCCGGTCCCGCACTTCGTCCGTCTCGTCCCAGTTCCCGAGCAACTGATCCACTCCCTGGTGACACTCAGTCGCATAGATGGTTCTAATCGGTCTTCCTACAAGCTCTTGCCTCTCATAGCCCAGGCTGCTGAGCGCAGCACTGTTGGCCTCTAAAATATTTCCCTGGGGGCTGACCATATAGCAGTATTCTGGTTCATTCTCGAAGAATTTCCTGAATCTCTGTTCTGATTCGGCCAGTGCGGCCTCTATCTTCTCGCGCTCGGCCATTTCCTGTGTCAGCATCACATTGGACCTTGTGAGCTCAGATGTACGCTGCTTTACGCGAAGCTCTAAATCATCACGTGCCGCTCGGAGCTTTGCACCCCGTCGGCGTATCTGCACGATCTGCCAGTGCCCCAGGGCCAGGGCCACGGCCACAGCTGACCAGAATGCTATGCGCCCATACGGCAGATGAACCGCAACTGCCACCCGAACGGGAACCTCTGAGTAGGACAGGTCTCTGTCTACTGCCTGCAGCTCAAATGTATAGTTGCCGCGCGGCAGATCATGGTATTCCACACGTTGGTCATGGGTAGCCTGCCACTGCTTGTCGTAGCCTTTGAGACGATAGCGATAAACCATGCCGCCGGGGCGGGTCTTTAAGCTGAGAGCTCGGTACTCAAAGGCAAGGAGAGACTGAGTGCTGGCCAGCCGAATCCGGTCAATCGGCCCGTGGCGGCGGTTCGTAACAACATCGGTCAGCCCTACGGGTGGAGGCGCATGGCCCGGCCGATATCGAACGATGCCGCCCGCAGTGCCTATCCAGATATGTCCGTCCTGATCCTCCATCAACGTGGCCAGCCCCCCATTTGGCACGCCATCCTCGCGAGTCAGGGACTGAAAGCTCTTTCCGTCGTATCGACTGATACCGGCTGCCCATGTCCCTATCCATATCTGGCCGGTCCTGTCCTCCAGCAGCACACGCACGTCGTCGGAAACCAGGCCGTCTGCCTTGGTGAAACTTAAAAGACGCTTGCCGTCATAGACACTCAGACCGTCACTGCGTGTCCCTATCCATATTTGTCCTGAACGATCCTCCAGAAGACAAGTCACATCGTCATCCGCCAGACCGTCCTTCTCGGTGATACCGGTAAAATCGGCTCCGTCATAAACACTTATGCCGAATGCAGTACCGATCCAGATGCGGCCCGTGCGGTCCTCAAGGAGCGTCTGAAGAGCGTTGTCTGCCAAGCCGTCCTCAACAGTGAAGTGGCTGAACTGCCCGTCATCGTAGACACTGGCACCCACATTCGTTGCAATCCAGACCCGACCGGTATCATCCTCCACAAGCGATTTGACCTGATTGCCCAGCAGTCCATTGGAAGTGTCATAGCGAGTGAAATCGTTTCCGTCATAGACACTTACACCATTGGCTTCTGTGGCGAACCATATTCGACCCAAACGGTCCTCCAGAATGCTGTTTATGTAATCACCCGCCAGGCCCTCTTGCTCGCTGAAGCGGGCAAAACTCTTGCCGTCATAGACACCCACGCCCGATGCCGTGCCAATCCAGATGCGAGACGCGCTGTCCTCCAGAAGCGTCTCAACGCCCTGGCCCAGCAGGGCACTGGCCTCAACCGGCGAAACCAGTGCATTGTCATACCGAATCAAACCACTGCCCGTTCCCCACCAGAGATTGCCCTCCCGGTCCTCCAGGAATGTTCTGGCCCCTCCGGGCACCGGACTCTCATTGAAAACCAGTGTGGATATTTTCCCGTCATCGTACACACTCAGGCCTTTCCACGTACCGCTGATCCAGACCCGACCGGTGTCATCCTCCACCAATGCCAATACTCTGTTGTCAGCCAAACCATCTTGGACGGTATAGCGGATAAACTCAGTCCCGTCGTAGAGGCTCACGCCTGCACCAAAGGTGCCAATCCATATCCGCCCCAGGCTATCCTCCAGTAGCGCTCTGACCCGATTGCTGCTCAGCCCCTCTTTGCTGCCTAGATGAGTGAGTCTCTCTCCATCGTAAATACTCACGCCACCATACAACGTACCGAGCCATATACGCCCTGAACTGTCCTCCAGCAGCGCGGTGATGTTACTGTCTCTCAGTCCATTCTCAGTTGTAAAATGAGTGAACGCCTTGCCATCGTAGAGGCTGGCGCCCCGTGGAGTGCCGATCCATAGCCGGCCGGCACTGTCCGCCAGAAGAGACCTTACGGAATTGTCTATCAATCCATCTTCGACTGTCAGATGAGTAAAGGTTTCACCGTCGTAAACGCACAGACCTACGTTCGTAGCGATCCACAGCTGGCCGAGACGATCTACAGCCAGTGAAAACAATGAATTCCCTGGCAATCCATCCTTGGTCGTGAAGAACGTGAACGCCTCTCCATCGTAGCGTACCAGGCCCAGATTAGTAGCCAGCCACAGGTATCTATCAGCCGATTGTGCTATGGCCCTGACTTTGACGTTTGCCACAGAGTACGGCGCTATCAGGTGAAAACTGCTTCCAAGCCTGTGGCTGGCCGCCCTAACTGACCTGCCCGCTCCCGCGCTGACGGTAATACGCTTTGCGCCCAATAGCTCCAAGTCTGCCTGGACCTGCTCAGAGCCTCCTACCTCCACTGCCCGGTGTGCCGACTTTCTGCGACCCTGCCCGGCCGTTACCTGGTAGCTGCCACCCGGCAATTCAACGCGATACACGCCTTCCCGGGTTGCTTTGGTCCGGACCCACAAATCCTCGGAGGCCAACGATTGGATCAGCACATTCTCATCTGCTGTCTGCGGTAAGGTGTTCCGCCAGGTGACCCGGCCCTCCAGCCATCCGGTCGATTGCTCGGGTGCCATCAATACCACGTCTCCACATTGCCCTTGCGACCGGTGTTTATTCGCTCCCCTGCCCCAGGACACCCACGAGAACGATCCATCTCCATCCTTGTCACAGATAGCGATGTCCAAGCCGATGGTCATGCCGGACTTCAGACGGGTAGAGTCTCCTCCGATCCTGTCAACGCCGAGCCGCCATTCGTAACTATAAAGGTCATCCTGTCGTTTCCACTGCCACTGAACGGCTCGTTTTGACACGCTGGTGGTTTCATGATACCCATGCGTAATAAACTCATCTGCGGCTGAATCCTTTTCTGCGTGCAGTGAATCGATATACACATTGCAGCCATCGGTTTCCCGTCGGCGGTATGCCTTGACGGCGGAATCATCGCGCGCTTGCACGGCGAGATAAACGGCGTTCTCAGATAGATTGTATCCGATGCGAAACCAAGCCTTAAGATCGTTTGCATCCTGAAGTGAATCACCAGACTCGACCATGGCGATTGGATACCGGCGCATATCGTCGGGCCAGTCATCCAGATTTCCATCGATGGTGATGCCGTCGATGGGATAAGCCAGCGCCACCGCACCGTTATGTGCCATCACCGCATCAGGGCAGATCATCAGAAGAAGAACAAAGAACCAGAGACTTGCGCGACCTACTCTTCCAAGCACAGGACTATGACTCCTTTCATATTGCCCGGCAATCAGCGGGCTTTAAGCTCAACTTTTCTCCAAGTTCGAATCCTCTTGAGTTGTCTCTATGCCCACAACTCCTACCATATGAGTAATATAGCACTGGTAAACCTGCGGCGAAAGCACTAAATTGCAAATTTGCGGTCTGACGAACCTCAGGCAAGACCAGGCTCTGTCCGATCGAGTTCGGCATCGTCTCTATCAGAAAGCTCAATCATGATAAAGGCAGCAGTTATATTGTTCCTCAACGTTTCAGCGATCTCTTCTCATTCGTTGTCCATTGAGATGTTCTTTGAACCGGATGAGATAAATAAGGTTCTGCAAGGTGATATTTATACTTTTTCCCGTTTCGGCAACAAGACAAAAGACACGGATGGCTCAAATGCGATCACAAAACTGCCGGTGACAGAATATATGGCCAAAGAGCTCACAGGCTATGAAATGGTCACTGTTGAAAAAGCATTCTTCCCGTATGACTTGAAAACAAAGTCGAAATTAGCTTTCTATAATTACCTGCAAAAATATTCAAACTTGGCGGGAACCCTCTATTTCTCTCGAACCGACCGAAAGGTGCAAAAGCTGGTGCTGGAGAGTTATCGTGTCAATTCAACCGATTTCAGGAAAAGAGAAAAAGACCGCGCGCATACACAGATAAAAGACTATCACAAAGATTATGTCTACCTCAAAGACAATCGGTTCGGCAAGATCGTATTTTGCAGTGAAATCTTTCACAGGAACGATCACTTTGTCACAAAACAGACAAATGTCAAACCATTGTCAATGTTTGCAATTCGCGTAAACGATAAAGGGCAATATCAACTGATCTCATTTTACATATATGATAAAGACAAGAAGGGATATTTCTATTACGCTGTTCACGCCATGAAAGTCCGTGGCGGTTTGATAAGAACACTTGGGCGCCTTAGTCCGGAGAGTTTTGCCAATCGAATACGCGCGATGACCGTACATATAGCCGCTTTTTTTGAAATGGGCTGGAGCCGGCGGAGAAAAGTGTTTTAGGGGTGCCTGGTTCGACGAGTACCTGAAGAAGTAGAAAGAAGGAAGAACCATGAAAAAGACAAGACGACGTGACTTTTAAACAAGATTGCCATCTCCAGCCTGGTTGCCAATGCAGATAAGGTCATCTCAATTCCCGTGGCAAAGACGCACTCATGGGCGCAGCTTACACTGGCTGCGAAGAATTTCGTCGGAGTCACGCCGATGTCCCGGTACGCGCAGTTGATAGCCAATACATGGTGGAATCGCGGCACCTTTGATCACAGCAGTCCGCAGGCCATTGCGCAGGTATATCTTGACATTGTAAAGAGCAAGAGAGTCGATCTTTCCATTATCGACTTGTCAATCTGCATGGAAGGTGACGGCCCATCGAGAGGCAATGGCGGTACGACTGTGAACATGAAAGAACGCCTTGGTTCATGGGCAGTCATCGCCAGTACTGACATCATGGCCGCCGACGCAACCGCCGCGCGTATCATGAGCCACGATACGAAGAAAATCAAGCAACTCGCAATGGGGTCCGATATGGGCTTAGGTGAGATACGAGAGCAGTCGATCCGGATATTGGGTGAGAGACTCGACAATTTGCGCGTTGACTGGAAGCCTGCGAGGATGAAGGGTCCCACCGGACAGGTATGACAGGATCACAACTCAGCCCAGCGACGTCAGAGCCCCAGAGTCTCGGCCCTGGCAGGCTCGGAGTGCGTAGACAATGACATCAATAGAACCAGTAACACCCTTGGATTTCGGGAGTGGCTCACTACCTTACCGCCCCTTTTTCATCTCTGCCACGGATTCTATTACCGCCTCCGCCATGTACTTCAATTGCTCCGGGGCAAAGTCATAAAGCGGCAGATGCGTGAAGCGACGGGTAAACACTTCCTCCGTCACGGGACAGGTCCTGGCGATAGCGTCGGTATCATAACCCAGTTGACGCATGATGCTGAACTTGTACAGGGGAGCAAAATGAGGAATCTGCACCACGCCCCGCGCCGCCAGCTTCTTTCTCAAAACTTGAATATCGCTGCCTATAGTGTCCGGATCAACCTGCAGCAGATATAGATGATAGGTCGACTTGACGTTCTTGTCATCGGTGAGTTGTGGGATGAGGCCCTCTACTTTTTGAAACCGTCGGTTCAGATACGCAACGGCCCGGCGACGTTGGGTGATGATCTTTTTCAGCCGCCCGAACTGACTCGATAGGGCAACCGCCTGGATTTCCGTGGGGGAATGGTTGCCGGCAGCTATGTAACCCGACTTGCTCTTCAGCGCTCGCACGTCGTAGAGCCAGTTGGGAATCTGCCGGTTGGCGTCCAACCCAACAAACCGCGCCTGGGGGAAATCCTTGCCGAACGCAGTGTTAGTTACCAGAACGCCCCCTTCGCCCAGTGAGTTGATGTTCTTTACCTCATGGAAGCTGAACGCCCCGAAATGGCCGATGGTGCCGACGGGCTTGCCGCGATATGTCCCGCCGAAGGCGTGCGCCGCGTCCTCGATCACCGTGATGTCGTGCTTTCGCGCCAGACGCATGATCGGCGCCATATCCACCGGGTACCCGCCGATATGCACCGGGATGATCGCCTTAGTGCGGGAGGTGATCTTTCGTTCGACGTCCTTTGGGTCCATGTTGATGGTGCGAGGATCGAGGTCGGCCAGGACCACTTTAGCGGCGATGCTGAGCGGATAGACAATGGTCGCGATGAATGTGATCGCCGGCGCAATTACCTCATCGCCGGGTCTGAGACCTGCATATTTGTAGGCGATTTCAAACCCGGCCGTGGCGTTTGTCAAGAATGCCGCATATCTGGTTCTGAGCATTCGGCACACCTGCTTTTCCACGGCCTCGACCCGGCTGCCCAAAGAGAGCTTGCTCGCCGTTTCGCTCAGCGCTGCGAGTTTGCCCAACTCCCTCCTGACCCGTTGAAACTGGGCCTTGTACTGCGTCTGCCGATGCGGCGCCGGCGGGCAGAGGAAGCTCAGCATATCGCTGATATCTTCGTGGTCAATCGGTTCTCCCACCGCGGCCCACGGAATCCGTGCCGGGCCCGTATCGTAGCGAAAATCTGCTGCTTGCTTGTTCTTTCGTTTACTCATCGGACAGCCTCCTTTTGAGTTAGGAATGTGCCTTGGCTACGTCTGTGTCATTTGATCGTTCCGGCGGCCAATGCTATGAATTCAAGGCGGCCCGCTCGTCTCGCCTCATGTACTGTTTGCATTCTTGATTGCTTTCGACAGGGCCTTCATGTTTTCTGACGGAACCGCGCGCGGATTCATTTCTCCCGTACAGAACAGATATCCGCCCGGCTCCCGGCAGGTCTCGATGATCCGCTGCGTTTGGCGGGTCACCAGTTCCGGCGTGCCGTTGGCCAAGACCTCGATTGGATCCAGATTACCGCTAAAACAACAGCGGCCCGTCATTGCCTGGCGGACCTCCGCCATCGGTGCCTTCGGACCCAGATTGACAACATCGGCACCCAACTCGGCCTGCGCCAGAAGGTTGGGTATCTTTTCCTCACTATTATGCAGATAGACGATTACATCGGTATCTCTTTTCACCTTCTCCACCAGTTCCCGGCACGGGCCAAAGGCAAACTGTTTATACTGCTCAAGCGAAAGCATCCCGGAAAAGGCATTGCAGTCTCCTACCCAGACGGCGTGAGCGCCCGCCCGATACTGGGCCTTAATGTAACGATATTCTAACTCGATGCAAAATTCACAAAATTCGGCAAGTAGTTGCGGGTCCGTAAGTGCCAACATCATCGTTTCTTCCAGCCCCAATATTAAACTCGCGCAGGAATAAGGCGCAGCACAGCTTCCAGTCACCAGGACGGTATTGCCGAAGTGCTCGCGGAGCAACCGCAGGGCCTTGAGCTTCTCCGGCATCCGACCGTCAGCTTCCGGATCGGGCATCTTCAAGTCATCAAGCGTCTCTCTTGCAGCCGGCAGATACTTAACGGTGGCTCTCAGGAAGTCTGCCTGCCCGCGCGTTGTCACCTCAAGCGGTTCCAGTTCGAAGCAGTCGTCCACCTGCAGCCACGCCCAGTCGTAATCAAATTCCTCAATCGCCGCCGTCCAGACCTCCGCCATCTTTGCACCGTCCTGGCACACCTCCTCGTAACAGTACTTGCCGTACCAGTGCACGTCGAATTCTTCGCTGCATGCAAAGAAATTCATGCGCTTCGGTTTATTCAACGCTATCGCCTCGCGCACATCCTCAAGAATCCCGTCATATGCCATCTGTATAGCCCTTGCCCCGAAAACATCTGCCTGTGAACAACCAATGTGGATAGCCTCCGGCCCCACAGGCCGGACACCGAACAGCATAGTATGCTCCTATCAGTCTTTGACAATGATACTCTTCCAGACAACCGTCGTTCGGCCGGCCATGTCCACCGTGGCGGCCCGGAGACGATATCTTCCGGCTTCTCTGACAGTGAATGGCATTTGCACTTGCGTCCTGTCACCTTCCTCAAGCATACGAGGCTCTCGATTCTCGTTGAGAAGAAAGCGATAGTCCTCCTCTCCGGGCCCATACAGTTCCCAGAGCACTTTCACATTTCTGTAAATACCTCTTGGGCTGGCCCCCAGCGTATAATAGACAGGTGAGGAACCTTCGCTCAAAAGGGCGCGGGCATTGACCAATAGAGGTGCTGTGCCGGTTTCGGTTGCCAGTTCAATGGCCAGCCGTGGCGGAACACCTTCCGGCCGGTCCGGGGTTCTTGGGCCATCGTGCAGAGTGTTTTTCCCATCAACAATGACCTCGACTTTTCCGTCTTCCCTCACGCGGACGACCTGGCGGTAACCTGTAAGCCGATGCCCTTCGATATCCCAGAGAAGATCGTATGCAATGCCCATCCGGATACACCGCTCAATTTCCGTGAAGAAGTTACCCATTACCGTGCGGTACTTGATGCCTTCTCGGTTCACGCGTTCCAGGTTGAGTTCTCCGAGCCCCCATAAGTTACCCTTGCCCAGATAAACGTGGCCGAGGTTGTAGCCGGCAGGTAAGAGAATTGCAACTTCCGCTGCCTGTTTCAGTCTTTGCAGGTTTCTATAAGGATGGGCATCGGCGTGCGCCCGCAGATTCTTCGCTAAGGCCAGACACTCACTATAGGGAACGCAGGCAAGTCGGTGCGTGTCCCAAAAGAAGAATAGCCGCGCTCCGAGATCATAAGCATGAGTTAGAAACCAAAAGGAATCCGCGCGATCGACCTGGCCATAGATGCTCGTTCCCCATCCCTTGTCAGTGAGCCTGGCCGCACCGCGCAGGAAGCCATAAATAATGCCGATCAGGTTCTTGGGATTGTCAACAGGGATCTGGCAGCGGTAGGTCATGTTCATCTCAGGAAGCGTCCTCAACGTTCCCACGCGGCCCGGCGGCTCGAACACCATTGCAGAAGGAGGCCGGCTCTTTCCTTCGCCAAGCTGGTGGATCGCCGAACTCACCATGGTCTCCCAGGTGTAAAGATTCTGCTGCAAGAATTTCATGTCACCTATGTCCACATCCGGACAGGCCGCGAAGCCGCGAAGCAAAGAAGTGGGGTTGCCTTCATACTTCGCTTTGTGAAAATACTTCTGAAATTCCTCCAAGGCAATCTGAGGTGTAATGGTCTTTCGAAACTCTCGATCCTTCCTCAGGCGGGGCCGAATGACGTGATCCCTGGTACACACCGCCGGTTCATCGAGAAACAGAAGGGGGCCAAGGTAGTTACTTCGATAAAGGCATTCGGGATAGTTGACCTGCTCTCCACCGATCCCCCAATAGAACACATCACGTCGGCTGATCCAGTCCGCTTGCTCTTTATCGACTCGGAGACAATTCATTCCCGCCTCGATCATTTCATCATAATCGTTTTTCGTGAGCCGAATCAACTCATAGTCGGAGTCGTCGTAACGCCTGGTTTCATCTTTTTGTTTCGTATTATGAGCAGCGCCGATGAGCACATCCGGCAGCAGTTCGAGAGTTCTGACATCAGCTGGCGGAAGGACGTTCTTTGAGTCCTCGATTCTTTCGAGCAAATAGACATTTCCCAGATAGCGTGTTTTCTCGGCAAAGACACCATTTGAGGAGTCACTATTTGCAGCACGTGGTAAGAGATGGCTCCAGGCGCCAAGCGAGGGAAGGACCGCTTCGTGTGAGAATTGGTGCCGGAACTCCAGGGCTTGAGTATTTCCCTCCTGCAATATATATCGTGCCGTTGTTTCATGGGCTGTCGTAACATCGGCAGGAGGATATCTGTTGGTTAGAATCCAAATACCAAACCGTTCATCATTTGCTTTGGTTGCGTGCAAATGGAGCCATTGGAATTGACGGCCATTCCTTTCTTCCAACGGACCGAGGGCCAGCCTGAGGGTCCTCACAACCGAACCCGGAATCGCGCCGCCTGATTCGTGATGATAGGTTGCCACGAGTCCAGGATTTCCAATAGGGCCTTGATTGCCGTCGGTTGCATGCACCTCAATCGAATCTCTCTGTTTCGGTTCTTTCGCTTCGCTGCGGTTGGCTCCGATCGGGCAGAGTAATATTGCCAGCAGGAGGATGGTCCTTGGATTCATAGGCAACCCCGTTAGTCAAGAAGCGGCATTTCGCTTACAGCAACTATGTAACTAAAGATTCTCACAGGTGAGTATAACAGATCAGATACCAATGGCAAGAAAACGGTAAATACCCGGCCATCTGGGGGCGTGTCACGAGAGTTTGTGATCATGATCTTATTTCTGGAAATCCTCTTCGGCGTGTTGTGATGAGGCTCAACGCGATACGGTCTGTGATCGATTCAGCATCTCCTGCAGGGGAGTGCCACCG
>CAZLTY010000013.1:0-33906 GCA_964562575.1 uncultured Pirellulales bacterium
TCAACATTGATCTGTGGGAGAAATTGTTGGCGCTGTGTGCGCAACATAAGGTAGAGTTCGAATGGGTGAAGGGTCACGCTGGCATTTATGCCAATGAGCGATGCGACGTCCTTGCGGCGGCCGCCATGAAGCGGTCCGGTCTTCCTGCCGATGAAGGCTACGAGCAACGTTCTGACGAGGAGTTGATTCGATTTGGCTAAGACCGGTTCCCATTTCGGGTCTCGCTAATGAGGAGAACCAATGGACATATTCGATACTCTGTTTTCAGCTATAGGTCAATACATCCCGGCCCTTGTTACGATTGCAATTGCAGTGGTCGGACTCTTGATCGCAAACTGGTTGTTATTTCGTCGAAGACGGGACCTAAGCGAAGAGGGCATGTTTCATGGGCGGATTGTGATGCTGCTGTTGGCCTGTCTCGGCGTCGTTCTTGTCCTCATTGCGCTTCCGCTCAAGGAAGCAACGGAGACCGGCTTGTTCACCCTCCTGGGATTGCTGCTGACAGCGGTGATTGCACTTTCATCTACGACATTTGTGGCAAACGCGATGGCAGGGTGGATGCTGCGGGCCGTGCGAAGTTTCAAACCGGGTGATTTCGTCCGCGTTGGCGAACATTTCGGACGTGTCACCGGAAGGCGGATATTTCACACCGAGATTCAGGTAGAAGACCGCGACCTTACCACTCTTCCGAATCTCTATCTTATTTCCCATCCGATCACAGTAGTTCGGGCCTCAGGCACGATTGTCTCGGCGACAGTCTCGTTGGGCTACGACAATCCGCACTCGGTCATCGAGCCGCTCCTGGTCAAGGCCGCCAAACGCGCCGAGTTGGAAGAACCTTTCGTGCAGATAATGGAGCTGAACGACTTTTCCGTCACCTATCGCGTCGCCGGTTTCTTGCCGGAGGTAAAACAGATTCTCACGGCCCGTTCGAACCTCAGGGCTATGATGCTCGACACCCTCCACGATGCGAAGATCGAGATCGTTTCGCCGACTTTCATGTACCAGCGGCAGACAGACGGCGAGGCACGGAGTTTTCCTCACCAATCACGCTCGTATTGGCAGCCCACCCCCCAGGCCGAGGACAAGATACCCGAGGAGCTTATTTTCGACAAGGCCGAGCAGGCCGAGAGATTGCAGCAGCTTGGCGCCCTGCGAGAGAAACTCACCGCCGAAGCGGACGAACTCGAAGGTCAGCTCAAGAAAGCCGACCCGGCCGAGCAGTCCCAATGGGGGCGCAGGATCGAGCGGCGGCGCAAACGTGCCGAAGCCATCGCCAAGATTATCGAGACTTACCAGGAAGACGAGGACGCTCCGACAAAGGAAAACGGGAAACGCTCCAAGCGAAAGGGTGCCGATTCATCGTAAAACGGTCACACAATCGGCAGCGTGTTCGCTGCGCTGCCCATTGTTGAGTTGCCGAGAAGCCTTCGGAATCTCCCCAGCCGCCTGGGCGACACAGGCTTGACGGGGGTGCTGCTTTTTTTTATCATGCGACGCTACCGAACAGGGGCGGGCCTCCGCATGTCCGCAGTGCGACATTCGGCTAATTCGCCCGGCCCCGTCCTGATATGTGAGAATGGAGTCGGCCTATGGGAAAGGTCAGGAAGACACGGGCAAAGGCTAAGACCAAAGCCAAAGCAGTCAAGAAGGCTGCTAAGAAAAAGCCTCGCGCCGCCAAACCGAAACGGACTAAGACCAAGACAGTAAAGAAAGCAGCCACCAAGGCGGTGGAAAAGGCCCCGAAGAAGGAGGCGGCAGTTCGCCATTCGACGGCTGAGGAGATGTCAAGGCGGCAGCGGGAGATTTCGGTCGCGGAGTTCTTTACGAAGAACCGCCACTTGCTGGGCTTCGACAACCCGCGCAAAGCCTTGCTGACGACCATCAAGGAGGGTGTGGACAACTCACTGGATGCGTGTGAAGAGGCGGGGATCTTGCCCGAGGTCAAAGTGGTCATCGCCCGCAGCGATGAAGAGGACCGCTTCGGCGTTACCATAGAGGACAACGGGCCCGGTATCCTCAAAAAGCAGATTCCCAAGATTTTCGCCAAACTCCTTTACGGCTCGAAATTCCACCGGCTCAAGATGTCCCGGGGTCAACAGGGCATCGGCATATCCGCCGCCGGCATGTACGGGCAGCTCACTACGGGAAAGCCCGTTTCGATCACGTCGAAGACCGGCAAGAACAGGCCTGCGCATCATTACAAGCTCGAAATCGACACCAAAAAGAATGAGCCTCGCATCATCGCCGACGAGACGGTGGACTGGCCTGTTGGGCGGGGGACCAAAGTCGAGATCGAGCTGGAGGCCAAGTTCAAGAAGGGCAAGCAGTCGGTCGAGGAATATCTCGAACAGACCGCTATCGCCAACCCGCACGTCTCGCTCGAGTTCGTGACACCAGACGGGACGAAGAACGTATACAAGCAGGTCTCGAAGCAATTACCTGTTCATACCAAGGAGATCAAGCCGCACCCTTACGGCGTCGAGTTAGGCATGCTCATAAAGATGCTTCACGACACCAAGGCTCGCACGCTTCAGTCGTTCCTGCATTCGGAGTTCTCCCGGATCAGCAGCCGGGTTGCCAAGATGATCTGCGAGCAGGCGAAGGTTTCCGAGCGTTCGCGGCCGACACGAATCGCCCGGCAGGAGGCGGACAATCTGTTCAAGAGTATCAACAAGACCAAAATCATGAACCCGCCCACGGATTGTCTCAGCCCGATCGGCGAGGAGCTGATCCTGGCCGGGTTGAAGAAACAGATCCAGGCCGACTTCTACACAGCGGTGACACGCCCGCCTGCGGTCTATCGCGGCAACCCCTTCCAGATTGAGGCCGGTCTTGCCTATGGCGGCTCGTTGCAGGCCGAGGGGCTTGCCCGCGTGCTGCGTTACGCCAACCGTGTGCCCTTGCTCTACCAGCAGGCGGCATGTGCGATCACGCGGTCGGTGCTGACTACGAGCTGGCGCAATTATGCGGTGCAGCAGTCGGCCGGTGCACTGCCCTCGGGGCCGCTGATCATCATGGTCCACATGGCGTCCGTCTGGGTGCCCTTTACGTCGGAGAGCAAGGAGGCCGTGGCGCACTATCCCGAAATCGTCAAGCAGATCAAGCTGGCGCTTCAGGAGTGTGGCCGAAAGCTGGCGATCTTCGTTCGCCGCCGGCGCAAGGCGGCCGACTCTCAGCGCAAGAAGGCCTACATACAAAAGTACATTCCCCACGTCGCTATCGCGCTGAGGGAAATGTTGGATCTGTCTGAGCGACAGCAGACAACAATAGTCAGACAATTGACAGACGTACTCGAAAGGAGCCGATCGTGAGCAAGATTGCCCGCCAAATCAAAGAAACGGCTACCTCGGTCCGAACCAAAATCCAGCGAAAGAGCAAGCCGACGCTGTCGCTGCCGCTGCGCTCGCTGAGTAATGTGAAATACCATCCGAAGAAGGGGTTTCTCGAACTCAAGGGCAAGAAGAAGGTCCGAACCCTTACTGTAGCTACGGTCAAGACGTTTGCCCAGACGCTGCGCATGATGTCGCAGGCCAAGACATTGGTCGAGGACGACGAGATCATGACCAAGCGAGAAGCCTACTACGTCTCGAAGAACTGGGACGATGCCCGCTTTGACGAGCAGCCCGAATCGGACACTGTGATCGATGACATCGAGGCGCTGTTCCAGGTCAACCGCGAGCAGCTCGGATTCATCCCGGAAGAGAAGGGCGGCGAAGTCGCCGGTAAGCTGATCGTCATCGACCGTGACTCCGATACGGGCAAACGTCTCGCCATCGACTGCACGAAATTCGGCTCCGGTGCCTACTCTATCCCGATATCGGTCGAACATCTGAAGTTCGAGACAAAGGCTAAGTTTGTGCTCGCCATCGAGACCGCGGGCATGTTCCAGCGTCTGGTCAAGCACAACTACTGGCGCAAGGCCAACTGCATCCTAGTCTCGATGGGAGGTGTTCCCACGCGGGCATGCAGGCGATTTATCCGCAGGCTCGCCGACGAGCTGAAACTGCCTGTGCACGCGTTCGTGGATTGCGACCCGTACGGCATGTTCAACATCTACCGCACGCTCAAGGTCGGCTCGGGCAACGCCGCACATATCAACCGCTATTTCTGCGTGCCCAAAGCGCGGTTCCTGGGCGTCACTCCGCAGGACATCATCGACTACAAGCTGCCTACGCACCCGCTCAAAGACGTCGACATCAAGCGCGCCACAGACGCTCTCAAGAATGATCCGTTTGTGCAGCATTTCAAGCCCTGGCAGGACGCGATCAAGCAGTTGCTCAAGATGGGAGTCAGGGCCGAGCAGCAGGCCTTCGCGGTGCACGATCTGAATTACGTGATCGAACACTATCTGCCCGAAAAGCTGGCAGCGACGAAGAAGTTCCTGCCATAGCGCCTGGCTTGACGCGGTGGGGGCACCGACCCGGCCAAACTGGATTGCCGCTTTCGTGGCAATGACAACGAGAGCACGAAGTGGTGAATGCCTTGGGAATCAGCCGCATTGGGTGTGGCGGAAACAGCAGGTGAGGTGGTCGTTAACCATACCAGCCGATTGCATGAAGGCGTAGCAGATTGTCGAACCGACGAACTTGAAGCCGCGCTTCTTGAGGTCTCTGCTCATGGCGTCCGATTCCGGAGATGTACAGGGGATATCTCCAAGCTTCTTCCAGCTGTTGCGGATCGTCTCGCCGTCGACGAATTGCCAGATGTAATTGTCAAAGGAGTCAAACTCATCCTGGATTTCCAGAAAGGCCCGGGCATTTGTCACGGCGGATCCAACCTTGAGGCGATTGCGCACGATACCGGGGTCGTTGAGCAACGAGGCGATTTTGCGTTCGTCGTATTGTGCGATTTTTTCCGGGTCGAAGCCGTCGAACGCCTTGCGGTAATTCTCGCGTTTGTTCAGGATAGTCTGCCAGCTCAGCCCCGCCTGGGCATTGTCGAGCAGAAGAAATTCAAACAGTTCGCGGTCGTCGTGAAGCGGCACGCCCCATTCGGTGTCGTGGTATTCGATCATGAGCTTGTTGTCGCCGGGCCAACCGCATCTGTTCTTCATAGGCCATCTTCCGATAAACGAATCTCGGGGGCGATTATACGCGGCGTGGCCGTTTGTACAAACAGATAAATCCGGTCAGAACTACATGTGAGCTAAGGGAGATCTTCGGACCTTGTGTGGACAAGCTCATACTCGACGAGCAGCTCTGCCTCTTCGAGACTGAGTTGACGGCCGCACATCATACAGTAGAAACCGATTTTGCGATCAAAATATATCTCTCTGCGGCCACATTCTGGGCAGTCGAAATCCTGGTTCTTCGGCTCAAACATTGTCGTATCGGACCTTTCTCTGGTCATAGAGTACTTCTGATCACAATTCACGATATTCTATCGGCTATCTTCGGGCCGAACAAAAGCTGGCCTGTCCATCCTAGCCCAAAAACACGTGTTTTCCTGTGCACGCGGACTTCAACTCTATTGGATCACCATAGGTAAGGCTGATTTGCAGCGTCTATCGGGCCTGAAAAAAAATGTGTTTTTTCAATTTTATAGTTGACATTGCATAGTTTGCATTACATACTATGCGAAGCAGCATATAGTATTGCTCTGTGAAATCTGTTTGATAGTGCTAGCGATTGAAAATCCCTGCTATGGCGCGAGTGAGCATCTTTGCGATAACAGTCTATGATCTCACTCGCGGGAATCTATTACCCTTCAAGGGTATGACGAAGGAGATTATTATGAAATTCGAAAGTCAGTTGTTGAAGGGAATTGCCCCCGTGGTGGTTTTGGAGATTCTCTCGGGAGGGCAGATGTACGGCTACGAGTTGGGCCAGGCGATCGAGCAGCGAAGCGGCGATATTCTGACTCTTGGCAAAGGGACGTTGTACCCTTTGCTCTACAACCTCGAAGCGAAGAAACTCGTAAAAGGCAGGTGGGAAAAGAACCACTCGGCCCGCAAGAGACGATATTACTCGATCACCAGCAAGGGCAAAGATGAATTGGCAAAGCAAAAGGTCCAGCTTAAGGAGCTGACGGCCGGGCTGAGTCTCCTGTTTGGTGGAGCACTGTCACCGGCCTGACGCATGTTCAGTCTCCAGTTTCAACCAGGGGAACCATGTGACGTCGTGAAATGTATGAGGTGATCCGATGAGAATCAAGAGAATCATCGTAGGAATCCTGATCGGCTCTGCGATCGGTGTGGGGCTGGAGTGTGCCAATATCTTCTTTGCTTTCTTCATGCCGCCGTTCTTTGTCTTTCTGCCGTCGTCGGCGCTTCTTGGCGGTTGCATAGGCGTTTTGACCAGGGGCGCCAAAGACGCCGGGATGACTCGCGAGCGACAGGATATTGGGCATTTGCCCGCCTGCGGCGTCGAATTCCTGACCCGGCTCACCAAGAAGATGCGTTATCGCCACAAGGTGCGGGAGGAAGTTCAGGCCGAATTAGCGGCGCATTTCGAGGATGATCTGAAGGACTGTATGAACGAGGAGCAAAGAGAGCAGAAAGCCGAGGAATTGATCGCCGATTTCGGCGATGCCGAAACGCTCGCCGTTCTTATGCGCCGCGCAAAGAAGCGCTGCCGACCCTTCTGGCGAACGGCCCTGGTGAGAACCTTTCAGACTGCCTGCGCGCTGATTCTGTGTTTTGTCTTCTACGTGATCTGGTTCGCTACGGGCGAACCAACGATAAGTGTGGACTACGTGGCGATGTTGAACCGAATGAGCAAGCCAGAGGTTCGCGGCGATGACAATGCTTGGCCTCACTATGAAAAGGCAATCAGACTGTATGTACCTCAGACGCCGGTCACAGAAGAACTGATTTCGTACAGGCGCAACAGCAAGCGGCGCGAAAAGGCGATGCAACTTAAGAGACTGCTGAACGATCATCGCAAGAGGATTATCGAATGGCTCGCCGGCAATCGCAAACACTGGGACAATCTTACTACCGAGCAACAGACTGTGGTCCTCAAATGTCTGGAATTCAATCAAGTGCCGTTCTTTAAGAAGGCATACGGAGTCGACAATGATTGGAGAGTCGTGACATTTCAGCAGATGACCAGACATCTTGTCAGATGTACCACCGATGGTGCTGAGTTGACGGCTTCCATGATCGGTGGACCGCTGCCAGATTCGTTTGATCCCGGATTTCCCGAGCAAGCACTTACGAGCTGGCTAAAGGACCGTGCGGTCCCACCGAATTTCCCGGAGGCCGTTTCGGTTGCTGTACTGCGCGAGGCCGACAAGCGGTATGGGAGTCTCCCGGAAGACATCTGGGCTCCGATTGCCGAGGTCGAACACCAATACATAG
The DNA here is from genome assembly GCA_964562575.1 of uncultured Pirellulales bacterium. Lineage (GTDB taxonomy): Bacteria > Planctomycetota > Phycisphaerae > Sedimentisphaerales > Anaerobacaceae > SG8-4. Next base: position 7,304 of record CAZLTY010000013.1, read on the forward strand.
GCTCCTGGATCAAGCAAAATGAGCAGGCCTGGAAAGAGTTTGCCACAGCCAGCAGGAAATCGTACTGCTACCGCCCGTATGCGAACGATCCCAATTACGACGAGAGATCGATGTGGAACGTTCTACTACCGCACCTGCGCGGTCTGAGGCACCTCGCACTGCTTGGCTCCTGGCGCTCGCACATCGATAGAGAACAGGGTCGGCTTCGGCAAAGTATCGAGAATTCGCTGGCTATCACCCGAGCCGGCAGGCATTGGCAGGGCAGGGGAATGATCCATGAACAGCTTATCGGGGTAGCGATGAACGCCCTTAGCTGCGATGAGGTGCTGAGGCTGGCCGAAACCCGGAGACTTTCGGCCGCCGAGCTTGCAGACCTCCAGGGTCGATTGTCACAAATCTACGCAGAAGGCTATCCGACGATGAATATGGAAGGTGAGAAGTTGGTTGTCATGGATGTGATTCAGCGTTCATTCACTGACGGAGGCCCTGGCGGAGGACACTTGATACCGCAGCGCTGGCGCGAGTATGCGGACGCTCCGCCGGGGCTTGTTGAGAGTCAACTCAGACTGCTGACACCGATTCACACTGCCGCAGGCATGGTTCACGCTGGTCGCAATGCAACCGTAGCCCTTGCGAATGAGTTGTACGACCGGCAGATCGCCCTGGCGAAAATGACTCCCTGCCAAAGACAGATCTCTGGTCTCAAAATGCCTATGGAGACCCTCTTTTCGCTGCCCAGGTATAGATTCTTCCTGATCCGACATCTGCTGCCGGCTTCAGGCCGAATCTACGAGATAGCGTATCGAGGCAAGATGCACTACGAATCGACGGTAACAATACTTGCCATCGAACGCTGGCGGCTTGAGAAGAATCAATACCCGGAAACGCTCAGTAAGTTGGTCGCCGCCGGATTTGTCAAGGAACTTCCGATGGATCCCTACAGCGATAAGCCGTTGGTTTACAGGCGAGCAGACGACGATTTCATTCTCTACAGTATCGGGCTGAATTTCAGAGACGATGGCGGAGAGGTGGCCATCGAACGTGACAGACCAATGAGGTGGGGGACTCGCGAAGCCGGCGATATGGTTCTCTGGCCCCCATCCAAACACCGGCGACGATAGTTCGGATGGCTCCTGCATGCTGCTCTGATTTGACTATGCAAGATGGATTTTGGCTTGTCGAAAAGACCGTTTGCGTCAGAGCAGTTTGAGAAAGGCGACGCCGAGGAAGATCGTGCTGCCGGTGACTATTATGCACTTCAAGGCAGGATGGCAGCGAGCATAAGCCGGGAGTTTGCGGTCGAGGTAGAGCAGGACGAAGCCGAGCAGGCCGAAAACGACGGCATTCATCGAGGCGATCGTGTTGACGACCTCCGCCGGCTGGCTGTCGCCGAGAAGTATTGTCACGACCATAACGGCCAGGCAAGCGCCCATCACGATGCGGTAGCCTTTGAGCTTGTCGCCAAGGCGCGGCGAGAAGCCGGCCAGCATAGAGGCGATGGCCCGACCCTTGCCGTCAATGCAGCTTACCACCGTACTGAACATGGCGAAGAATCCCACCACCAGGAACGTTTCGCCGCCCCCGGGAATCGAGTCCAGCATTCCGGAAAGGGTCGACATTATCTGTTGCTTGGCGGGTACGATCCCCTCAGCGTGCAGAGTAGCCACTCCAATGGCGAGGAATGCGAAGGAAATCCCCAGCACGAGTGCGTAGGAGGCGATGCAGTCGATCCGCATCGTGCTCAGCCACCGGCGATACTCCTGCTCGCTGCGGGCCTTGCCGATCTTCTCGTTGATCCACGTGGAATAGAGCAGTGTGGTCGTGCCGGCGCCGACCCAGCCCATCAGACCCATGATAGTGGATACCGAGCCTTCCGGGACCTTTAGCACGAGTCCGCGTGCGATCTGGCCGCCCGGCAGGGAGATTTGAAAGAGCGTATAGAGCACGCCGGCCAGCAGCACCGCGCACATGGCGATGATGACCTTCTCGAAGAACGGGTACGAACCGGTGTAGAGCAGGACCGGAACCAGTGCTGTGGCGAGCAAGGCTCCGAGGCGAATATCAAGATTGGGAAACAGGCCGGAGAGAGCCGAGCCTCCCACCAACGCGATGCCGCCATAGCCTATCATGTCGAGCGAGAATACGAGTATGATGAAGTACTCCGCCCAGTGCCGGGGGCCGGGTAGCCAGTTGAAGGCGGCGAAGACATCATCGCCCGAAGCGATTGTCAGCCGGGCGAGGCCTTCGCTGAACGCCGCTTTGTAGACGATTGTCAGAACGGGGACCCAGAGCAGGGCGAAGCCATACTGAGCGCCGGATCGGGGCGTCAGCACAAGTTCGCCCGAGCCGATGGCCATAGCCGCCAGGACCATGCCGGGGCCTATGAACTTGAGCTTGGCGCCAAGACTCAAAGGCGCGTTCTTAGTCGTCTCCAACAGTCATCTCCAGCGATGAAACACGACGAATCTGATTCTCGACAGTTGCGGCCTTCACCGCAAGGCTGTCCGTGTGCCCACTATATTATCTGGAATCTGCCATATAGCAAGGCAATTGAAATAGTATGTAGAGCCCAGGCTCTTTCTGAAGACTCCGTCGTCGGGTGCGAGAGCGAGCGGTTTTTCGCCTGGCAAAGACGGCGAAGCAGGCGATATTCGTTTTATCGTCGATGTCCGCCTCCGGCGGAGATGCAGTCAGGCGGAAAACAAGCCGCTCGAAGCCAGATCGAGTTTTCAGACAGAGCCTAAGCATGGGGGAATTGATTTGGCCTTTGATGCTTATTGTCATAGTATCTACGGACTTGCAAAGAACTGGTGACCGGATAGGATGATTCTTGAGGGTTTTGCAGCGATCTATGATAAGAGCTAACACATTCTCGGATTTGAAAGAGATTCTGGCCCCCGGCGGCACTGTCTCACAATCGCTGGCCGGCTTCGAGGCCCGGCCGCAGCAGGTGGAGATGGCTTGTGCCGTTCAAAAAGCGCTTCTGGACGGTCGCCGCCTGGCGGTGGAGGCAGGGACAGGCGTGGGCAAGAGTTTTGCATATCTGATCCCGGCTGTGGATCTGGTCTGCCGCGGAGCCGGCAAGGTGCTTGTCAGCACCTTTACCATTACGCTACAAGAGCAGTTGATCAACAAGGACATCCCGTTTCTGCTGGACTGCATGCCGCAGCATTTCAACGCTGTCCTGGCCAAGGGCAGGGGTAATTACCTCTGCAAACGCCGGCTAAAGTTTGCTGTCCAGAAGCAGAAGATGCTGTTCGAGACGGACAGTTCCGAGCTTGAGTTGACAAGGAACTGGGCCGACGAAACCGAAGACGGCTCGCTCAGCGATCTGCCGTTTCTGCCCGGCAGCCGCGTTTGGGACAAGGTCAGGAGTGAGCATGGCAATTGCCTCGGGCGCAAGTGTCCACATTTTCGCGATTGCTTCTACTGGCGGGCCCGAAGACGTCTGGAAGGCGCCGACATCATCATAGCCAACCATGCGCTTTTGTTCAGCGATCTTGTGCTCAAAGACCAGGGTGCGCAACTACTGCCGGAATATCACCATGTGATAATCGATGAGGCCCACAACGTCGAGCGCGTGGCCGAGGACCACTTCGGCATACATATCACCAACCACAGAATCAGATACCTGCTGGACGGGCTCTACAATCCGAGGACGCGCAAGGGACTCTTGTCTTTCATGAACGCCGACAAGGCGATTGATACCGCCGGCCGGTTGGGCAAGAAAGCGGGTCTCTTCTTCAGCCGTGTTCGTGACTGGTATGAAAGTTCCAGAGAAGAGACCAACGGCAGATGCTACAAGAATTTTGTCGACGATACGATCTCGGGCTATGTGAAGGATCTTAGATCGGAGCTGGCCAAGCTGGCCAAACAGACAGAAGATGTCGATGAGAAATTCGAGATTGTACGTTTCGTCGACCGCTGCGAGGGTCTCACCTCAGACTTCGAGAACTTCCTGCTGCAAAAGCAGGCCGATTGCGTCTACTGGGTCGAGGCGGGCGGCGGCGGAAGGGTGACCACTCGTCTTAGAAGCGCGGCTGTGGACGTAGGGCCCGACGTGAAAAGATGCCTGTTCGACAAATATCAATCCGTGGTTTTGACAAGCGCCACGCTGAGCACCGGTAGCACGAGCGAAAGAGAGGGCTTCGATTTCTTCGCCGGGCGGATCGGCTTGAATGACTACGACGCCGTCAAACTGGGCTCGCCTTTCGAGTACGAAAAGCAGGTCACCATTTATATCGAGAAAGATTTACCCAACCCGAACAACGCCGCGTTTATTGAAGCCGGCGGCACAGTGCTGAAGAAATATCTGCTCAAGACCGAAGGCCGCGCGTTCGTGCTATTCACGAGCTATGCAATGCTCGAAGCAATGGCGGGCGAACTTTCCCAATGGCTCGCCGGCAACGGCATCAATCTGCTCCAGCAGGGCTCGAACGTTGACAGGACGACGCTTCTGGAGCGGTTCAAGGCTGAGGGCAAGAGCGTTCTGTTCGGCACCGACAGTTTCTGGCAGGGCGTCGACGTACCAGGCGAGGCCCTTTCTAACGTTATTATTGTCAGGCTGCCCTTTGCGGTTCCCGATCAGCCGTTGCTTGCCGGTCGGCTCGAACAGATCAAAGAGCGAGGTGGCAGCCCTTTCCGCGACTACCAACTACCGTCGGCGATAATCAAGTTCAAGCAAGGCTTCGGCCGACTGATCCGCAGCAAGACCGACACCGGCATAGTGGTCATTTTAGACAGCCGAGTAGCTGCAAAATCCTACGGCGCTAAATTCTTAGCCGCCATCCCAAAGTGCAAGGTAGAAATTGTCGCCGCAGAAGGATGAGCCCCACGTGCTTCTGCCTGTCGGTTCGGGCACCGCCTACTTAATCCGGAGTGGGCGAATTGAGACCATGTTCTTATTCTCGACCCGGAATGGCAGTTCTCTCGGACCCCAGCGGGTCAATTCCTTCTCGATCATCTTTATGTTGTTCTCATCCCCCTTAATGCGTACCGCCAAGTCTGCCGCCTCGCCTTTGAGGGCGAGGAACTTTTCGTACAGATCATGCAAGGTTTCCTGGCGTTCTTTGACATTCATTATCGCCTGGCGTCGGCTCTCGGCACCGACCAATTCAATCTCTTCCCTAATCGCCATCTCTCTGAGCGCAAGCTTCAGAGACTGTTGGCCCTTTACGTTTTGGACAGAATACTTCTTGATAGCCGATATCTTTGATTCTATGCCCGCAATTTCTATCTGCAGGACATCGAGCATCTTGTCCATTTCAAGTATGGTTTGCCGCAATGCATTGGGGACATCGCTGACCCGATGCAAAGAGTAGAGCGAACCCCGAACGGCTTGCACATACTCCTGATACGCACTTTCCTCTTCATTGTCTTTCGCCGTCGCTTCTTTCTTTGCTTTCGTTGTCGTTGCTCTGAGTTGTCTTTGCCTCTCCGACAACTTCTCAGTATGCTGCTGCTTACCACGCCGCGCTTTTTCCGTTCCCATCTCAGTCATGAATTCGACCAAGGCTGCCGCCATCGCAAATGCATCTTCTTTGTTGACGGCATAGGCGTGATAGGCCTTGTGGCCCTGTGGGACTTCAGAGCCTACAAAGCCCATTATCTCGTAATCGTAAACCATGTCTTCATCATCAGGACTCAACAGCCAATCGGCCTGTTTGCCTCTCATAAATTCCTGTTGAAGGTCCGACAAGGTCTTACCAGCAGGTGTTTTGAGCAGGTCCGCACGATTCGGATCATCCGGCGGTGCGAAATACCACCTTACCGTAAAGCGTGACATGTAAGTCGGTAAGATTGGCGAGTCTTTTTCAAAATGCGAAGTAGAAAGTGGCGTCGCACTTACTACATATTTCAGCTTTATTTGTGGCTTATTAGACTCAGCGCCTAGTCCAGAAAGACACGAGCCGGCCAAAACCAGACCAATCGCAAATCGGTATCGTTTCGAAATGATCATTTTCCTAAGTCTCCTGATTTGAGTTATTGTATCTTCAGTCTAGCTTTAGCCGCGGCGGCTGTTTCGGGATAAGTTTCGACGATGTGTTGATATCGCTGCCTAATCCCACTCTTGGCTTCAGGATATTTGCTTAGCAACTCCGCCGCAGCCAGCAATCGGGCGGCGTCGGCGGAGTCGGCTATCTTAAGCTTTAGCTCAATAACCTTTGCCTCTTCACTGACCGTGCGTCGATGGTCACTCGATTCGGGTAGCAATTGCCATGCCGCCCCTACTGCGACTATTGACAGAACGCCCGCCGCGACACGCATCGCCTTTCTGTGGGGCCATTTGTTCGATCTGACTTTGTCGAACGATGGAGTTTCGGGCCACCGGGCCTGGGCGGTTTGCCAGATTGCCTGCGTTACTTGCAGGGATCGCTCCAGTGCTTCGATTACAGCCTGGCAGACCGGGCAGGCGGCGATGTGTTCGGCTATCCGCTCGGCTTCACTTGGTGGCAGGTCGCCGTCTGCATGGGCCACAAGTTCTTCCTTGGATACAATCAGACAAGTGTGCTCTTTCACGGCTTGATTCCTTTTTTCAGCAGGACGTCAGCGAGGATGATCCGTCCTTTGTGGAGCCGCTTGCGAACGGTTCCGGGCTCGAGATCCAGGATTTCGCCGATTTCGGTCGAATTCAGGTCGCAAAAATACCTCATCGCCAGCGGTACCTGCAAAGACTCATCCATTTCACTCAGGCACTGCATCATAGTCTCCACTTCCTCGGCGGTAATCGCCTGTTTGTCAGGCCCCGAGGAGCCTTTCTCCAATTCGGCCCACTGTTTCACGACTTCGCTCGCGGCCCGGCGATGGCGTTTTCTTCGCCGAAACTCCAGCAGGCACCTGTTCGCCGTCACCCGCATCAGCCATTGCGAAGCTTCCTGCTCGCCCCGATACTTCGGGGGCCCCTTCACGGCCTCAACATACACATCCTGCAAGATGTCCTGTCCTTCTTCTATGCTCAGTCCCATTGCAACAACGAGCCGCCTGAGCCGCTCGACGTGCTCGATGAAGACCGAGTGCATACGCATACTTCTGGGTCGCCTTCCTTATCGCTTACAGTGAATTCTCTGATAGTATAGTGCGCAGCGGTAGATGGGTGTTACCGGGAAAATTGAAAAAACTCTTCTTTCTGCCGCTCGGCGCAAGTCGGCTCAACTGAAGGCTCTTGGGGTAGATTTGCCAGTGTGCTACCGGGGGCTGCCATGATAGAATCTTCGTAACACTTTAGCCGTGTGCGGCAAAAGTGTTGGTTCCAGGTTAGAAGGTTCACGGTTCAGGGTTGGTGGCTGATAAAACTAGGTTATTCGATCAACTGTGAACCTAGAACCGTGAACCGCTTTAGCGAAATGCTCCACTTCGCTAAAGTATTGCGAATTTTCAATGTTTCTTCCGGCATTGGCGACGGATTTGACGGCTGGGGCGAGAAGTAGTTGTAGAGACGTGATTGAGAATACCGATTATCCGAGCAACCGACTAATGGACGTGGACTCCGAGACGTTTGCGATACAGGCCGCGCAGAATGGCAGCGAGCAGGCATGGCGACAGTTGTTTGAGCAGCACTTCGATGCGGTTTACAGATTCTGCGTTGCGCTGGCGGCCGGTCGACATGATCTGGCCGAGGAGTTGACCCAGCAGGTCTTCGTCACTGCGGCCCGACGGATCAATCGTTTCGATCTGGCTCGAGCGGCCTTTCGGGCATGGCTATTCGGGATAGCGAGGAACCGCAATATGGCGGTCCGCTCTGGCGAGCAGCGGCGGAAGCAGCACGAAGAGTCATCCGCCAGGCGGATTTCTGAGGCGGTCACGCCGAGAGACTCTGATTTGCGGGTGCATGAGGCACTCGCCCGGCTGCCCTCGCATTATCGCACCGTGCTCGAGGCGAAGTACCTCAGGGGCCTGAGCATGAATGAGATCGCCGTAAACAAGAGTGCAAGCATAGAGGCGATCGAATCGCTGTTGCGGCGGGCCAGGGCCGGCTTTGCCCGTGAGTACGAACAGATACGAACTTTGGACTGATGCATTGTATGGGGTGACAATATGAAAGACAGAGATGTAGAGACACATCTTAGGCAACATTTGTCGGGTGATTCGCCGCGAGAAGCGTTCAGACAACAGGTGCTCGGTGACTCGACGGCCGAGTTCGTTCGTGTTTGCCGGCGACGCTCCGCCTGGCGGAGGGCGGCGCTGGCGGTCGCTGCAGTATTGACCATCGGTGTTGCGTTTCTTGGCGGTCGCCTGTCAGTGCCGGCCGCGGTGCCCGGTACCGAGAATATCGCTCAACGGCAGGGCGCCGAACTCGATGGAGTAACCGTACCGGATGAACTCGTCGCCTGGTTGGACGCGGCTCGTTTTTTCAGGCACCTGGGTATGCAAGACCGCATGGCTCGTGCCGTCGAGCGCGCGGGCAGACTGCTGCCTGCTGATGCATTCACCGCCGATGGCCGGACCATGCGAGTGTTCGCCGCTGCCGAGTACCTCGAGGATCAAACAGAACGTGTAGAGCCGATGGGCATATCGGGCCCGAAACCGTCGGCTGAGAGTATAAGTCAAATTCTTGCACAGTCTTTTGGAGATTAAGAAATGAGAACCGAACCGAACAGAACATTGTTGTGTGTCCTTTGCCTGGGTTTGCCGATGGTCCTCGGAGCGGCGGCAATAGCCCAGAGTCAGACTCCGAGCATCCTGGAGCGAGCGCAGAAGGTCGAAGACCCTGAGCTGGGCGACCTGATTCGAATGGCAATGGAGAGCCGGGAGGGCGGTAGGAAACTCGGCAAAGCAGAGGTTTTCGATATCGTCCGTAAGGTCACGCAAACCTACGCGCAGATCAAACTGCTGGATCTGCAGATCGAACAACTCGCACAAAAGGCCGAAGCGACGAGAGGACCCGCCGAGATGCGCTATGAATTGTTGCTGGCCAAGGCCGAACTCGAATCCAAACGAACGACGGAGTTGGCGAATCTGCGGGAGACGGTGGGAATTGTCCCCAAGCTTCCCTTAGCCGCACAGCCAATAGAGACTCTCAATTCGTTTATATCTCTCGAGATAATAGATGATCGCTTGTTTGTTCTGGAATGCCAGAAACCATTCATCGATTACTGGGTTGTTCAACGCTGGAAAGTGGCAGGATTTCTATCCGAAAAAGAGACACTGAACTACCTCCGGGGCAAGCTCGGAGACGCCGATAGCCTGCCCATACGAATTGAGATCTACTGCTCCAGCGATACACAAAATACCGCCAGAGATCTGCGAAACAAAATCATCTCGGTGTCAAAAGAGACCAACTCGCAAATGGATACCGAAGTGCGTCTGAGTTCGGCGACTGATACTGTGGGCGATGGCAACGCCACGTTCTACCTCAGACAGGGCGAGATCACCACTTTCCATACGCATGCCATGAAGCGTCCGGACGGAGGCCCCGAACCTCTGACATCGGGGCTGGTTAATCTGAAAGACCTCGAGCAACATATCCTATGGCGTCTAACCAAACCGAAAAATGTGCCACTGACGTTCCGCATCGAGCACGACCGCCCAAGCGCCTCGCTGGCGAGAAAAGTTGCTGATAAGGCCAGAACCGTTGTTAGGCGGCTTGACATTGGCGAATTGGCGGATGTCAAGATGGTTCTTGTGGAGCCGGTTGCCGAAACTGAATTCCTGGGTCGATGGCGGGGCGAGAGTAGAGGTGATGTCCATGAGATTGATGTCCGGCCCGAAGGGGTATGCCAGGTTACGATGGGCGATAGGTTCGGGAAAGACAAGACTCCAGGGGCAATCAAGGCCGGGACGACCGTACCGGGCACGTGGTTGCTCACGACGGACGAAATAATCATAGACATCAACGACAAGAGCCCTCACGGTGCCGACTATTACTACCGGGGATATTTCGAAGAAGATGGCAGTCTTATCGTGGATAAAGGAATGATTTACCCCCAGGGAAGTTTCCACGTCTCAGGCGCGCCGCGGCAGATGATTCTCAAGAAGGTAGAATAGCCTTTAGCGTTGCAAGGCGCATACTCTTGCGACTTCGGTGACCATGCATCTGTGTGGTCACCGAAGTCCGCGGTTTGTCTGGTTGCTAGCTGAACGCTTTTCGCAGGCGGGCGAGGCTCTTAGGGATGGCGGTTTTGTAGTCTTCGTTTCCTTCGAATTCAAGCGAGACGTAGCCTTTGAAGTTGTGTTTTCGCATTATCCGGGCGATGCGCGGGTAGTCCAGGTCGAGTTCGTACCAGAGTCCACCGCCGTAATAGGTCTTGGCTTGCATGAACACGGTTTGAGGTGCGCACATTTCCAGCTTGTCGTAGGGGTCCTCGAGGAAGTTGCCCGTATCAAGCAGTATCTCCAGCCAGGGTGAGTCAATCGCGTTGACGATTCTGAGCAATCCTTCCGGCGTGCGGGCCAGGCCCCAGTGGTTTTCGAGGCCGAGAATGACGCCGCACTCCTCGGCCTTGGGCAGGCACTTTTCGATGCTGTCGATCACCCATTTAAATCCGTCTTCTTCGGTGTAGCCCGGCAGGACCGGTTCGATGCCGCGATTGGCCATCAGCTCGTCGAAGTTTCCGCTGGTTCCCCACCTGCCTGTATTGAGGCGGACGATGGGAACGCCGAGTCTGTAAGCGGTTTCGATCTGTCTGATCGTCAGGTCGATGTTCTTCTGGCGTTTCTCTTTATCTGGAGAGACGAATCCCTGGTGGGTGGACATGCAGCAGAGGTCCAGGCCGTTGATGAGGGCGTGACGTTTGATCTTTTGCAGGTAACTGTTTTCTTCGCTTTCCATCTGGTACAGTAAAAGGTCCACGCCGTCAAATCCCATCCGGGCTGCTTCGTCGATGCACTTCTCGATGGGCATCTTCATGCCCTTCTTGAAGCGCCAGAACGAATAAGTCGAGACGGCAATAGGATTGGGCCGGCGTGACTTCGGGGCGGGCGAGACGGCCTCTGATCGATCCGAAGCTAGCGCCAGAGCACCTGCGGCCGCGATGGAGCTGCTGAGGAAGTTTCTGCGTTTCATCGATTCCATAACTGGTCCTTTCTAATTCTATTCCTTGGCCCCGTGCTTGCGGAGGAGTTCGACGATTTCCGTGTGGCCTTCTTCTTCTGCGACTGCCAGAGGGATTTTGCCCTCTTCCTGATTTGCATTCAGGTCAGCACCTTTGGCAAGAAGAAATTCGACTGTCTCTTTTCGATTCCTCCAGCACGCGTAGTGAAGAGGCGTCCAGACCCACTTGTCTTTTGCATTCACGTCAGCACCCCTGGCGATCAGCAGTGCTGCTATATCTCTGTTGCCTTCCTCTGCAGCTGTGTGCAGAGCGGTTACTCTCGTGTTGTCTACTGCATTGACGTCGGCCCCCTTCCTGATGAGAAGCTCTGCAACTTTCCTGGAGCCACTAAGGGCCGTCCTGTGTAAGGGTGTCTGGCCGTTCCTCACCGATGAATTGATATCAGCCCCTTTGGCAATGAGGATCTCCGCTATCTTTTCATGGTTGCCCAGCGCCGCATAGTGCAGAGGCGTCACGTCATCGTCGGTGGTTGCTGTTGCCTCAAAACCTTTGGCAATGAGGAACTCAACGACATCTGTGTGACCACCGGCAGCCGCCGCATGGAGGAGGCTAAGGCCCTTCGGGCTGTCCACAGGGGCATCTTTATCGAGCAGCCTCTTGATACCTCTGAGATCGCCAGTGTATGCAGCCAGATGCGGCGCGTTGGTATCTGCTCCCTTTTCCAGTAGCAGATCGGTTACAGCCAACTCCCACGCATACAAGGCAGTCAATGCAGGTGTCCACCCTTGTTGGTCTCTCGCGTTGACATCGGCGCCTTCTGCAATAAGCAATTCGGCGTGCTCAGTATTGCCGTCAGCCGCAGCGGTGTGGAGACGCGAGGCCTTAACCTGTACGAGCATCTTCTGTAGCGCCGTCTTGTCAAAGATCTTGCCGCCAAACACAACAGCAGCGATTTTTTGCGTGTTGCTGATGTCTTGCAGCGGGTTGGCTTCAAGCAGGACCAGGTCGGCTATCTTGCCTTGTTCAATAGTGCCCATCGAATGCAGCTTACCAAAGAACTTCGCCGGATTGTATGTTGCAGTCTGCAGGGCTTCCATAGGCGACAGCCCGGCCCGAACTAACAACGCCAGTTCATCGTGCAGGCCGAATCCGGGCAAGCAATAGGGAATTGGCGTATCCGTCCCGGCGAGCAGCCCCACACCCGCACGCCTCATCGTGCCTACTACCTCGAGTAGCTTCTGAATCCGTTTCACAAAATCTGCCCGGCCCTGTGCAGTTGACTTAGCAGTGCGAACATCGACCTTGGAATTCCATCTATCCCTGTAGGACAGCGGCATGTACTTGAGTCGCGGCTCATTCGCTAAGTCCTCCTCATCCCAAAACCACCCATGGCTCCCGACTAGGACTGTAGGGCATACCCACGTGCCGTTCTTTACGAAACGAGCGAAAAGTTCGGCGGCTTTCTGTTCGCTATAAGTCTCCGTCAATGGCTTTTGGCCTGGCCGCCGGCCTTCCATGCCCTTCGCTCTAGTCTGTTCTTCTCTACGCGAGCAGCCCCGCAAGATACTGTTGAGGTGTTCAATACTCTGTTGCCCGGCGTCGGAGGCCTCAGCCGTGCTCACCCAGTGGGACACATGTCCGGCAAAGGGGATCCCCTGTTTCCTTGCCTCATCGGCAATAGCGAAATAGGCGTCTCGCAGTATATAGTTCTTGACCTTTACAAAATCTGCGCCCTCCTTCTTAACCTTCCTGACAAACTGGCGCCCTTCGTCTTCGCTGCTGACGGCAAGAAGATCATCCGGCCCAAACCCAACAGCCGGGCTTCCGATGACCATCCGGGGTCCTATCAGTTTCCCAGCAGAAATCTCTTTGCGCCACTCGTGATACGCTCGTTGCCCGTACATAACACGCAGGCCTGTTACTCCGTTGGCAGTGAAGAGGGCAAGGTAGCGCTTTCCCAAGTTTGGATGAGCGTGCATGTCCCAGAGGCCGGGTATGAGAAATTTGCCTGTGGCATCCACCACCCGCGCATTTCGCGGGACAGTAAGTTTGCCGGTTCTACCCAACGCCTCGATACGGTCACCCCGGACCACCACCGTCATGTCGGGTTTGGCCGGAGCGCCCGTGGCATCTATCACCGTAACGTGCGTGAAGACAAGCGCCTTTTGCTGGTTCTTGTCTGCCTGCTGAGCAAACAATCCTACTGGCAGCAGCCAAACCAACAGAAATAGCAATGCGTTCCTCATTCCAACCTCCCTGGCCCAATAGGGCCGGACTTGTTATTGAACAGAGGTAGTCTATACTGACAATGCTTGTAATTCAACAAATCTCTTAAGGGCCATCATGGCCGGGCGGCTGGCCCTGGGCGGCTCGTTGTGCGTTGATCTCGGCAGCCAGTTGCATGAATCTGGGCGCTGCATGATCCAGGAACGGCTTGTAGGCTTCGCAGTAGTAGCTCTCCTTGCCGAAGTTGTCCTTGTCGAACGGGGCGCGGTCTTTCATGCAGCCGCCTCGACAGATGGCAAGGTGGCGACAGACGAGGCATTTGTTGCACAGGTTGCGCTTGGCCCGCGCGAAGGCCCGCTTCCTCTTGCTGGCCGCCAGTTTCTCTATCGGCGCCTCGAAGATATTGCCCAGACGCCACTTTGGCTCGACGAAGAAGTCGCAGGGGAAGACGTCGCCTGTGTGTTCGATGACTATGTACTGGCTGCATTGTTGGTCGAATGTGCAGATCGTGTGTCGGCCCGTGACATAGTATGACAGCAGCGAATCGAAGTCGCGAATGCTCAGTTTGAGCGGGCCGTATTCGCACCAGCGGTCGAAGATTCTGCACAGGAAATCGCCGTACTGTTGCGGCGTCACTGAGAAGTCCGCGATCTTCCCTGTTTCGGGATCGACCTCCACGCAGGGTATGAATTGAAGGAACTTTACGCCGAGTCCGATCAGAAAGTCAAACACTTCGTCAGGATGTTCGGCGTTCTTTGCATTTAGCAAGGTTAGAGTATTGAACTCGACGTCGTATTTCTTGCAGTTCTCGATGGCACGCATCACTCGCTCCCACGTCCCGCCGCCGGAATGATCGGGGCGGTAGAAATCGTGGAACTCCTTCGGTCCGTCGATACTGATTCCGACGAGGAACTTGCTTTCGTGCAGGAAACGGCACCATTTCTCATCGAGCAGAATCGCATTGGTCTGTATCGAGTTGCCGACCTCCTGGCCGGTTATGCCGTATTTCTTTTGCAGCTCCACGGCCTTCTTGTAGAAGTCCAGCCCCATCAACGTCGGCTCGCCTCCCTGCCAGGCGAAACCGGCCAGTCCGAAACGAAGCTCCATATAGTCCTTGACGAGCTTTTCGAGCACCTCTTCGCTCATCCGCTGGCGGCCCTCGCCGACCTCTGGGGCGCGGGCCTTATAGAAACAGTACTTGCAATCGACATTGCAGTCGGAACCTGAAGGCTTTATCAAGAGAGTGAACGGCTGCATTAGTTCTTGGGTTCCCGGAGCATATTGCTCAATTTCTTAACGAGTCTCTTGTTCTGGGGCTGTTCGGCGATATTCACGTTCTCGGCCAAATCCACCCTGTGGTCGTACAGCATTCGGGCATATACGCCGCCGTCTTTGCCGCGCCACTGGGTATAGCGATAGCGATCCGTCTTGACCGAATCACCCTTGAAATACCTGCTGAACACGGCCTCTTTCCAGGGCAGGTTCGGGTTTTTCAGCAGCGGGACGAAACTTTTGCCCTGCAGATGGTCGGGCTGTGGCAGATCGCACAGTTCGCAGAGCGACGGATAAATATCCACATACTCGGTAAGGGCGTTGCTCTTGCTGCCGGCGGCGATTCCCGGAGCGGTCACGATCAGCGGCGAGTGCAGAGAAGTCTCAAAATTGCAGTGCTTGCACCACAGGCCGTGCTCACCGAGATTCCAGCCGTGATCGCCCCAGAGCACGACGACGGTGTTCTCCCGCAATCCCAGGTGGTCAAGCTCGGCTATCACTCTACCGATCTGTGCGTCGGTGCAACTGACGCAGGCGTAGTAACCGTGCACGAGTTTGCGGGATAGTTTCTCGGACAGAGGACCTTTCGGCGGGATACCGTGATAGGCCCGCAACTCGCCCCAGTTGTGCAGGGCGGCGTCGGGAGCGCCTTTGGGTCTGAACGGATTGTCGGCCAGGTCGATTTCCTGAGGCTTGTACATGTCCCAGTATTTCTTCGGAGCGTTAAAGGGCAGGTGCGGCTTCAGGAATCCAAGCGCCAGGAAGAACGGCGCATCTATATCCTTTAGCCGGCGAAGGTCTGAAATCGCCTTGTCGGCGACTTGCCCATCGAAATAGGCGTTGTCCGGGACATCGGCGCACTCATACGCAGGACCGGCCGGCTTGGATTTTCGGCGGTTCAGCTTCTGATTTTCTTTCAGCATGTAATTGCGCCAGTTGCCCTTCGGGTGCCAGGCGTCCTCGCTCCAGCTATCCTTGCAATCGGCCCTGTGGTGAAAGATCTTGCCGTTCGATATGGTGTGGTATCCGTTGTTCTTGAAATGCTCGGCAACGCTAAGTGTGCCCGGCAGGTCCCTCTCAGCCCAGGTGGCGTAACCGAGGAACCTGTCCTTGGTAGGCCTTGTCCCGGTTAAGAGGCTGGCGCGCGAGGCCCCACAGACCGGCACCTGGCAATACGAGCGCAGGAAGGTGACGCCGTCCGAGGCGAGATTGTCGATGTTGGGTGAGATCATCTGCTTGTGGCCGTAGCAGCCAAGCTGCGGGCGCAGGTCATCCACAGCAATAAACAGCACATTGGGTCTCTTTTTGCCCGGGGCTGACAAACACTGCGGCATCCCCAGCGTAGCTGCTCCCAAACCTATTGCTTTTACAAAGCCCCGGCGTGTGTAGTTGGACCTGCTCATAGTTACTCCTCGGTATGCAAGTCAGGCTGACTCTATTGATTCTTCTTTCTGTTAACCGCTTCTCTTGGTCTTGGGATTGTCTCTAAGACCGAAACCTTTGTCATGTCACCACTGATCAGTAATGGCCGTGGGCCCGCAACAATTGACAGCCGGTCCGGGATGAACTCACCTCTGCGGCCGACCCAGTCGCGGAATCCCCAGCCGCTCTGGTACGGTTTGTGTCCCAATTGATGAATCGTAAGATCGCCGGCGGGCGAGTCCGTCTTTAAGATCACCTGACGATCCCGGTCATCCGAAGACCACAAGGCCCAGAAATCGCGCTGTTTGTGCCTGAATCGCAGGACGCAAAGATCATCATCTTTGGTCTTCAAACGGTCGAGATACTTGCCCCTTGCGATTAAGTCGGATATATCCGCCATCACGTAATAGTGGGGCTTAGGAGTAAGATCAGGCCGAACAATGCCAAAGTTGTTTTCGTTGTGCTCCGGATTCCAGCCGTCGTCCTGGAAGTCATACCACCACAAGCCGCGGAAAGATGGTGACGTGCGCGCAAGAAGATACAGCCTTGCCAGATACGAAGCGGACAGTTCCGGGGTAGTACTCCTTTTGCCTATATGTGTGGGCCAGCCCATCTCCGTAACGTAGAAGGGGACATTTTTGCCTTTGTTGTATTTGCGCAGCATCTTTTGGACATCGGTCATCCACACCGAACATGTTTCCGGGCAGCGCTCGGGGAATCCTGCGCTGTAGTTGTAGCTGTGAATCGAGACGGCATCGGAATAGTCAAGGGCACCAAGCCGGATGATCTTTTCAAACCAGCCTTTGTTGACTGCGCCGCTGGTGCATCCGCCGGCGATGACAATTGCGCCCGGCTCAATGGTTTTGATTCGGGGATAAACCGCCTTGAGCAGCTTGATGTAATCCTCGGGGGAACCGCCCTTGTCGTATTTCTTCGGCAGGCCGATTCCTATGTCCCATTCATTCCATATCTCATAGAGACGAACATCTTTTCCAAAATGGCGCACCACAAACTCGGCGTAACGGCAAAACCCTTCAATCGCCTCAGGCGAGCGGGGTCGGTCGCCGTCATCATAAAAGCGGTTGGCGTAGTCAAGTATCAGCATGACATCCAGCCCGGCTGCACTTGCACTGCGAACATAGTCGTTACACCGTTGAGGCATGATGAGCCTGCCCTTTTGGCGTTCTATGCTCGACCATGTTGCCTCATCACGGATTGCGCCAATACCGGCATTCTTCATGCTCCGGATATTCAGTTCCACTATACCTTTGTCCTGACTAAAGTGCGTGCAGATCCCGACGTTAAAATCTTCAGCTTTGTTCCGTGTTGATGTTGTACTGTCGGCAATTGTGGTTTCTGTCAAACAAATGCAGATGATTAGCGACACAAAAGCCATATATTTCATAATGCCAACTTTCTTGAGCATGATTTTCTCCTCGATTTTACGGCGAAATGGTAACAGAAAAGCACCGCTGATACCAGGCTTTTCAGGTGAATGGCTCTTTTGGCGGCTGCATTATTCTTTGGCTCCGTGTTTATGCAGCAATTCGACGATCTCAGCGCGGCCGAATTGGTTAGCCACAGCTAAAGGTGTCCGACCCCGTCTGTTTTTAACATCCATATCTGCACCATGCGCAAGCAGGGTCTCTACGACCTCCCTGTGCCCGCCAACGACCGCCCGGTGTAATGGCGTCGCGTCATTACTGGTATTCCTTGCGTTAAAATCAGCGCCACTCGTAATTAGCAGTTCCACAATCTGACGGTGGCCTTCCTCGGCAGCAGCGTGAAGCGGAGTTAGACCCTGTCGATTCTTAGCATTAACATCGGCACCGTGAGTAAGCAATAATTGGACAACGCCATCAGCTCCTACCCGAGCCGCGTGGTGCAAGAGTGTTATCTGGCTATCTATCTTAAAGTTGACATCCGCCCCTTGAGAGATAAGCGCTTCAGCCGTTTCTCGTTTATTCATACGAGTTGCCCAAAAAAGTGGTGACCACCCCTGATCGTCCTTGGTGTCTACATCAAAACCTTGCTCCAAGAATTTGTTTACCTTCACCACATCGCCTATAGCCGCAGCCCTATGAAGCGTCGAGACGTCTGCCCCTTTTTTGACAAAAATATCGACAAGTTCCCTGTTTCTTGACCACAAAGCACGATCAAATAAAGTCCTGCCATCTGGCCCCTTTACATTGAATTGGGCTCCATTAACAACGAGGATTTCAATTATACCTATTTGGTTGCGCGAAATAGCACGATCCAGAGGAGTAAATCCCTTCCCATCCCTAATATTCACATCTGCCCCTTGGTCGATTAAAAACCGGGTAAGACTCTCGTGACCTTCCGTAACTGCATAGTGCAGTATGCTATGCCCCTTATCATCTTTTACGTTAATGTCAGCACCTCGATCAAGAAAATCCTTGACCCGGTCTTGGTATTCCATCCGAGCAGCCATATGGATAGATGTTTCAGAAGAAGCCTCCTCCCCTGTTTGCTGCCCTCCGGCCGCCTTTGCCAATGCCTCAGCTACCTCAAGGTGTCCTCTTTTTATAGCCATTGTTAAGGGAGTGCGATCATTATTGTCTTTAGCATCCTCATCGGCGCCATTCGCAATCAAGACTTCTAGCATGCCCTTCCGAATGCTGGTAAAGCCGTCCCTCCTCACAGTAGCAACCACCCAGTGCAATGCTGTATGGCCCATTCGGGTCTTAGAGTTAACGTCTGCACCATGAGCAATAAACAACTCGAAAAGCTGCCTGTTACCTCCCACTGCCATGACAGAGCGAATAAGCGGAGTGTAGCCTTGTGCATCCTTGGCATTCACATCAGCACCATGAGCAAGTAATAGTTGGGCAATACGGTTAGCCTCTATCCAAGTCGCGTGATGCAAGGGTGTTTCCTGGTTGTTCGCCTTAAAGTTAACATCTGCCCCCTGAGCGATAAGCAACTCCGCCACCTCTAGAGATGCCCAAAATAGTGGCGAGTATCCATACTCGTCCCTGGTATTTACGGAAGAGCCTTGTTCCAAGAAAGTATTAATTCTTGGCATATCGCCCAGAGCCGCAGCCCTATGGAACGTCGAGACATCTGCCCCTTTTTTGACAAAGATATCGACAAGTTCCTCATTATCAGCCTGCCCTGACCACAAAACACGAGAAAATGCAGTCCTGCCATCTGGCCCCTTTACATTGAATTGGGCTCCATTAACAACAAGGATTTCAATTATACCTATTTGGTTGCGCGAAATAGCACGATCCAGAGAAGTATAGCCTCTCTTATCCTTAATATTCACATCTGCTCCTCGGTCGACTAAAAACTGAACAATATTCTTGAGATATCCCTCAACTGCTAAATGCAGCAGAGAATTTCCCTTGTCGTCCCTTGAATCTATGTCAATGCCTTGATCCAAAAACACCTTGACCTGGCCTTGGTCTCCCATCCGAACAGCCGTATAAATACCCGTTTCAGCAATTTTAGTAAGTAGCAACTTCCTAATGTCCTCATCGTTATTGAGTAATAGGATATCAAACGGATTTCGACCTAGCTTATCCTTAACAGCAACATCGGCACCATGAGCCAACAATAATTCAACGATATCTTGATGCCCATTCTCAACAGCAAAATGCAAGGGCCTAGCACCAGAAAAATCTCTTGCCTCAACATTGGCTCCTCTCTCAAGAAGCAGCTCAGCAATATCTCTATGCCCTCTTATTGCCGCACGGTGAAGAGCGGTATAGGCGGTTTCGTCTTCAATAACTGCTCCATCAAGTTGAGCCCCTTCATCAATCAAACGTGTCACCAAGTCGACATCTCCAATAGCTGCAGCTTCCTGAAGTGACATCGGTACTTCGGCTGACTCAGTCAAGTCATAAATAACAACACGGTCAATAAGCTCCCTTCTATGACGATAGGGGGGCCTAAACATTGGAACACACGGCCAAACCTTTGGGACTGAAAATGATTTAGGTTCGATTGCAGCTATTAAACGCAGTAAAGCAAGAGGCTCAAAACAATCAAATCTTGAATAGATATGCTCCTTGCTCAGAGTAAAGAATCCTTTGTGGAGTTTGCTTTCCAGAATATTATCAGCAATTCGCCGGGCTGTTGTCCAAAATTCTTGTTTATTTGTTTTATCGTAGAGTTCAAGAAACCCCAAAAGAGCATAAACATCGACACAAGCTGTATCTACTCTCAACTCCGCTCTTTGCTTTTGATTTTCTCCAATGTCTCCAAAATTATTTCCAGCAGCGATATTTCTTACCATCTGCCACATAAAGTCATCCCCAGTTACACGATAAGCCACGGCATATGCCCAGAAGGTCGACGGAGCTGCAAAGTAGGGCTTAACCACAACATCTCTTGTACCAGAAGAGGTGATGACATTCTTCAACACATACCCTTCTAGCTTAACGCCGCTAGTAAGCATAGGAACGAAAGAATTATCTTCTTTTCGATAAGATGCCTCACCCCACGCAGTAAACTCTTCCAGAGCCCATTGAGTAAATTCATTACCTGCATCTCCAAGCATTTCTCCTGTCAGAAGAAAGGACAACCACGTCCAAGCTTGCCTGTTTTCATAACGAATGGGGCCTCCTACTGGATTTGGTTTAAAACAACGGTAAGGAAAGGGAGTAGTACGCGGATCATCAAAGTGTTCTTTTAAATCATCTCCCAATTCTGACCAACGTACATTGTATGCCTCATAGCTCATGCCTGTATTAGGATGCCGAGTATCAACATAGCGTTTGGCGAGTCGTTTACTCCAAATAAGTGGTTCTTCCTGTCCCGTTAGGACATGCAGCATAGCGCCCGCATGAATCAGGCTACTTCCAGTAGATAAGAACCCAACAGCATTCGACCTACTCTTATAAAATACTGCCCCATTGCTATCATATGTATGATTCCAGGGATTATCGCCTACTAAGTCTGGCCTACCTAGGTCGCTATAACGGTTCATATTAAGGTTAGACCAGTCATGAATATGGTTAACCCAGAATGCCTCTATGAATTTCTTGGTCACATCTGGATCAACATTCCACATCAGTTCATAATAAGGATAATTAAGTTTCATATAATGGTGTGATTTATCTAGGCGTACGGTTTCTGTCAATGCATCATATGCGGCCGCACTACCCCAATAAAACAATCCATTTAGATCCCTTAAGTTTTCAAAGGCATATTTGACTGCCTGCACGGCTGCATCGCGGTATTTGGGGTCTCCGGTTACTGCCGATAATCCGTCCAGAGTCCGTAATAGCGTCTGCTGAGAAGCGAAGTTGGAAAGGATCCATTCTTCAGCTCCAGTAGTCTTAGCCAAATCACCCTTCGCTGGCATTTCAACCTTCTGTGGCCCCTTGGCCGAATCTTGGGGTTGGGTGGTTGATTCTTCGATGGGCTGTTCAGCAAGCACGGGGCTTATCCACTTGACCGGCTCGTGGGTATGAATATTCAGGCCGTCAACAAACAAGGGTGTATGCTTCGGGCCATAGGTATCTCTGCCATACTTAAGTACGTTGTCACCGAACTCACGAACAGCTTCAAGATAAGGACTGTCCTGGCTTTCTTCAGGAACGATTGATTTACCTTGGTTACTATCACCATCAGCGGTGGTCTCTTGGGGTGACTTATTTGGCTTTGTTGGTTCAGGTTGTTTATTTATTTTGTTCTCACACCCGACAGCGACAAATATTAGCACCAAAACCAAACACAAAAGTACTATCGGTTTCATTTTGATCGCCTCCTGAATTCATATACTGCCAATTCTGAGTTTTCTCTGCGCTGCTTGTCTTTTGATATCTTAAGCTACCAAATCTATCCATACAACATAAACAATGCGGCTACTTTTCGATGAGCAGCCTGATCCTGTCGGTCGAGCGGGTATGCCTGCCGAGCGAACCGTTTTCTATCGCCGCGGCGATTTGCATGAATCTCGGAAGGCAATAGTCGAAGAATTGTCTGTAGCTTTCGCAGAAGTAGCTTTCTCGATTCTCGATGCTCGATTCTTGTTGAGCATCGCCCGGTCTTTCATACATCCGCCCCGGCAGATGTCGAGGTGGTTGCAGACGAGGCATTTGTTGCAGAGCTTTTCCTTGGCCCGTGCGAAAGAGCGTTTCTTCTTGCCGGCTGCGAGTTTCTCCAGGGGCGTTTCGAGAATATTTCCCAAACGCCACTCGGGCTCGACGAAGAATTCGCAGCAGAAGACGTCGCCCGTGTGCTCGACTACGACAAAACCTGCGCATTGTTTGCTGTATGTGCAGATCGTGTGTTTGCCCATGACGTAATGGGTTACGAGCGAGTCGAACTCGCGGATGTTCAGTTTTTCGGGGCCGTAGTCGTGCCAGAGGTCGAACAGTTTACACAGAAAATCGCCGTATTGTCTCGCTGTGATTGAAAAATCCGCCGGCTCACCTGTCGCGGGATTTGTTTCAACGCATGGGATGAACTGCAAGTAGGTCAGCTCGTTTTCGATTACGAAATCGAACAGCTTCTGCGGATGCTCGACGTTGCTGGTGTTCAGCAGGATTAGAGCACTAAATTCGACGCCGTGTTTTCTGCACGTTTCGATGCCCCGCATCACTCTGTCAAATGTGCCTGCGCCGGAATGATCGAGCCGATACCGGTCGTGAAATTCTTTTGGCCCGTCGATGCTTATGCCGAGAAGAAACTTGTTGTCGCCGAAGAAGCGGCACCAGTTGTCATTGAGCAGAACTGCGTTGGTTTGCAGTGTGTTGCTTACCTGTTGGCCGCAAGTGCCATACCGTTTCTGTAATTCAATCGCTTTGCGAAAGAAATCCACACCCATGAGCGTGGGTTCCCCGCCTTGCCATGCAAAACCGGCCACGGGAAAGCCAAGCCTCATGTAATCTTTGACGAGCTTGACCAGCACCTGGCCGCTCATTCGCTGCTTGCCGCAGCCGAACTGCGGCGGACGGTCTTTGTAGAAGCAGTATTCGCAGTCAATATTGCAGTCCGAGCCGGACGGTTTGATTAGAAGAGTGAAAGGCTGCATTATGATTCAGGCTGCCACCGACCCTGTTCACACGAATCCAAAATGTCCTTCTCTTGCTTGTTCACACCGATCTTCTTCATTTCCGAGAGTGTATGACAATATCTGCCTGATATCAATATTCCAGTATCGTTCCATAACTTGTGGGGAAAATGCTGTCCCGTAAAAAGCGTCAGACGGGAAAACGATGGGTGGCAGCCACTGAATGAGTGAAACGAATGAAGTGGATGGCAAGAGTCCGCATTCCTGGCTCAATGGCGCCGACAACAAAACAGGATTGAAAACCATCCACTTTGCTCACTGTGTTCGCTCAGTGGCTGCCACCCATCGAAAACGACACCAGAAAGGGGGCCGGTTATGGCCCTATCGAATGAGCCGTTATGAGTCCCTTCAATTCTTCAATTGACAAAACATTACCTTTCTCTCGGTGGATTATTCTATGGCAATTTGAGCATAGAACAGTCATATCTTTCTTCGGATTGATGTTCACTTTCTTTGTTAGCGTCCTTACAGGACGCAGATGATGGACTTCAATGTAATCTTCGCCATGTTCGCCGTATTTCTCACGAAAATTGAATCCGCAAGCTTTGCAGGTAGTGCCATGGATTCTAATTGCCGCTGTTCGCAGGCTTTGATTACGTTCATAATAATTAACGAATCCAGTCTTTTTGCCTCCTTCTGGAAAGGTCTCTTCCTCAGACAATGAGTCCAAGTCATCTTTGACAACAGAGTCGATGCATAAAACGGATTCCAGTTTTTCAAGTCTAGCGCCATCTAGCTCAAGAACAGTGACAGATTCGGCTCCCAAAAGAATACTGATGGGGACAAAATCTGTTTCCCAATCAACAGGAATGTG
This sequence comes from uncultured Pirellulales bacterium, assembly GCA_964562575.1. Classification (GTDB taxonomy): domain Bacteria; phylum Planctomycetota; class Phycisphaerae; order Sedimentisphaerales; family Anaerobacaceae; genus SG8-4. The sequence continues at coordinate 31,074 of CAZLTY010000013.1, forward strand.
ATGCGACCAGCGATCACCATTGGCATCGATAATGGGGCAATCATGATGAAATTCATACGAACCGTGCACTGTGCCCCTGCTGACTAACAGGGTGCCTTCTTTGACATAGATTGTGTCGCCTTCTTTCATGTCATATGCAACGTGACGAAGACTCGATCGTTGAGTGGGAGCGAGCTGTTGCCATAGCCCCTCAGGTTCTTCGCGGGGATACTTGGAGAGATCTATATCTGCTAAAGGGGCATAACTTATGGCAGCTACCTTATGCTGTTTGCATTCGCTCCAAAGAGAAGGCCCTTGTACACCACATCGAAAGGCCATACGCCAAACTTTGTCTTTCGTATTCTTCCCTACAATATACTGCTCTATCAAAGCTACGGTATATGAGGCATTGAGAGTTATGTCGACATAGTCTTTGGGCATAAGAGAATTCGTTTCGTTGAACCGATCAACAACACGCTTAAGGTAAATGTCTTCATGTGGTCTTGGTTTGCCTGTAGTCTTTGGAATGTAGTGTATTTTGTGTTTCTTGAATTGAACAATGAAGTTCTTCTTCTGTTGACCCGTTTGGAATGTCTTCCCGCTCAATGATTTCACATGATTCTTAAACGCCTTGAAATCAATTTTTCTCATAACAATCTCCATGCAGTCCTTATGAGATGGCAAACACAGACTGCTCCCCACTTGTATAGAGAATTCCCATCCCTTCTTTGGTACGATAATGACCTTCTCTCTGGGTCGGTCGAGTATCGTATCCTCATTTCACTGGGTGAAACGTAGCACATGATAAAGTGCCTGTCAATTGGGAATTGCCAAGAGTTGACGTGCGAGATAGTGGAAACAATCACTGGTGGGTCGAGTGTCTTTGGAGCCAACGGCGTGCCCATTCTTTCGCTTGCTGTGGCGTACGCAATGTTCCCTCGAGCTGGGCTATGTACATCTCTTCGGCGAGTTGTCCCAGGCCCGGGCCAGCCACTGCACCTAGTCGGATCAGGTCGTAACCGTTGAGCAGTGGTCTGGGTTGCAGCTCGACGTCACCCAGCGCTCTTATTCTCCTGCGCAGGCGCATCAACGGTGCAATACCTTTGTCATTGTCACTTCCGGCTCTTTGGATCGCTCGCTGCAATTCGTACAGGTCCCAGAAATACGGCTCGGCGAGGATTTTCTTCAATTTTGCCAGAGACATTTCGTCGTCAAGCAGCCTTCCTCTGTTGGTCAACAGGAACTTCATCTGCCTTCTCTGATTTCTGCTGAGTTTCAGGACGTCGCAACTGAGCAGCGCCGCCTCCGTCTCTGCTGTTGAGAAGAAACCGGCCAACGCGAGCGCAAAATCAACCTTCTTTCGCAGTTGTTTCAGGATGCCGATCGCACTCTGTGCCTGCCCGGGCGGCAGGGCGGGGAAGATCGTCTCGGCCAGGCCGCTGGCGATCAACATCGACGCCCCGGCGGCGCGGTTGGGGCCGGCAAGGATGCCCTCCAGTTCCATCGCGATTCGCTCGCCGCTTGTCCTGGCGATGCTCGGAGCGTTGCGGCGAATCGCTCGCCACGTCGTCGGTTCGATCTCGAAGCCGAGTTGCGTCGAGAAACGCACGGCGCGCAGCATTCTCAGATAGTCTTCGCCGAACCGTTCGGCGGGCTTGCCGATAGTCCGCACGATCCGGGCTTTGAGGTCTGCCTGTCCGTCGACGTAGTCGATAACCTCTTTTTGCAGAGGATCGTAAAACATGCCGTTGATTGTAAAATCCCTTCTGCTTGCATCCTCGGCTGCGTTCGAGAACTCGACCGAACCGGGGTGCCTGCCGTCGGCATAACCTGTCTCGGTCCTGAACGTGGCCACTTCCACCTGCTGGTTGTCGATCAGAACGATCACCACGCCGAACTTTGCGCCGATCTTCAGCGTGCGCTTGAATAATCTTATCACGTCTTTGGGTTGCGCTTCGGTGGCGACGTCGTAATCGTTGGCCCGCCGACCGAGCAACATGTCGCGCACACAGCCGCCGGCCATCAGGGCTTGAAAGCCGTTGCGGTGCAATGTTTTGATGACTTTTATTGCTGTTTGCCTGTTTGTCATTTGTCCGTATGTCGTAGGTAGTATGTCGTATTGTGCCGAAGGTCCGCGGCCGTTACGTTTTGCTTTTCGCCAGGATGGTTACTGCCATCGTCCCCCATTCGCGCCGCTCTGCTATCGCAAACTGTCCGTATTGATCCAGCAAGGTCACGTCCTTGCTGGTCCTCACAATCACAATTCCATTGGCGGCGACCTGATCGACCCACAAATCCAACAGGCCGCTCAAGGGCGAATCGGCCCGGACGTTCCTGGAAGCTGCGTACGGCGGGTCGACGAAGACAAGATCGTAATCTTCTTCACCCGTGCCGACGGCTGGGGCAATTCTAAATGCATCTGTCCCTATGACCTTTGAGTTTTGAACAAAACCGGCTTTCTCGATATTCGTGTTCAATGTCGTGATTATCTTCGGGTCTTTTTCTACGAAAGTCACAAACCGGGCTCCTCTGCTCAGAGATTCGAGCCCCAGCGAGCCGACGCCGCAGAACAAATCGGCTACTATCGCGTCTGCCGGCAGGTCGTATCTGTAAAGTACGCTGAACAGCGATTCCTTAACCCTGTCGGTAATCGGCCGCGAACCGCCTTTCGCGGGGCTGAGTAATTTCATTCGGCGTTTTGAACCGGCAATTATTCTCATCGAAATAATATACTCACTCAATCGCCGCCGAGCGAGAAAAAACGAGGCCTCACTTTGCTCTGCGTTGAGGGTGGCAGGACAAGTTCTTACACAAGAGCAACCTCGGCGATCTCGGCGTTATAGGCAATCAGGAA
>CAZLTY010000014.1:0-1784 GCA_964562575.1 uncultured Pirellulales bacterium
CTGAAAACTCGATCTGGCTTCGAGCGGCTTATTTTCCGCCTGGCTGCATCCGGCTCCATCGACGATAAAACCAATATCGCCTGCTTCGCCGTCTTTGCCAGGCGAAAAACCGCTCGATCTCGCACCCGACGACGGAGTCTTCCGACAGAGCCTATATTCCCGCGATCAAGGTCATAAACTGTTATTGTAAAGCTACCTACCCGCGCAAAGACGGGAATTTTCAATCGGGAGCACTATAGTAGCATTTTTCTCCCCACCCACTCGCAGGGCAATGCCAACACATCGTGTGTTCGCGGCACCGTCAATACTCAACCCTGCTGGCGCGAAAGCCAAGCCTATTAGTGTCTTGCCTTGTTGCGTGTTATTCGCCGCAGCGGTAGTATGTGCCCCGCAGGGCCCTACGACTATGCCGTCAAGATGTGTGAGAATACTGTTGACCCGTTTGCCTGGTTGTGGCAAGGCGACCGCAATCAGCAAGACTGTCCTTCTTGGGTAAGTGATATGGAAACCGTTTTCATTGATGGCAGCATGGGCGAGGGCGGGGGGCAAATACTGCGCACAAGTCTTGCGCTGTCCTGCATAACGGGCAAACATCTGCACATCGAGAACATCCGCGCCGCCCGCCGTAAGCCGGGCCTGGCGAGACAGCACTTGAGCTGTGTCCAGGCCGCATGCGAAATATGTGAAGGTCATTGCGAAGGCGCCGCCCTTGGTTCACAAGTGCTGGATTTTGCGCCCGGCTCCGTCCATAGCGGCGATTTTTCTTTCGATATCGGCTCGGCAGGTTCGGCGTCACTGGTCATCCAGACGGTCCTGCCCGCCTTGTTCTTAGCGGACAAACCCTCGACAGTCACGGTGAGCGGCGGAACGCACAATCCCTGGGCGCCGCCGTTTGACTTTCTTGCCGAGACCTTCCTACCCGCCATCGCATCCGCCGGATTTGTCGCCGAGTGCAAACTCGTCAAGCACGGCTTCTTCCCTGCAGGCGGAGGCGAGATCACTTTCGCCATCCAGCCCTGGCAGAAATCCACCGAGACAAAGATAGAATTCACCGCTGAGAACGCTGAGAGCGCAGAGACAGAAGTAAAACACTCGGCGACCTCTGCGAACTCTGCGGTAGAAAGACTCACTCCCGGCAGAAAGCAGATGACCAACCTATGCGAGCCAATAAAGGAACCGCAAATCCACGCCCGCATATACACGGCACGACTGCCTGCCCACATTGCCCACCGCCAGGAGAAACTGCTGTGTCAAAGCGGACTGAGGATCAGGAGCTTTGAGCACATAGACGTAACAGATTCCGACGGCCCCGGAAACTGCATCATGCTCAGGCTGTGCACGCGCGGCAGAACAATGGTCTTTACCGCCTTCGGAGCCAAGGGCAAACCGTCAAAAAGGGTAGTCAACGAGGTCGCAAAACTGACGGATGCCTTCTTGCGCAGCGGCGCGGCGGTGGATCGTTTCTCAGCCGACCAGCTCCTGATCTACATGGCAATCTCAAATTTCCGCATGGGCGGGGAAAAGCCTGCCCCTGCGAGAGCAGGGGGCGCCTACACAACAAACGAGTTGTCCACCCACCTGACAACAAACATCGAAACAATAAAGAAATTCCTCCTCGTCAATTTTGAAACAGAACATCAAGATAGAATTTACAGGATTTCCTGCCTGCCTGTGTAAAGGCGAATCTCCTGCTCACCCCATTATAATTAACCGCTATAATTAACCGCGGAGAGCGCTGAGGAGGGCGGGCTTGTCTTGGGTAGCCACCGAAGGGCAAGGAAGAG